>CAZUZD010000099.1:0-19076 GCA_964624465.1 uncultured Isosphaeraceae bacterium
CCGGCGGGGCGAGGCGGGGGCCGGTCGGGGGGTGGCCGGGGCGGGTGGAACTTCGGGCGGTGGCCCGGGACCGGCACGGCCGACGCCCGGGGTATGCGAGCCATTCTAGCGGGCCCGCCGGCGGGAGGCGAGGGTCGGCAAGGGGGCCGAACGCCCGGGCCTGTCGCCGGTTCCGCAGCCGAGGTGCATCGGTTAGGATGCCGCGCCAACCGTCCGGGGCCGGCCGCCGCCGCTCTCCACTCGGGACCCACCCCGCCACGGGGCCGGCCCGCTCCCGGGCCGCACCGATCGGAGCCGCCGACGTGACCCGACCCGCCCTGCTCTGTCTCCTCCCCGGCCTGCTGCTCGCCGCCACGGCCGTCCGGGCCGTCGATGGCCCGACCGACAACCAGTCCGCCCGGGTGCGGCCCGTGCCGAAACCCGGCATCGACGTGCCCGAGGCCGACCGCGCCGAGCTGGAGGCCGGCCTCAAGGGCCTCGCCGAGCGGATCGACCGGCTCCGCGCCGAGGCCGCGAAGTCGCCCCGTCACGCCGCGCTGCTGCCCGACGTCGAGGTCTTCCACAAGGCCGTCCACGACGCCCTGACCTACCGCGAGTTCTTCGACGGCAAGGAGCTGGACAAGGCCCGGCTCATCCTGAAGGAGGGGACCGCGCGGGCCGAGGCCCTGCTGGCAGGCCAGGCGCCCTGGACCTCGCAGACCGGCCTGGTGGTGCGCGGCTATCGCTCGAAGATCGACGGCTCGGTGCAGCCCTACGGCCTGGTCGTGCCCGAGTCGTACACGGCCGCCGGCAAGGCCCGGTACCGGGTCGACCTCTGGTTCCACGGCCGTGGCGAGACCCTGAGCGAGGTGAACTTCGTGCACGAGCGGATGACCCAGCCGGGCCAGTTCCGGCCGGCCGACACCTTCGTGCTGCACCCCTACGGCCGCTACTGCAACGCCTTCAAGCTCGCCGGCGAGGTCGACGTCTACGAGGCCCTCGACGCTGCCCGTGCCGCGTACCGGATCGACGACGACCGCGTCTCGGTGCGCGGCTTCTCCATGGGGGGCGCCGCCGCCTGGCATCTGGCCGTGCATGACCCCGCCCGCTGGTTCGCCGCCAACCCCGGCGCCGGGTTCTCGGAGACGCCCCGGTTCCTCGACGTCTTCCAGAACGAGACGCTCTCGCCCCCCTGGTACGAGAAGGCCCTCTGGAGCCTCTACGACTGCGACCAGTGGGCCGGCAACCTGCGGCTGGTGCCGACGGTCGCGTATAGCGGCTCGAAGGACAAGCAGAAGCAGGCCGCCGACGTGATGGCCGAGGCCCTGGCGCGGTTCGGGATCGAGCTGACGCACGTCATCGGCCCCGACACCGCGCACCAGTACCACCCCGACTCGGCCCGCGAGGTCGAGGCCCGGCTCAATGCCCTGGCCGAGGTCGGCCGGGTCCGCGTGCCCCGCACGCTGACGTTCACCACCTACACCCTGCGTTACAACCGCGCGGCGTGGGTCACGGTCGATGCGCTCGGCGAGCACTGGAAGGCCGCGAACGTGACGGCGACCTTCGATGGCTCGGCCACGCTCTCCGTCCGTACCGAGAACGTGCGGGCTCTGACCCTGGAGTTCCCCCCCGGCCGCGCCCCGTTCGACGCGCCCGACGACGCGGCCGGCGTGGTCGTGCGCCACGTCGCCATCCCGCTCGCGATCGACGGCCAGGAGCTGGAAGGGCCCTCGCACCAGTCCGACCGCTCGTGGAAGTGCCAGCTCCACCGCGAGGGCACCCAGTGGAAGCTCGGCCCCCTGCCGGCCGACGGTCCCCGCAAGCAGCACGGGCTCCAGGGGCCGATCGACGACGCCTTCCTGGACAGCTTCCTGATCGTCACCCCCACCGGCACGGCGGCGAACCCGAAGGTGGGCGCCTGGGTCCAGGCCGAGCAGACCCGGGCGATCACCGAGTGGCGGCGGCACTTCCGGGGCACGCCCCGGGTGAAGGCCGACACCGAGGTGACCGACGCCGACATCGCCGGCTCGAACCTCGTCCTCTGGGGCGACCCGGCCAGCAACGCCGTCCTGAAGCGGATCGCCGACAAGCTCGCCATTCGCTGGGCGGCCGATGCGATCCGGGTGGGCGAGGCCAGCTATCCGGCCGCCGACCATGCCGCGATCCTGGTCGCCCCGAACCCGCTGAATCCGGCGCGTTATGTGGTGCTCAACAGCGGCTTCACGTTCCGGGAATACGACTACCTGAACAACGCCCGGCAGACCCCGAAGCTCCCCGACTGGGCGATCATCGACCTGAACACCCCACCCGACGCCCGCTGGCCGGGGAAGGTGGTGGCGGCCGACTTCTTCGACGAGTCCTGGCGGCTGAGGCCGGCCGCCGGGGCCGCGCCGGCCGGGCGATAATCGAGATTCTCGACCGCGACCGGGTCGGCTATGCTGGGGGATCTCTGGCGGCGCGCCCCGGTTGCGCCGACCAGGGGGGCCGCCCGGGCGCGAGGGAACGCGTCTCCGAGGACCGGTTCCCCATGACTTGGAGCAGGGATCGGCCGCGTCCTCCCGCGCGGCCCAGGCTGGAGCGTCCGGTGCCATGAGCCAACCCCCAGAACTCGACCTCGAACCGAACGACGGCTCCGGCGCCGACCAGGGTGGCCCGTTCTCGCTCGAGGTCTCGGCCCGGGTGCGGAACCTGCCGCCGTACCTGTTCGGCAAGATCAACGAGATGAAGTACCAGATGCGCGTCGCCGGGGCCGACGTCATCGACCTCGGGATGGGCAACCCGACCGACCCGCCGTCGGAGACCGTCGTCGACAAGCTCTGCGAGGCGGCCCGCGAGACCAAGAATCACCGCTACTCGGTCGCCAACGGCATCTTCAACCTCCGGCGCGAGGTCGCCAAGAAGTACCAGACCCGCTTCGGCGTCGACCTCAACCCCGACACCGAGATCGTCGCCACCATCGGCTCGAAGGAGGGGTTCAGCCACATGTGCCTGGCCCTGCTCGGGCCCGGCGACACGGCGCTGGTGCCGGCCCCGACCTTCCCGATCCACGCCCACTCGGTCGCCCTGGCCAACGCCAACGCGATCGCCATCGACATCACCGACCCGCAGCGGTTCCTGGGTGACGTGGCCCTGATGTGCGAGCGGCTGTTGCCCCGGCCCAAGGTGCTGGTGCTGAACTTCCCGCACAACCCGTCGGCCACCGTCGTCGAGCCGGCGTTCTTCGACGAGGTCGTGGCGCTGGCCCGCAAGTACCAGTTCCTGGTCATCCACGACTTCGCCTACGGCGACATCGGCTTCGACGGCTACGAGCCGCCCAGCTTCCTGGCCGCCAAGGGGGCCAAGAACGTGGGCTGCGAGTTCACGACCATGTCGAAGGGGTACAACATGGCCGGCTGGCGCGTCGGGTTCGCCGCCGGGCACCCCGAGGCCATCCGCGCCCTCAAGGCGATCAAGGGCTACTATGACTACGGCCTGTTCCAGGCCGTGCAGATCGCCGCCATCGTCGCCATCCGCCACGGCGAGGAGGGCCGCAAGGCCCAGGTCGCCGAGTACCAGCGCCGCCGCGACGTGATGGTCGACAGCCTCCGCCGCATCGGCTGGGAGGTCAATCCGCCCCGCGCCGGCATGTTCGTCTGGACCGCCATGCCCGAGCCCTGGCGCTCGAAGATGGGGTCGGTCGACTTCGCCATGAAGCTCCTCAAGGAGGCCGAGGTCGTCGTCAGCCCCGGCCGCGGCTTCGGCGAGGCCGGCGAGGGCTTCCTCCGGCTCGCCCTCGTCGAGAACGAGCAGCGCCTCCGCCAGGCTATTCGCCAGATCGGCCGCGTGCTCCGCCCCGAGAAGGCGGAGGTCTGATCGGCCTACCGGGGAGCCCCAGGAACACAACGACGCCCGCCGTACCCCTCTGGGAGCCCGGCGGGCGTCGTCGTATCGTGCCTTCCCGTAGGGCGGATCAGCGGAGCGTCATCCGCCGGGCCCGGACGAGGGCCGATCACGCGGCCCATCCGATCGGTCCAAAGAGCGCCTCCGACCCGTCGCGGCGGAGGACGCTCTCGCTGATCCGCCCGACTTCAGAGCGGTGGTTTGTGGGGGGAATCCGCCGTGGAAAACGGCTCCATCCACCACATCAAGGCCGGCGCCCACGGCGCGTCACTGCGAGCGAAGCGCCTTGAGGATCGCGTCCTTGGTCTTGTGCTGGTCGCAGAGCGCCCGCAGCTCGTCGCGGGTCAGGACCCGGGGGCCGTTCAGCTCGACCTCGGCGAACTCGTCGACCGGGATCAGATACGACTGGCCCTCGGCCTGGAAGGGCTTCACGTCTTCCCAGGAACCGTCCCCCTCGGCCGACCGGATCTTGGGCAGCCTCGCGAAGCTGGTTTCCAGCCGGGCCATCCGCACGCCGAGCGTGATCCAGAGCCGGGTGACGTTGCGGGTCGGGTCGTAGTAGATCGGCACGGCCACGCGGGTGTCGGTGGCCAGGTCGGCGTCGTCGTACGGCTGCTTCAGCCACTGGGTGGCCAGCGTCTCGCAGTGGTCGCGGTCGACCGTCTCGCCGTCGAGGAACTCGGGTGCCAGTCCGATATCCTCGCAGCCGAAGAGGTAGAAGCCGTAGAACCGGTCGCGCATCGTGGCCAGCTCGGTCCGCAGGTCGCTCGGGCGCGGGCCGCCCTTCGTCAGGCCGTGCAGCGATTGCAGCGTCTCGGCCCCCACCTCGCTGTCCAGGAAGCTGGCCAGGAAGGCGTACGCGCGGGCCGTCCGCAGGTAGTAGGTCAGGGCTGGTTCGACCCGGAGGCGGGGCCGGATCTTCAGCTGCTCGCGGGGCATGGCGGCGGCGGCCAGCGGGATGTCGAGCTGCCGCACGTGCGTCTCGCGGCGCTTGGTCATCAGCGCCTTGAACGCCTCGAGCATCCGCTTCTTGTAGCCGGCGGTCAGCAGCAGCTTCGCCGACTCACGGCCCTTCTCGGGCAGGAGCAGCGTCTCCAGCGCGTGGACCTGATAGTCGTACCAGCCGCTGTCGGGGCGCGGGGTCAGATCGACCTGGCCCGAGCGGATGGCCGTGATCAGCTCGCGCATCAGGTCGGCGCCCGGCGGCAGGCCGACCGGGAACAGCCGCTCGAAGAGTTCCCCCTCGCGGGAGGCCGACGCGGGGAACAGGGCCACGGGCCGGGCGTCGTCGTCGGTGCCGGTCGCGGGCTCGAGCAGCGCGTCCACCGTGCGGGCCTTCAGCGGGTTGGTGAGCGTGCCGTAGAAGTGGGCCGCCTTCACGTAATCGGCCCGCAGCGCCTCATCGTTCGCCAGCGCCGCGGCGAGGTCCGTCCCGATGGCCGCATCGGCGCCCTTCAGCGGCCGCTGGAGGAATCGCAGGAACCGGAAGCAGCCCTCCAGCGTCGGGTTCCAGGTGTAGAACCCGATCGGCTTCGAGAGCACCGGGTTGCCCAGGAACGGCCGCAATTGCGCCTGCCGGGCCGCGGGGTCGCCCCCCTCCACCCGCACGTCGGCCAGCTCGAGCGCGGCGGCGAGGAACGGCCGCGCCGGGCTCTCGGGCGGCACCGCGTCGTGGAGGCGACGGACCAGGCTCACATGGCCGTGGAGCGCCTCGCCGAGGCCCTGGTAGTACGCCTGGTCGAGCGCGGCGTACAGGCCGTCGTCGAACTGCTTGGCCAGGCCGTCGATCAGGTTCACCGAGGGCAGGTACACCTCCAGCGAGTTCCCTGCCTGCTTCGCGGCCCGATACGCCGCCTGGTAGGACGGGTGCAGCGTCAGCAGCCGGGCATCCTCATCGGGCCGGACCATCGGCACGTCGAGCCGGATCACCGCGCCGCTCAGATTCACCCGCCAGCCGTCGACCTCGATGCGATGGACCAGCTCCGGGTCGAACGCCTCGGGCTTGCTGGCCAGCGTGTCATCCTGCATGAGCTGGTCGAGGGCGCTGGCCTCGGGTCGGTAGTCGGTGTGCTCGACGGTGTACGTCTCCTGCCCCTTGAGGCGGTCGACCAGCCCCTGGACTGCGCCCCGGGACCGCGACGGGCCCGGGGGGCCGAAGAAGGCCTCCTGACCCTCGGGGGTCATCAGCAGGAATCCGAGGACCCCACCGGCCAGGCCGATCAGGGCCCCGACGACCACGAGTAGGCGTTTCGGGTGCTGGAACACGGTTCGGTCCTTCGCTTCTGGGCTGCGGTCGAACGAGGGTCACACCATCGACGCCCGGACGCCTGATCACTGGCCGGGCACCGTCTGCGGCTTGCCGCTCTGGGCGGGCCCCAGGCTCAGGATGTAGGGCGCCGCGACCAGGGCCCAGGCGTCGGGCGCGATGTACCCGGCGGCCTGGGGTCCGAAGCTGGTCCGCAGCATGTCGGTATCGATGATCCCCGGGTTCAACGGCACGGCGGCCATTTTCTTAGGCAGCTCCTGGGCGAGGGCCCGCGTGAGCCCCTCGACGGCCCACTTGGTGGCGCAGTAAGGGGCGACCTCGGGGGAGACGGAACGCCCCCAGTAGGAGCTGAAGTTGACGATCACGCCGGCGTCGCGGGCGACCATCGACGGGGCGAAGTGGCGGATGACGTTGGTGAGGCCCAGGACGTTCACCCGGACGATCTGCTCCATGTCGGCCGCCGACACCGACCAGAGCGGCGCATTGGCCAGCATGAGCGCGGCGTTGTTGATCAGCAGGTCGGGCGGCCCATGCCGGTCGATGAGGTCGGCCGCCCAGGCGGCCACGGCCGCGTCGTCCCCCACATCGACGGCCGCCAGCTCGTGCGGGCCACCCGGCCAGTCGCCGACGGCCGCCGGGTCGGCCGATCGGCCGCACCCCAGGACCTGATGCCCCGCTCTGCCGAACTCGACCGCCAGCGCCCCGCCCAGCCCCCGGGTGGCCCCGGTCAGCACGATGAGTCGGCCCCCTCTGGACGCCCTGGCCATCGCTCACCCTCCCGCGTCAGCTTTTTCCTTCCAGAGCAGCGAGCCCCGCAACGCCCGCCTGACCCGTTCGCCGTTGACCATTCTCCCCCCTCCCCGCCCCGCTGGCGAGCCATCCCCCGCCCCTGCCAATCCCGGACCATCATCTCAAAGCAATTCCGAAAGAAAAATTATGAAAATTCGATAATAAGATTATATATTAAACTTTACGTTTTATCATGCGTTTGGCGCCCGCTTCACTGGTGGCGACACACCGGAACTTGTGAGCGTTCACCAGGTGTGGTGGTTGGCGACCCGGATCGGATTCGATCACATCGGATGTCATGCCAGTCAGGTCCCCAGATTCTGAGCGCCGCTGGGCCACGGCTTGGATCCCCAATCGGGATTCCGGACCCATGAGACATGGGTCAGTGGACCGCCCTCGTGGAGGTGCGATGCGTCACTGACCCATGCCACGATTTCCAGGAAACCTCTGGTCGATCGGAACTCACCCAGTCACCTGGCGAACCCGAAGCGCGCGAACGGCCGCAAGTCCAGCACCGATGGCCACCAAGCTGCTCATCAGCGTGCTCGGCTCCGGTACGGCGGAAACCGTGAAGCTGCCAATGCCACCTGAATTGGTGATGATCAGATCGCCGGCGGAGGTTCCGTACGTCGTGTTCACGGCGATCAGATTTCCGCTGACGGTCCCGAGAGTCTGGAGGTCGTTGGCCGCGGAACCGGCGTCGATCGTGAATGCGAGCGGCTGCGAGGCATCGCCAAAACCGGAAAGATCATTTCCGGGAAAGGGATAGTGGACCGAGCTGGGTCCAAAGGTGCTGGAACTGAAGATCCCCGAGCCCACGCCGTCAATGGAAATCGTCGAGGACGCAATCAGGGAATACAACGTGCCGGGACCGAGCACTCCCGTGACAACACTGCTGGTGTCTCCAGTGGCGGTGATGGTGAAGTGCGCGTTCGTGAACGGCGTGCCGTTCAACGTGCCACTGATGGTGCCGCCGTCCAGGGTGTAATTGACCATGCCGGCTTGAGCCGGGGTCATGGCCAAGGTGGTGGCCAGCACGACGGCAGTCAGAACGATGCGATTGATCATGGCTACGAATCTCCGTGGTAAAGGGGCTCGAGTTGCGCCGGGGGGGACCAGATCGCCGACATCAACAGCCTTGCACCAGCCACCCATTCATGTCCGGCATCGACGCCTTCGGGGACGAAGGGTACACCGGTGTTAAGAGCCAAAGCAATCTCACCCGGACGAAGCATTTCAATTCTTGGCGCATGGCATTGTCGCCGGCTGGCCGAATTGAATCGGCATGTGTTGGGTGGGGTCTGGTCGGGGACCGGAACGGACCAAGGACCTAAGCCCAGTCACGTCAAGACGTTCAACGCCTGGCTGGCGCGGGGCGTGCGCGGACGCCGGGAGAATGAGCCTCGGAGCGGACCCTGAGGAAGAGCTTCCGCCGTTGCGGATCCGTGCGTCAGCCGTTGCGCAATACGGCTAGTCCCATTGCGCTGGTCGGACGAGCCCGCGACGGCTTCCTGGAGCGAGAGCCGCGGAACCGACCGGATCGGTGGAAGGCTGAAGTCTTGTGCCGCGTCCCGAGTCGACCCCTACCAGTGCGGTGTGGAGCAGGATCGGGTGCCCGACATCCCGAGTCGAGCCCGTGACCCTGGGGGCCACCACACCCGCTCGGAGACCGTGTGCAAACCTCGGCATCCGGAATGGCAACTCCAACCGACCGGCTTCTTCGAAAGACCGGGGTGGTGGGCCTCGCGCCTGGTTCCTCCGCGCGCAGGGCCGCTCGATTCCGAGTCGCGAGGGTGGTGGCGATTGGGGCCATGTCCGGGGAGGATCCCGCGTGGGCAAAGCATCGCGGGAACGGGGTCAAGCGCGCACGCGCGAGCAGTCTTGAGGAGAGGGTGTCGAAACCGCTGATTCGATCGGGGGTTAGATGAGTCATGCTAAAGTGTGACGGCGCGTCGCGGGACCGTCGGGAGCGCGTCGGGGGGCATGCGGAGGTCGTCGTCAAGCAGGGATGGGAGCTGGGCATGCGGGTTGGCTGGATCGCATCATTGCCAGGCGCGGGCGGTGCCGATATGACAGAAGAACTCCGGGCACCGTCGTGCCCCGGCCACTGCCCAGGTGCGGATCGGCCGCCGCGCCGGCTAAACACCGTCCCGATCCCGATCCCGCATCCGGTCCGGACTCGACCCGCTCGGGCACGACCATCACACCGCCCAAACTTCGCGTCACTCCCTCTCCTCCGGTCCAGGTTCACCCCATGATCCGACGCACCCGCCGCCTGCTCCTCCGTCTGATCCCGGCCGCCCTGCTGCTCGGGCCAGCCGCCCACGCGCAGGACGCCACGCTCGGCACCATCGAGCGGCTCGACCCGCGGTTCGACGCGATCGTGCCCAAGGACGCGAAGGTCGAGCGCCTGGCCGACGGCTTCGACTGGTCCGAGGGGCCGGTCTGGGTGAACAAGGAGGGGGGCTACCTGCTCTTCTCCGACGTCCCGCGAAACGTCGTCTACCGCTGGGATGCCAAGGGGGGCGTCCGGCCGTTCCTCAAGCCCAGCGGCTACACCGGCCCGGTCGAGCGCGGGGGCGAGCCGGGCTCCAACGGCCTGACCCTCGACCCGCAGGGCCGGCTGGTCCTGATGCAGCACGGCGACCGCCGCGTCGCCCGTCTCGACGATGGCAAGTTCACCAGCCTGGCCGGCACCTTCGAGGGCAAGAAGTTCAACAGCCCCAATGACGGCACCTACGACCGCCAGGGCAACCTGTACTTCACCGACCCCCCGTACGGCCTGCCCAGGGGCGCCGACGATCCGACCAAGGAGCTGCCGTTCCAGGGCGTGTACCGGCTCGCGCCCGACGGCAAGGTCACGCTCCTGACGAAGGAGCTGAGCCGCCCCAACGGGATCGGCCTGTCGCCCGACGAGAAGACGCTGTACGTGGCCAACTCCGACCCCGAGAAGGCCGTGTGGATGACGTTCCCGATCCAGGCCGACGGCAGCCTGGGCGCTGGCAAGGTCTTCTTCGACTCGACGCCGTGGGTCAAGCAGGGGAAGAAGGGCCTGCCCGACGGCCTGAAGCTCGACGCCAGGGGGAACCTGTTCGCCACCGGGCCCGGCGGCGTGCACGTCTTCGCGCCCGACGGCACCCACCTGGGCACCTTCGCCACCGGCGAGGCGACCGCCAACTGCGGCTGGGGCGACGACGGCTCGACGCTCTACATCACCGCCGACATGTACCTGGGTCGCGTGAAGCTCAGCACCCAGGGCAAGTGACCGACCCGGCCGCGTGGCCCGCCGTCCGGGCGGGTCGCGCGGCGGGAACTCGCCCTGCTCCCCTGGCCGTGAGGCACGTCGATGTCGCGATGGCGGATCCGGGTCACGCTGGCGCTGGGGCTGCTGGCCCCGGGATCCGTCCCGGCGGCTGAGCCCGAGAGGCTCAACGTGCTGCTGATCCTCACGGATGACCAGGGCTATGGCGACCTGGGCTCCCATGGCAACCCGATCCTCCGCACGCCGAGGCTCGATCGGCTGGCCCGCGAGTCGACCGAGCTGACCGCGTTCTGGGCCGCGCCGGTGTGCGCGCCCACCCGGGCGAGCCTGCTGACGGGCCGGTCGAACTACCGCACCCGCGTGGTCGACACGTACCTGGGCCGCGCGATGATGGATCCGGAGGAGGTCACGCTCGCCGAGGTCCTGGGCGCCGCCGGCTACCGAACCGGCCTGTTTGGCAAGTGGCACCTGGGCGACAACGCCCCGATGCGCCCGCAGGACCAGGGCTTTGCCGAGTCGCTGGTGCACCGCGGCGGCGGCATCGGCCAGGCGTCCGACCCGCCCGAGCCCGGCGGTTCGAGCTACACCGACCCCCTGCTCCTGCACAACGGCCGGCCCGAGCGCGCGGACGGCTACTGCTCCGACGTCTTCGCCGACGCCGCGATCCGCTTCGTGGCGGCCGACCGCAGTCGCCCCTTCTTCGCCATGCTGGCGTTCAACGCCCCGCACACCCCGTTGCAGGTGCCCGAGGCCGAGCGCTCCGCCTACGACGGGTCCGATTTCGCCGCCTCCGCCCGGCCGCCGGCGGGCCGACCGGTCGAGCGCCCGATTGACCCCGACACCACGGCGCGGGTCTACGGCATGATCACGCACCTCGATCGCGCGATCGGCCGCGTGCTCGACCAGCTCGAGGCGCTCGGGATCGCCGACCGGACCCTGGTCGTGTTCCTGACCGACAACGGGCCGCAGCAGCCCCGCTTCAACGCCGGCCTGCGGGGCCTGAAGGGGACGGTCTACGAGGGCGGCATCCGCGTGCCCTGTTTCGTGCGGCTGCCGGGCCGCGTGGCGGCGGGCCGCACGCTCGACCGACCGGCCGCGGTGATCGACCTGCTGCCGACGGTCCTCGACGCCTGCGACGTGCCGCCCCCGGCCGGGGTGGCCCTCGACGGCCAGAGCCTCTGGCCGCTCCTGACCGGGACCGGGGCGGCAGGTCCGCCCGAGGATCGCACCCTGTGCGTGCAGTGGCACCGCGGGGACGTGCCGGAGCTGGGCCGCGCCTTCGCCGCCCGCCAGGGGCGCTGGAAGCTGGTCCAGCCGCTTGGAACCAACGAGGGCCCGGGCCCGCAGGGCGCCCCCCTGGAACTCTATGACCTGACGGCCGACCCCTTCGAGCAGCACGACCGGGCGGCCGAACACCCCGAGGTCGTCGCCCGCCTGCGTCGCGCCTACGAGGCCTGGTTTCGGGACGTGACCACGACGCGGGGCGTCGATCCGCCGCGCATCCTGCTGGGTGCCCCGGACGAGCGGCCGACCGTGCTGACCCGCCAGGACTGGCGCGGTCCCCGGGCCGGCTGGTCGCCCACGAGCCTGGGTCACTGGGAGGTGCGGGTCGCGGCCCCGGCCCGGTTCGAGGTCCGCGCCCGGTTCGACCCGCCCGGACCGGGCGGTGGCCGGCTGCGGCTGACGGTCGGCGGCCGCGACCGGGATCTGGCCCTGGCGCCCGACGCCACGACCGCCGCATTCCCGCCCGAGATTCTCGCCGCCGGGCCGACCCGGCTGGAGGTCGCGGTGCTCCCCGCCTCGGGTGTGAAGCCCTACGGCGCCCGATTCGTCGAGGTCGACCGGCTCGATGACGCCGCGCCGCGCTGACCCGGCTCAGTCGTGCCGCAGGGCGACGATCGGGTCGATGCGCGCCGCCCGGTTGGCGGGGTACAGGGCGGCCAGGGTCGTGATCAGCACCGCCACCAGCGGGGCGCCCAGCACCAGCCAGGGGGGGAAGGCGAACATCGAGTCGGTCACCGGCCGATCGACCTGGGCCCGGATGATCGAGCGGGCGACCGCGTCGCCGGGGATCGCCGCCAGCCAGGCCAGCGCCACCCCGAGCGCGCCGCCCAGCAGGCCGATGGCCGCGCCCTCGATCAGGAACAGCGTCCGCACCTGGCCGTCGCGGGCGCCGACGGCCTTCATCACGCCGATCTCGTGGGTGCGCTCCAGCACGCTCATGATCATCGTGTTCGTGATCCCGAGCGCCGCCACCGCCAGGGCCACCAGGGCGATGAAGGCCGTGGCCAGGCTCACGAGCATCACGTTCATCCGCACCGTCTCGATGATGCGGATCAGGGAATTCGTGCGAAAACCGAGGGCCTCGACCGCGGTGATCACCGGGCCCACGTTCGCCATCTGGTCGACCGTGATCATCGCGTTGTTGAGCCCCGACTGGACCAGCTTCGGGCTCCGCAAGGCGAAGGCCGCGGCCGCCCGGGGCGCCATCAGGATCTCCGCGTCCTGGCCGTGGTGACCGAACAGGTCCTGCTGGCGGAGCTTGGTCTCGGCAGCGTCCTTCTCGCGCATCAGGCCGATGATGGTGAACGTCTCCGCATCGTGCTCCGCGCCCGGCAGCTCGGCCTCGGGGTCGAGGTTCTGGCGGAGCCGCTGCAGGGCCGCCTGCTCCTCGGCCGGCAGCGGCAGCACGCTCAGGAGTCCGCCCAGCCGGCCGAGCAGGCTCCGCAGGGCGCGCAGCTCCGCCGGCGGGAAGCCGTTGGCGGTCTGGCTCAGGACCCGGGCCAGCGAGGGCGGCCCGTCGTTGCGCCGGACCACATGCTCGAACCGGATCGTGCGGCCGATCGCCGAGGTCGCCGCCGCGTCGCGGGTCAGGCCGAGGCGGTAGAGCAGGTACTCGTGCACCACCACGCCCAGCGGTTCGGCCTCGCTGACCGGCCGGCCGGCGACGAGCTGGGTGCGGTAGCGCTCCTGCGGATCGGCCGAGGCCAGCTCGATCGCGATCGGGGCGGCCTCCGAGTCCGGGAGCTGCGCGCGGCCCCGGAGGCTGACCACGGGAGACACCTGCTCGACGTGCGGCAGCCGGCCGAGCTGCGCGATCGCCGCCAGGTCCAGGCTCGCCCGGAGCGTGGCGCCGCCCTGGCGGGGGGCCTTGTGCTCGCGGGCGAGCTCCAGCCGCCGCTTCCGCGCGGCGTCGGTCACATCTCCCAGCGGTTCGGCCAGGTACGTCGGGTCGGCCGCGGCGGGCTGATAATCCAGGAACACCGTGATCTGTCGCAGCGCGTTCGAGCCGCGGAACAGGCCGAGGATCAGCCGGTCGAGGCCCTGGCCGGCCGACAGGCTGGAGACCAGGGCGAACGTGCCGACGGCGACGCCCAGGACCGTCAGCAACGTGCGCACCGGCTGCCGGCCCAGCGACCCGATCGCCATGCGGACGAGGTCCCCGTGCTCGGCCATGGCTCAGGCTCCCTCGGGGTCGGTCGGCGTGGGGGGCAGCCCGACGGGGCCCCGGTGCGCCGGGCCGTCGGCGACGACGGCTCCGTCCCGCAACCGCACCAGCCGGCCGGTCGACTGCCGCGCCTGCTCCTCGTCGTGGGTCACGAGCACCAGCGTCGAGCGGTGACGTTCGAGGTACTCCAGGAGGAGGTGCATGATGGCCTGCGCTGTGCTCGAGTCGAGGTTGCCGGTCGGCTCGTCGGCCAGGAGGACCGCTGGCTGGTTGACCAGGGCCCTGGCGATGGCCACCCGCTGGCGCTCGCCGCCGGAGAGCTGCTCGGGCCGGTGCTCCAGCCGACCCCCCAGCCCCACCGCCCCGAGCGTCTCGACCGCGCGGGTCCGCCGCTCGGCGCGGGGGACGCCGGCGAAGACCATCGGCAGCTCGACGTTCTCGACCGCCGTGCGGGCCGTGATCAGGTTGTACGACTGGAAGACCAGGCCCACGGTCTCCGAGCGGAACCGGGCCAGGCCCTCGGCCCCGAGCGCGTGCAGGTCGTGGCCCGCCACCCGCACCGAGCCGGCCGTGGGCCGGTCCAGGCCGCCGAGCAGGTTCAACAGCGTGCTCTTGCCCGACCCCGAGCGGCCCAGCAGCGCCACCCGTTCGCCGCGGGCCACCGACAGGTTGACCCCTCGCAGCGCCGGCACGTCGGCCCCGCCCGCGCCGTAGTGCTTGACGACCCCGAGGAGCTCGATCGCCGGCGTCTCGTCGCCACTCGTCCCGGTGGGCGTCGCCGTCCCGTTCGATCCCGCCATCACGCACCGCCCATCTTCGGGTCCTCCGGCCCTCGCCGGCCGGCCCAGCAGACCAGATCGCCCCCTTCGGACACAAGTCCGTCGCGGCCGGTTGCGGGACCTCAGCCGGCACGGCTCGTGCAGCGGGCCCCGGCCGGCCGATGGAGAGGGGGATCGAGGCGCGAGGCGCCGGGGGGACCCGGCGGTCGGGTGCCGAGCCGTCCGGTTGTCCGCGGTATGCGAGGCGGCGCATCATGGCCAGAAAGACCTCCGGTCGGCTGTTCGACGACCCTGACGATTTTGACGAGCTGCCGGTCTCGGGCGGGGTGACCGGGCCCGACGAGCTCTCGGCCATCGATCCCGAGGCGCCCCTGGCCGAGCGGATGCGGCCCCGCACGCTGGAGGAGTACGCCGGCCAGCCGCACCTGATCGGACCCGGCCGGGTGCTGCGGCGCCTGCTGGAAGGGGGCGGCCGCCTGCCCTCGCTGATCCTCTGGGGCGGGCCCGGCACCGGCAAGACGACCCTCGCCCGGCTGCTCGCCAACCGCGACGGGGCCCGCTTCGTCCCGGTCTCGGCCGTGCTGGCCGGCGTGAAGGACCTCCGCGAGGCGATCGAGGGCGCCCGTCGCGACCGCCGGCGCGGGGTGCGCACGGTCCTGTTCGTCGACGAGATCCACCGCTTCAACAAGGCCCAGCAGGATGCCCTCTTGCCGGCCGTCGAGGATGGCACGGTCACGCTCGTGGGCGCCACGACGGAGAACCCGTCGTTCGAGGTCAACGCCGCCCTGCTCTCCCGCGCCCGGGTGCTCACGCTCCAGCCGCTGACCGAGTCGGACCTGGCCGCCATCGTCGGCCGCGCCCTGGCCGACCCCGAGCGGGGCCTGGCCCGGCTCCAGGTCACCCTGCCCGAGGCGCTGGTCGATCGCCTGACCCGGGGCGCCGGCGGCGACGCCCGGGTGGCGCTGTCGGCGCTCGAGGCCGCCGCGCTGGCCACCGAGCCCGATGCGCACGGGGTCCGTTCGATCGACGAGGCCACCCTGGCCGAGTCGCTGGGCCGGGCCCGATTCGCCTACGACAAGGGGGGCGAGGAGCACTACAACCTCGCCTCGGCGCTGATCAAGAGCCTGCGGAACTCCGACGCCGACGCGGGCCTGTACTGGCTGGCCCGGCTCATCGAGGGCGGGGCCGACCCGATGTTCATCGCGCGCCGGCTCTGCATCCTGGCCTCGGAGGACGTCGGCCTGGCCGACCCGCAGGCGATGGTGCAGGCGGCGGCCGCCGCCCAGATCGTGCAGCTCATCGGGCTGCCCGAGGGGCTGTACCCCCTCTCGCAGGCCACGGTCTACCTGGCCAGGGCGCCCAAATCGAACGCCCTGAAGCGCGGGTACTTCGCGGCGGCCGAGGACGCGACGGCGACCGCCCGCGAGCCGGTCCCGCTGCACCTGCGCAACGCCGTGACGAAACTGATGAAGTCGCAGGGGTACGGCCAGGGCTACCGCTACGCCCACGACGATCCGGCAGCGCGCCGCGAGATGCGGTGTCTGCCGGAGTCGCTCGCCGGGCGGGTGTATGTGGAGCCCGGGACCGACCTCCCCGGGCCGGGCGAGCCGCCGCGCTAGGGGCGGGGTCGCTGCGGGGGGAGGTCGGCGTGGCGGGGCTCACCAGGTGCGGGTCAGCTCGTCCAGCTCCCGCTCGGCGCGATCCTTCTCGTAGCCGTACCGGGCCTGGATCTGGCCGACGATCTGGTCGCGCTTGCCGGCGGCCTTGTCGAGGTCGTCGTCGGTCAGGTCGCCCCACTTCTCCTTGACCTTGCCCTTGAACTGCTTCCAGTTGCCCTCGATCTGATTCCAGTCCATCGCTGACCTCCGGGTCTCTGGGTGGAATGCCCGCAGTGGGGTCGGGCCGGTCGTCAGGGGGTATTCCGGCCGGTGGCATCGTCGATCTTGCGACCGGCCGCCTCGACCGGACCGTTGGGCGGATCGACCGTGTCGCGCACGTCCCTGGCGGCGGCGTCCACCCGCGCGCCGGCCTTCTCGGCCGGGCCGGCGTCGCAGCCGACCAGCGAAATCACCCCGAGGCATCCGAGCACGAGCCACGTCGCGCGAGACGAGCAGTTGCGGTGCATCCCATGTCCCTGACAGGTCCAGCCCATGCGGCCGTGGCGTCTCCAGGAGCCTCGCTCACCACACGGGTCTGAGGTCGATCCAGACGCACATCAGATGCCCGCCCGCTCCCCCTGGGCCGGATTTGAACGCGGCGGAACGGTCCGTCCCCGGCGCTTCGTGGGGCCACGATCCGGGCGTCATCGGCCGGAACGCCGACTGTCACAGGAGTTGGCCGCGTGGCCGCGAGCGGTCGTCGCGGGAGCCGGTGCGTTCCTGGCGATCCGCGACCGGTCCAGGATTCCTGGGCCGGGACCGGAAAGGGGCGCAGGCGGTGGTCCGGTTGCGCAGCGGCTTGCCTGCTCGGTGGCGAGGATCTCTGCGGCCGTGATTTTTTTTCCGGGTGGAAATTCGCGGGACGGAGGTAAAATCGTCCGGGTCGATCCAGAGGCGTAAGTATAAGAATTTCGTCGGTCGGGCTGCGAGTCGGCCGGACCGCCGCCCTGCACCCCGGTGTCCATGACGCACGAGAATCACGGCGGGGGCATTGCGCCGTGTCCCGAGGTGACCGAGCCACCCGATGAATGGCTGGCCGAGCTCGCGCGGATTCGCCAGCTGGCCGACCGGATCCCGCAACTGGTCTGGAGTTGCCAGCCCGATGGCTGCTGCGACTTCCTGAGCCGGCGCTGGGAGTCGTACACCGGGGTCCCGGAGTCCGAGCACCACGGCCACCACTGGCTCGAGCCCATCCACCCCGACGATCGCGCGCGCGCCGAGCTGGAGTGGCACCGGTTCATCCAGGGCGAGTCGGAGTACGACCTGGAGTACCGCCTGCGGCGGCACGACGGCGTCTACCGCTGGTTCAAGGCCCGGGGGCAGAAGCTCACCGCCCCCGACGGCGAGGTGCGGCGGATCTTCGGCACCAGCACCGACATCGACGATCAGAAGCGTGCCGAGGCCGAGCTCCGGGAGAGCCGCGAACGGCTCGAGGCCGCGCTGGCCGCCTCGGGCACCGGCACGTTCCGCTGGGACCTCCAGACCGACGCCCTGGACTGGGACGAGCAGCTCGACCGGCTCTTCGGCCTGCCCGCCGGTGCCGCGGTGCGCAGCCTGGCGCAGTTCCTGGCGCTGGTGCACCCGGACGATCGCAACGAGGTGGTGGCCCGCTGCGAGCTGTGTCGCGACCACGGCGCCGACTTCGCCATGGAGTTCCGGGTCGTCTGGCCCGACGGCTCCGTGCGCTGGCTCGACGACCGAGGGCGGACCTTCCGGGACCTCGACGGCCGGCCGTCCTACATGACGGGCGCCTGCACCGACATCACCGACCGCCGCCGGGCCGAGGCCCTGCACCGTGAGAGCGAGGCCCGCGGCCGCGAGATCCTCGAGAGCATCACCGACGCCTTCTTCGCCCTCGACCCCGACTGGCGCTTCGTCTACGTGAACCACCAGGCCGAGGCGCTGCTGGACCGCACCCCCGGCGATCTGCTCGGCAAGGTGCTCTGGGACGAGTATCCCGGCCTCGACGGCAGCGAGTTCGAGCGGGTCTTCCGCGGGGTGGCGCGCGACCGGGTCACCGCGTCGATCACCGGCTTCTATCCCGACCACGGCCGCTGGTACGAGACGCACGCCTACCCGGTCGCCAGCGGTGGGGTGACCATCTACTTCCGCAACGCCACGGCGCGGATCCAGGCCGAGCAGGAGCTGGCGCACCTGGCCGAGCAGCGCCGGCTCGCCCTCGACGCCGCCGGCCTGGGCGCCTGGCACATCGACCCCGCGACCGGGGCCCTCAACACCGACGAGCGGTTCCGGGTGATCTTCGGCGTCGAGGGGGACCAGATCTCCTACGAGGAGGCGCTGGCGCGCGTCTTCGATGAGGATCGCGAGCTGGTGCGCGCCGAGGTCGCCGCCGCGCTGTCCCCGGAGTTCGCGCGGCCGTACTCCATCGAGCACCGCATCGTGCATCCCGACGGCTCGGTGCGCTGGGTGCATGCCGTGGGCCGCGGCAGCTTCCGCGGCGAGGGGGCCGCTCGCCGGCTCAGCAGCCTCGACGGCACCATCGGTGACATCACCGAGCGCCGCGCCGCCGAGGCGGCCATCCGCCGCAGCGAGCGCCGGCTCCAGGCGGCGCACGACCTGCTGGAGGGGATCACCGAGGGGACCGAGGAGCTGATCGCGGCGCTGGACCGCGACTACCGCTTCACGGTCGTCAACGCCGCCTACCGGCGCGACTTCCTCCGGGTCTTCGGCACCGAGGCGGAGGTCGGCGGCAGCCTGATCGAGGCGCTGGCGCACCTGCCCGAAGATCAGCGCAATGCCGTCGAGCTCTGGGGCCGGGCCCTGGCCGGCGAGTCGGTCACGGTGACCATGGAGTTCGGCGATCCCGGCCGCGCCCGCCGGGTCTTCGACCTTCGCTTCAACCCGATCCGCGACGCCGACGGCCGCATCGTCGGTGCCGGCGAGATCGCCCGCGACGTGACCGAGCGGGTCCGCTCCGAGGAGGCGCTCAAGGAGGCCGACCGCCGCAAGGACGAGTTCCTGGCGATGCTGGCGCACGAGCTGCGCAACCCCCTGG
>CAZUZD010000100.1:0-18689 GCA_964624465.1 uncultured Isosphaeraceae bacterium
GGCGTCGTGCAGCGGCTTGAGCGCCACGACCATCTGGATCGTCGAGCAGTTCGGGTTGGCGATGATGCCGTGGTGCTTCGCCACGTCGCCGGGGTTGACCTCGGGGACGACCAGGGGGACCTCGGGGTCCATCCGGAAGGCGCTGGAGTTGTCCACCACAACGGCGCCGGCGGCGGCCGCGATCGGGCTCCACTGGCGGGAGATCGAGGCCGGGGTGCTGGAGAGCACGATGTCGACGTCGCGGAACGCCTCGGCCGTGATCGGCTCGATCGGGTGCGACTGACCCTTGAACGTCACCGATTTGCCCGCGCTGCGCTCGGAGGCGAGGAATTTGATCGTGGCGATCGGGAACCCTCGCTCCTCGAGGAGCCGGGTCATCACCTGACCGACCGCACCACTGGCCCCGACGACGGCAACGCGCTTCACGGCAGCACCCTGTCTTCCGAACGGACGAGTCGAACTCCGGGGGCGAGCGCCCGGCCGGCGGCGACCGCCCTGAGGTCGGGGCCGGGGCCCCGTGGCGGTCGCGCGGCGGCACAACGTGGGCTTCGCGCGAGCCCACAATCATAGCGGCAACCGCCACAACCGGCCAGCCGGCGATCGGCCGCCGGGCCTTTGCCCTGTGCGGGCGAAGCCAGCGGACCGTAAGATGATTCCTTCGATCCGGTCGGTGCCGCGCAGCGGAGGGGTGCAGCCTTGAAGGTCCTGGTCGTCGGCAAGGGTGGTCGCGAACACGTTCTGTGCTGGAAGCTCCGGCAGTCGAAGCGGGTGACCGCCGTCTACTGCGCCCCGGGCAATGCCGGCACGGCGCTCGAGGCGCAGAACGTCTCGATCGAGGTCAATGACTTCCGCGCGCTGATCCAGTTCGCCAGGAAGGAAGGCATCGGCCTGACCGTCGTCGGGCCCGAGGAGCCGCTCGTCGGCGGCATCGTCGACGCCTTCCAGCGCGAGGGGCTGCGGGTCTTCGGCCCGCGCCGCGACGCCGCCGAGCTCGAGGGCTCGAAGGTCTTCGCCAAGGACCTGATGCGCCAGGCGGGCATCCCGACGGCCGACTACCGCGTCTTCCGCTCGGCCCCCGACGCCGAGCGCTACGTCCTGTCCCGCGAGGTCTCGCTGGTCGTCCGCCCCCGCGGCTCGTCGACCCAGCGCACGACCCTCTGCCGGACCGCCACCGAGGCCCTCGAGGCGATCGACCGGATCCTCGACCACCGCGAGATGCTCGAGCCCGGCGTCCAGGTCGAGTTCGAGGAGCGGGGGACCCGCCGCGTCTTCGGGACTGCCGCCGAGGCCCGCGAGTTCGTCCTGAGCCGCCCGATCCCCCTGGTCCTCAAGGCCGACGGCCTGGCGGCCGGCAAGGGCGTGGTCGTCGCCAAGAACCTCCGCGAGGCGGTGGCCGCCATCGACGAGATCATGGTCCGCCGCGTCTACGGCAAGGCCGGTGATCGGATGATCATCGAGGAGAAGCTCGACGGCAAGGAGGCGAGCATCCTCGCCTTCACCGACGGCCGGACCATCATCCCGCTCGAATCGAGCCAGGACCACAAGCGGGCCTACGACCACGACGAGGGCCCGAACACTGGCGGCATGGGCGCCTATTCGCCAGCCCCGATCGTCACGCCCGAGATCATGGCCGAGGTCGAGGAGAAGGTCCTCGTGCCCGCCGTGCATGCCCTGAAGCGGGCCCGACGCGCCTTCCGGGGCGTGCTCTACGCCGGCATGATGCTGACCAACCAGGGGCCCAAGGTCCTGGAGTTCAACGTCCGCTTCGGCGACCCCGAGTGCCAGTCGGTGCTGATGCGGCTGCGATCCGACCTGCTGGACGTCCTCGAGGCCGTCATCGACGAGCGACTCGAATCGGTCGAGCTCGACTGGGACCCCCGGCCGGCCGTGACCGTGGTCATGGCGTCGGAGGGCTACCCCGGGCACTATGAGCGCGGACGGGTGATCAACAACCTGGAGGAAGCCGATCGCATGGAGGACGTGAAGGTCTTTCACGCCGGCACGATCCTCCGCAGCGACGGCACCCCGGGCCGCGACAAGCGGGTCGTGACCGACGGCGGCCGCGTCCTCGGCGTCACCGCGCTGGGGGTCAACCTGGCAGCCGCCCAGTCGCGAGCGTACGACGCCGTGCGGGCGATCCGGTTCGCCGGGGCCCACTACCGCCGCGACATCGCGGACAAGGCGATCCGCGGCGAGGCCTGAGCCCCGCCGCGAATCGCCCTGGGTGGACGTCGTGGTCGGATCGCTGGCCGATCAGACCGTGGCGTTCGGGTCGGCCAACTCGCTGCCGCTGGCCAGCCGCGTGGTGGTGTTGGCCTGCGGGCCGGACGGCACGGCGGCCGCGGTCGTGGTCACGATCGGCCGGGGGGGCGTGTTCGGCAGCAGCCGGTTGGCGATCCGGTGACCCCGGGGCGGGGCGTTCGGGTGGGGGAAGGGCAGCTCGGGCACGGCCGGCGGCACGACCGGGCCGCGGGTCAGCCGGACGTCCTTGGCATAGAACGCCTGCCCCGGCTGGAACGGCGTGATGTCGGGGTTGGAGATCGTACCCTCGACCTTCGCCTTGATCACGCTGTGCGGGAAGAACAGGGCGTTGGGCGAGTCGTAGCTGCCCTGGTACGGGTCGACCGAGGCGACGAAGATCGAGTTGGTCACGTCGCCAGCGATCAGCACGTTGCCGATGGCCCCGACGGACTGCGGCCGGCTCGGGAGCGTGGGCGCGACGGCCGCCACGTAGGCCACCCCGGTGAACCCGGTGCCGATGCCGCGAGCCCCCTGAATCATGTTCGGGAAGAGCTGCGGATACCCGGTGTAGAACTGGGTGTTCACCACGTCACCGCCCGAGGTGAACTGGCCGATCCGCTCGGTGGCGACCACCAGCGAGCTGGTCGCCCCCCGGTTCGCCTGGAGGGTCTCGATGGCCGCCGTGTTGATCTCGACGCGGTCCATGCCCTTGCCGAACTCGACGTTGCGGGCCCCGTTGGGAGCGATCAGCAGGACGTTGTTCGTCTCGCCGCCAACATAGAAGTTGCTCACCTTCGCGTTGGCACCGCTGGTGTCGTAGACCATCGTCGAGAGATTCGTGGCGTTCCCGCCAACCCGGAAGAAGCCGATCTGGCCGGTGACGCCGCCGGAGGTCTGGGTCGAGGTGATGAACGGCGGGATGCCCGAGCCGGAGATCACGTACGTCCCACCGCGCCCGGAAGTGTTGGCCGAGACGTTGGCGAACTGGCCCGGGGGCAGGGCGGCATTGCCGGCGATCTCGTTGGCCTGGAAGACGTTCAGGCGGCCACCCACGTTGAAGCTGACGCTGTCCTGGGTGACCGGGATGGCCGACGTGCCGCTGCCGCTGGCGGCCTGGGCATCGGTGATCACGCGGTCGACGATGATGCTGGTGCCGCGGGTGTAGGGGACGCCCAGGTTCACGAAGAACTGGTCGTCCTGGCTGTTCTGATTCAGCGGCGAGCCACCGGGGCGGGTGAACGTCGTGTCGACGCCGCCGAACCGCAGCGTCACCAGGCCGTCCGGCACGTCGATCGCGCCCGCGGAGTTGCTGGGGTCGCCGGTCGAGGGGGTGGGGCCCGAGGCCGGCGGCTTGCCGAAGCCGGTGTAACCGAGCCAGAAGTGCGGCATGTCGATCGCGTACATGCCGAGGTTCCGCTGCCGGTCGCCGGCCGGGCCGCCGATCTCCTCGAGGTTCTGGAACATCACCCGGCCGTCGCCGCCGGCGGCCTTCTGCACCGTGCCGATCAGCCGCGTCTGGAGCGGGTCGGGGCCGGTGAGCGTGATCGTGTCGATCAGCCCCGGCTGCCCCAGCGCCACCGGGTCGCCGGTGCTGGTCGCCGGCTGCTGCGTGACGCGCAGGTCGCCCGCCCCCACCAGCCGGAGCGTCCAGGTGTCGCCGTCCAGATCGATACCCGAGATGGTGCGCGCCAGGAGCTGACGCGTCTCGAGCGACTCCGCCCCGGGCTTCAGGGACCGCACTTGACGACGATTCGACATGGACCAGGCTCCCGGAATGGCGGGGCATGCCCCGCGAAGGGCTCGGACGGAGGCACACCGATCGCCGGCCCAGGATGGCCGACCCGGGGCGCCTCGCCCGTCAACGCATCGCTAGTGATCGGCGTTGCCACCCATGTGCTTGAACCATTCCGGAAAATCGGCACAATCGAAACTCGCATGATCGGATGCATCGTGGCGCACCCTCGGGTGCGCGCGGCCGACGAGAAGGAGCGTGCCTCGTGAGCCAGCGCAGTCCCAAACGCCGGCGGCCCGCAGTCCAGATCTCGCTGGCACGCGCCGCCAGGCTCCACCGGCTGGTCGGCTGCCTGGCGGCGACTCCCCAGACTCGCGAACAGATCCTGGCGGCGTTGAACCTGGGCCTGCGCACCTTTTACCGCGAGCTGGAGCTGCTCAAGCGGGTCGGGGTCACGGTCAAACTCCAGGCGCGGCGGTACACGCTGGCGACGCGCGCCGACGAGGCGGCCGGCAGGCTGCCGTTTCCCGACCCGCAGCTCACCTTCGCCGAGATGGCCGAGCTTGCCACCAGCCCGACCCCGGCCGGCCAGCGGCTGGCCGCTCTGCTGGCCCAGGTGACGACCATGGACCCGCGTCCCACCCGCAAGGGTCGGGGCGACCGGGCCTGATCACGCCCGGACCGTGGGACCGGGACGACCTTCAGCGCCGGGCCGCAGCGCCGGACGTGTCGGGGCAGCGGTGCGGTGCGGGTCAAGGTCTCGAATTGTCGGGAAGTGACCGGGGTGGGGCTCGAACCCACGACCAACGGATTAACCTGCCTCATCGGCTTTCACCGACCGGTGAGGTCCGCCGGGGCGGGCTCACCGTTGGGGTCTGGACTCTCCCACCGCCATCACAGGCGTGCCGCGTCGAGTCTCTGAGGCTGGCACCGGCGAAACCGCCGGAGCCTTGCCTGCTGATTGCCCAATCCCCCGCCTTTTCGGACCGTCACGTTGGCCGTTACCGGCTGCGTTGTGGTGTCGGGGGCTCTCAGGGCGTCCCAGCAAACTGCGGCATTCTCACGGCGCGGTTCGGATTCTTCCCGCGCCGGGCTCCGTTGCAAACGTTGCGTTGAAGTCCGTTGCTCTACCGACTGAGCTACCCGGTCAGGGAGTCGCGACGCGAGCGATGCGACGCAAGTAGCTTACGCCGCGGGCCCGGCGGCGTCCAGATGAGCCGGCGACCCCCGGCCCGCCCGCCCCCTTGTGGCGCCCCGGACCATCGGGCAGAGTACGGAGACGCCGCCGGCCGCCCCTCGCCGTCGCCGCGGTCACCAGTCTCCGGGAGTCGCGCCCATGCTCTCGCCCGCCCAGCTCGGCACGGTCACCTACAACATCGCCAAGGACTGGGACCTCCCGACAATCCTCCAGCGCCTGGAGGCGGCCCGCTTCGCCGGCGTCGAGCTCCGCACCACGCACAAGCACGGCGTCGAGGTCGACCTGTCCCCCGACCAGCGCCGCGAGGTTCGGAAGCGATTCGACGACTCGCCGGTCGACCTGGCCGGCCTGGGCAGCGCCTTCGAGTACCAGTCGCCCGACCCCGAGGTCGTCCGCAAGAACATCGAGGGGACCAAGGCGTACGTCCGGCTGGCGCACGACGTCGGCTCGCCCGGAGTAAAGGTGCGGCCCAACGGCGCCCCCCGCACGGGCGACCTCCGCCCCACCCTGGAGCGGATCGGCAAGGCGCTCCGCGAGGTCGCCGACGATGCCGACGACTTCGGGGTCGAGATCCGCGTCGAGGTGCACGGCGACGTGACCCAGCTCCTGCCCAACGTCGCGAAGATCCTGGAGTACGCCGATCACCCCAATGTCGCGATCTGCTGGAACTCCAACCCGACCGACGTCGTCGACGGCTCGATCCAGGAGACCTTCGCGCTGGTCGCGCCCCGGATCCGCGAGGTGCACCTCCGCGACCTCACCGACGAGGCGTACCCGTGGCGCGAGCTGTTCAGCCTGCTCAGCGTGCAGGGGTATCAGGGATACACCCTCGCCGAGATCCCCGAGAGCAGCGACCCGATGCGGGTGCTGGCGTACTTCCGGTCGCTCTGGCTGGCGTATCAGCCGGCACCGGCTCAGTCGAAGTAACCGCAGCGCCTGAGGTGCTCGACGGATCGGCGAACCCGCTCGACCCGACCGTCGAGCCCCGGCTCGGGCTCGCCGCCGATCCCCTCGATCTCGATGGTGTACGCACCCCGGAACCCGACGCCGTCGAGGATCTCGCGCACCCGGACGAAGTCGACCGCGCCGCCGTCACCGACCGCCGGGAAGTACCAGTCCTCCAGGCCGCCCCGGTTGTCCTTCAGGTGGACGTTCCGGACCAGGTGCGCCACCCTTGCCAGCTCATCCACCGGATTCACGCCGGCGTTGTAGTAGGCGATGTTCCCGGTGTCGAAGTTCAGCCGCACATGCGGATGATCGAGCTCGGCCATCAGCGCCAGCATCGCGTCGGCGTTCTGGGTCGGACCCTTGTGGGTCTCCAGGGCCACGGTGACCCCGAGGGCACCGGCGGTGTCGCCGATCCGACGCAGGTGGGACATGATCGTGGCACGCTCGGCCGCGTCGGTCGGCTGGCCGGCACCCGAGACGACCACGTCGACGCCGAACCACTTGCGGGCGAACCGGATTCGCCGCTCGGTCAGCTCGACCCCGGCCACCGTCCGGATGTCGGCCCCGCCGACGTTGCAGCCGCTGATCGAGACCCCGTGCGTGCCGAGCAGGGCGACAAAGGCGGCGGCCGTGGCGTCATCGGCGGCCTCGGTGATGACGGCCTCCTCGGGGATGACCAGGCCCCCGAAATTGTGGCCCCGCAGCGCCAGCTCCAGGTGGTGGATGCCGGTCGTCCCGATCCGCTCGGCGGCGGCCCGCACCCCGTCGGCCCCGAAGCAGTTGGTGAAGCAGCTCACGACGCGGGGCGAGGACATGATGGCACAAGCTCCAGGAGATCGGGGGACCGGGCCGGTTCGAGGCAGACCGCTCAGTTTCCGGTCGGGCCGTCCGCGATCGGGTCAAGCTGGACCGGAATCTCGGACTCCGGATCAACGATCCGCAGTGAGCGACGGCCGGTCAAAACATCGAGCAGCTCGGAGCCGCACACCTCCCCGCGCCACCCAGTGAGCAGCTCGGGCGACTGGTGCGTCGGACGGCCGGCGACCTGCCAGCGGATCAGTTCCTTGAGGTCGGCGCTGGAGCCAACCAGCGCGGCCGAGATCCGGCGCTGCGAGCAGCTCTGGTTGAGAGTCGCCTGGAGCAGGCTCACGACCATGCTCTGCCCGGGCCGGTCCTCGTGCCGATCGGCGGGCTCGGGGAGCTGGTCGGGCGGGACGGCGGCGGCATCGGCGATGGTCTGGAGGATCTCGGCCGAGCGCTGGAGCAGGTGCGGGCGGTTGAAGTCGCGAAGCGCCTCCAGGTCGCGACGGTTGCCGGGCTGGCGGCGGGCGATCGCGACCAGCAGATCGTCTCGCAGGAGCTGCCGGACCGGCCGGTTGGCCCGCCTGGCCTCGTCTTGCCGCCACTCCCAGAGCCGTCGGGCGGTCTCAAGCCCGCGGCGGTTGAGCTGATGCAGGCCGGGCAGCCGCCGCCAGCGCTCGGGATCGGTCCGGGCCTCGACGGTGCGAAGCAGGCCGCGATACTCCTCCTCGGCCCATTCCGTACGACCCAGCTCGGCCAGCTCGCGGGCAATCTGGTCGGCCAACGGCAGCAGCCAGCGCACGTCGTCGAGGGCGTAGCGGACCTGGGCCTCGGTCAGCGGTCGGCGCCGCCAGTCGGTCCGGGTCTCGCCACCGGCGACCGACACCCGCATCGCCTGGCTCAGCAGGTTGCCCAGCGAGATCGGGTACGGGAAGCCGACCAGGCCGGCAGCGATCTGGAGGTCGACCACCCGCTCCGGCAGCCGACCGGCCTGGTGCCGGCAGATGCGGAGGTCCTCGCCCGAGGCGAACATGACGACCTCGATCGACGGATCGATCGTCACGTCCCAGAACGCCGACAGGTCCGGCAACGCCACGGGGTCGATGGCGACCACACGCTCGGTGGTGGCGACCTGGATCAGGCCCAGGACCGGCTCGAACGTGTCTTCCGAGACGAACTCGGTGTCCACGGCGAAACGGCCGACGGCGCGGAGGTGATCGACCAGCTCGGCCAGTTCCCCACGCTCGATGATCAGGGACTCGGGCACAGGGGCGGGCATCAGGCGGGCCTCTCGGCGCTCGGAGGGGGGCGGGCGGTGACCGTCGACGACTGGCCGGTCGCGGCGGGATCCCGGGTTGCGATCAGGGCGAGATTATCGAGACCCCCACGAACGCACACAAGGACGTGGGGGCGGAAACGCCGGCCCTCGACCGCTCAAACGTATCAACCGCCCCCACTCAACCCGATTGGCCTCCTACCCGGCGGCTCTCGAGAGCTGTCCCCCGGAACCCGGGCCCGATCAGCCGAGGCTGCCCAGGTATTTCAGGATCGCGGCGTTGGTGGCCTCCGGGTTCTCCAGGGGCGCCAGATGACCGGCGTCGGGGATCACGACCAGCTCGCCATGTGGCAGGGCGCGAGCCATCTGCTCCGATTCGGATCGGGGGATGAGCTGATCGTGCTCGCCTGCGATCACGAGCGTCGGCAGGGTGATCCCCGACAGGTCCGCCGTCCGGTCGGGCCGGGTGGCAAGCCCTCGCAGGCAGGCGGCCACCGAGGCGGGGGCGGTCGCCTTCATGACGGCGGACGTGGCCTGCGCCAGGTCGGGTCGGGCGGCGGCCGTCCCGGGGGCGAGCAGCTTGGGGAGCATGGTCCCGACCACGGGATCGACCTGGCCGCTGGACTCGACGATCTGCGCCAGCCCCTCACGGACCCGGGCCGTCTCCGGCGTGTCGGCGGCCGACCGGGTGTTGATCAGCATCAGGCCGCGGAGACGCTCCGGGTGGCGGGCGGCGATCGAGAGCGCCACGTACCCGCCCATCGAGAGACCGCCCAGGACGACCGGGCCGCTCAGGCCCAGGTGATCGAGCGTCTCGAGCACGTCGTCGGCCATGGCATCGACGCTGGCGCCGTCGTCGCCGAGTGGGCTCTGGCCATGGCCGCGCAGGTCGGGGCAGAGCACGCGGTAGACCGAGCCGATCCGCCCGCGCTGGGCGTCCCACATCGTGTGGTCGAGCGGGAAGCCGTGGAGCAGGACCACCACCGGCCCGGGGCCGTCGTCGGTGCAGTGCAGCAGCATGGCACGGTTCTCCCTGGGTCGGCCGGTAAAACACCACTCCTTGAGTCAGCGACTCGCGGGCCAATGGCGGCCGAATTCTAGGGCGATCAGCCCATGAGGGTCAACCGACCGCCAGGATCGGCTCGCCCTTGCGACCGCCGCGCGGGTCCGTCACCTTGTGAGAGCCGGTGCCGGTGCCGGACCGGACTCCCTGGCCTCGCGAGAGATTGACCCGATGCCGATTGCTCCGCGTTGCCTGACTCCGGGACTGCTCGCCGCAATGCTGCTCGCGCCGGCGGCCGCTCGGGCCGATGAGTTCGATCGCTTCGACGGTCCGGCGCTGAACCGGGCCATCCGCGAGCCCGAGACGCGGGGGCGGGAGGGCCTGACCGTTCCTGAGCTGGGCGCCCTGCCGCGCGTCCTCAAGGACCAGCGGGCCGCCGTGCTGGCAGTCCGGACCACCGAGGGAAACCCAGCCCGACTCCGGGTGGCACCGGCGTTCCGCAAGTCCCCGCACGGCGGCGATCCGCTGCCGATCCTCGTGGTCGAGCGGCTCGAAACGTTCGAGGCCGGGCCGGCCACGAGCCGGCTGGCCCAGGGCAAGGACGTCGTCCTGTTCGACGGCTTCCGACTCGACCTGGACACCGGCCAGATCGTCCCGGAGGGACAGGGGGGCGACCTCCAGTACAGCGCCGAGGGGGGCGGTCGCCTGGTCGCCCTCGACACCGCCCGGCTCTTCCTGATCGACGAGGTGCCACAGCCCACGGGTCCCGCCGCCGCCAGGCCCGCCGCCGGCCGTGGGGTGCAGCCCTCCGACGTGTCCGGCCGCTATCACCTGGCCGCCAACGGTCAGTGGTCGGGCCTGCTCGAGCTGAAGGCCGAGGCCGGCGGACGCCTCGGCGGCCGGTTCCGGTCCGATCAAACCGGTGCCTCGTACCCGGTCAGTGGCCAGGTCGGCGGCGACGCTCCGAATCAGGTCCGCTTCGCCATCGACTTCCCGCGCTCCAGCCTCGAATTCCAGGGGCGGATCTGGACCGAGGGGAAGGACCTCCTCAGCGGCCTGGTCACTCTCCAGCGCCGGGAATTCGGGTTCGTCGCGATCCGGGAGGGGGCCCAGCTCCCGATCGAGGGCCTGGCCCTGCCGATGGCCGACCGACCGGCGGAGAGTCCCGGTCGGGTTGAGGTCCGGCTCGCGGCGGACGGTGCTGTGCAGGTGGCCGGAAGGGCGGTCGCCGAGCCGGACCTCGGCGAGACCCTTCAGGACCTGGCGCGTCGCGATTCCGAGGCCCAGGTCCTGCTGGCCGTTGACCCGGCCACGCCCTATGATCGGCTCGCGGGCCTCCTGGCCCGCCTGCACGAGGCCGGTTTCGGCGACCTGCGCCTCAAACCCATTCCCCGCGATGAGTCGCCCCGCTGATGGGCGACCGGACGCGGTCCGATGCCCGGATCGCCCGCCTGTCCCTCCCGATGACCCCCGCTCGACGAGGTCCCCTGCCATGCAACCGATCGACCGCCGCCGCTTCCTCCAGACCGCAGGCGTGGCCGCCACGCTGGCCGCGACCCGACCCACCCTGGGCGCCGCCGCCACACCCGCCGATGAGCCGCTGAAGTGGCGCAAGGCGTTCATGCTCGGCCAGACCAAGGGCCCGATCCTGCCGACCTTCGAGATGCTCAAGGCGGCGGGATTCGAGGGGGTCGAGCTGATCAGCCCGAACGAGCTGGACGCCGCCGAGGTGAAGGCCGCCTGCGGCAAGACCGGCCTGGTCGTGCACGGCGTCTCGGGCGGCGTGCACTGGGCCAAGCCGCTCTCGCACCCCGACGCCGCGGTGGTTGCGCAGGGCGTGGCCGCGATCAAGCAGGAGATCCTGGACGTGAGGGCGTACGGCGGCACCACGGTCCTGATCGTGCCGGCGGTCGTGACCACCGAGGTCTCGCACCGCGACGCCTACGAGCGCTCGCAGGCCCAGATCAAGCCGCTGATCCCGCTGGCCGAGCAGCACGGCATCACGCTGGCGATCGAGGAGGTCTGGAACCGCTTCCTGCTGAGCGCCCCGGAGTTCGCCCGCTACATCGACGAGTTCCAGAGCCCCTGGGTGAAGGCGTACTTCGACGTCGGCAACGTGGTCGAGTACGGCTACCCCCAGGAGTGGATCCACGAGCTGGGCAGCCGGATCGCGAAGATCCACATCAAGGAGTACGCCAAGTCAAAGCGGTTCGACTACAAGCTCGGTGAGGGCGGCGAGATCAACTGGAAGGCCGTGCGGCAGGCGCTCATCGACGTGAAGTACAGCGGCTGGATCACCGCCGAGGTCGGCATGGGCGACCTGGCCAACCTCAAGGATATCGTCCGCCGCATGGATGACCTGCTCGCCTCGCCGTCCTGATCAGGACGCCAGCTGGAGCCGCAATCCGACACGGCCGCGTCCCGGATTCGGTTCCCGGGGCGCGGCCGTGCGTCATCCGCGAGAGCCTCAGCGAACGGGAGCAGGATCGAAGTCGCAGAGATTCCGGACATGGTCGCGGGAGCCGTCACCGGCCCAGCCGTCGAGCTGGGCGGCGTCCTTGAGCTGCTGGCCGCGGCGGCGATCGACGGCCAGGTAGGCGCAGGGGAGGTCGGGCAGGGCGGTCAGGTCGCCCCAGAGCTTCTCGAACTGGGCGACGGGGAAGACGTCCTCCTGCCCGTGCCCCCAGCGCCGTTTGACGTCCTTGATGGTGACGTAGGTTGGCACGCGGGCGGCCATGGCCCGCACGGCGGCCGCAACCTTCTCGGGCGACTCCTTCAGGTCGGTGCGCTCCAGGCCGAAGGCGAGCAGGAGCTTGTCGAGGTCGACCCAGGTCGTGAGCGTGTTGTAGTACCGGAGGCGGAACTCGGCATCCTCGCGGGGCATGGCCAGCCCTTCGAGCAACCGCACCCGTCCGTTGACGCGGGCCAGGCCGCCGCCACGGTCGTCGATCCGCCGCGGCACCACCTCGAAGGCCAGCGTGGACCCGGACTCGATCGCCTGCCCCAGCAGGGCCGGGTCGAGGTCGGCGCCCAGGGTGTCGATGTTGTGGACCATCAGCCACTTCAGCGCCGGCTGCTGGTCGAGCAGCCGCGCCAGCACCCCGTTCCGGAAGAGGTTGGGCACCTCGTAGAAGTGGCCCGGCGGGTTGAACCGCTGCCAGGGGAGGTTGTCGGTGTAGTCGGCCCCCTCGCCGCTGGTCCGGGCCCAGTCGAGGATCGCCCGCCGGCCGGCGTCGCGCACCTTCTGCTTGTTCTCGTCGAGCAGCTCGTGCGGCGTCTCCTCCCAGAGGAACGAGAGGCTCCGCGCCATCGGGATCAGCCGCTGGCCGATGGACTGACCCGGCGACAGGACCACCGGGCCGTCATGCCCGTAGTTGCCCGTGCGCGCCAGGTGCCGCTCGATGGCCGCGTGCGTCATGAAGCTGGTCGTGACCAGATGCGGCACCGTTCCGCCGGTGCGACGCATGGTGCGCCGGGTCTTGGCCAGGTGGATCTCCAGGAAGCTGCGGTGCCGGCCGTCGAGCATGACGAACGGGTTGAGCGCCTTGACCACCCCGGCCCCTGTGGTCCAGCGGCTGCCCACGCCGGCGGCCAGCGTGAGCACCGCGGCCCGGCCCTCGCGGATCGCGGCCTCGCCGAGTTGCCGCACCCGGTCGTCGGCGGCGTTGGCCTGCACGAGGTCGCTGTCCCGGACGTCGCGGATATCGGTGTCGATGGGGAGCCGGTTGCGGGACAGGTCGATCCGTCCGCGCTGGTAATCCTCGCGGAGCTGGGCATGCTGGACCGGATCAAACCCGTTCTCGCGACGGATCTGCTCGGCCTGGGCGTCCCAGCCCGATCCCACGGTGGCCGTGCCGCCCCGGTTGACCGGGAACAGGTTGTGGATCGTCGCCCGGAAGACGCGAAGCAGCTCGACGGGATCGTCGTCGCGGTCGGCGAACCGGGCGAGGTCCAGCTTGCGCAGGTCGTCGACGGCGGCACCCTCGGCGATCATCCGAGGCACCTGCAGGGTGTAGTACCGCGCCGGCATGCTGGCCTCGGCGCCCGTGCGGAGCTCGGCGAAGCTGCCGTTCGGATTGATCGCGAAGTCGTAGACCACCGGCTCCATCGCGAACGGCAGGGCGTCGTCGAGTCCCGCCTTGACCTCGGCCATGATGGCGGCGATCCGGCGGCGAAACTCCGCCTGCCGCGCGGGGTCGACGAAGAACCCCATGCCGCCGCCCGACATGCCGCCGAGCATGAGGAAGCCCCAGAAATCCGCACCGAACTCGGCGTGAGCGCGGGCGATGATCTGCTCGGTGAAGGCGTTCGAGACCCAGGGGATGATCCCCTTGAGCGGCCCCTCCCAGTTGGCGGTCGTCAGCGCCCCGATCCGCCGCACGTCGGCCGCCTCGACCGCCTTGACGATCTCGGCGAAGATCCGGAGCGCCTCCCGGCGCTGGTCCCATTCGTGGCCGCTGCGGAGCAGGTACTTCTGGGTGACCATGTTGAGGATCGGCCCGACGTTCTGGGCCATGCCGCCGTGCACCAGCACCAGGCTCCTGGCCAGCGAGGCGCTCAGACCGGTCCCGGAACCGTCCACGGCGGGCGCCTCGCCAGCGTCGAGCAGGTCGTGCTCGGGCATGAGCCGGCCACGGCTGACCTCCCACTCCGGGTCGGTGGCGGCGGCGACGACGCCCTTGATCACCTTCACCCCGGGCAGCACACCGCCGGAATCCTGCCAGCCGCCGCCCGAGCCGCCCAGCCACTCGCCCAGGATGGCGCGGGCGACGACCACGCGCGCCTCCTCGGCCTCGAGCCGGCCGACGAGGTGGCGTGCCTGACCGGTCGCCCGCATCAGCAGGCTGATCAACGAGGCGAGCAGGTTCGTCGAGACGGCCAGCCGCGAGCCCTTCGGGATGTCGTTGACCTTGCTGACGACCTCCAGCCCGCAGCCAGGCCGGATGACCTGGGCGAGGATGTCGGCGAGCCGGACGCCGGTCCCCTCGAACGACGGCGGGATCAGGCCCGAGGCGATGACGCCGGCCTTCACCAGGCTCAGGTAGTCGTTGCCGAAGTTGAACAGGTCGTCGAGCGTGGTGACGTCCTTGCCGGCGTTCAGGTCGATGCTGGTCAGGCGCAGCACCGGCTCGGAGATCACCCGCGCGTACGTCTCGATCGGCGGCCGGGGCCGGTCGTCACGCCCGTGGACCCCCAGATCGACCGAGATGTTCAGGACGCGTGCGCCTTCCGGGTAGTCCATCCCCAGGAAGAAGATGTCGGACCACGCCGAGTGCGACAGGTCGAGCCGGACGGGCGTGCGCTCGACGAGGATCGGATACGGACCGTCGGCACGCTCGCGTTCCAGCAGCGCCGGGACGAGGTGCAGCGGGTGCTCGTCGGGCTGGCCGACGCGGAACATCCAGCGGTTGCCGGCGGCGCTCCGCACCGAGCGTCGGACCTGGTCGGCGAGGGTCTGGTAGGTGACCTGCTCGTAGGCCTGGGCGAGGGCACTGGCCAGGGCGCGGTTCGGCCCTTCGGCCCGCCTGGCGGCGAGGAACCGGGCGATGGCCTGCTCGAACCGGCGGCCGAGCAGGTCCTCGAAGCCGTCGTACGGGATGGCCCCGGTGGTGGGCAGGGCGGGGTGGTCCTGGAGCCGGAACCGGTAGATGGCGTGCAGGAACATCGACGCCCGGACCCGCTCGTAGAGGCTCGGGGTCACGCGCCGGAAGCCCTCGAGCTCGTCGCAGGCGGCCAGCGTCTGCTCGGGCGAGAGGTCCCGGACCAGGGCGTCGAGGTCGCGGTCGCGCACGGCCGGGTCGGTGGCGCGGATCGTCTCGATCAGGGTGGAGCCTGGGCTCAGCGGCGGTGGCACGGGCACGGGGCAGGCTCCGCGAGGTCGCAGGAAGTTGCGGGGGTTCGGTCACAGGCCGTCGCGCGTCCGGGCGGTCGCTCAGGACTGCTCGACGCGCACCACCGATTCGAGCAGGCCGGCGAGCATCCGCTCGCGGTCCTCGCCCGCGAGCGCCAGGGCGATCTGGGCCTCGACGAAGCCGAACTTCACGCCGAGATTGTGGCGCGTGCCCCGCGTCTCCAGGGCCAGGTACGTCTCGTCGCGGGCCAGGGAGTCCAGGGCGTTGGTCAACTGCACCGGCCGGCGCTCCGGGCCGGGATCCGCCTGCTGGGCCTGCACCTCGGCTTCGAGAAGTCCGAAGACGGCCGGCGTGAGCACGTGCATCCCGAAGAAGCAGAGGTAGTGGCCGGCGCGGAGGCCCGGCACGTGGAGCTGCTGCTCGGCGACGGTCGGGGTCGGCTTCTCGATGATCCGCTCGATCCCGTACACGTTCGGGTCGTGCCGGAGCTTGCGGCCGGCGACCGTGCCGTACTGGTGAATCAGGTGCTCGCGGGTGGCCTGGACCGCCGAGACCGAGCAGGCCTCGGCCTCGGCCAGGTCGAGCAGTTGCCGGGCGCAGCGGCGGAACCCGCCCGCCGGGTCGGGATCGCGGGAGATGTAGACGTGGTCACCCAGCAGCACCAGCACGGGCGTCCCGGCGGCGAAGTCGCGGGCACACCAGACGGCATGCCCGTAACCCAGGGGCTCCTCCTGCACCGCGAATCGCAGCCGGCTCTCCAGCTCGATCAGCCGCCGCGACTGCTCCTCGGCCCAGGGCACGCCCCGGAACCCGGCCCGCAGCCCGTCGGCGTAGGAGCGGAAGTGGCGGCGATAGACCGCCTCGTCGCCCGGGGCGCTGACCACGCAGATCTCTTCGATCCCGCTCTCGAGCGCCTCCTCGGCGATGATCTGGAGGACGGGCTTGGTCAGCCCATCGCGGTCGACCAGGGGCAGCATCGCCTTCTGGACCGTGTCCGAGGCCGGATACTGGCGCGCCCCGCGACCCGCCGCGGTGATGATCGCCCGTTTGATGTGCACGACGTCTGGTCCCCCTGGAGCTGCGCCCACCCGGGCGATCGGCTCAGCCTAGTGTTTTGCAGGTTTCGACCGCAAGGGGACCGGGGGCTTGACCGACCCCGGACTGCGTGATAATCTTCTTCTCGTCACCCCCACGGTGGTGGGAGGGGATGTAGCTCAATTGGTTAGAGCACCGGCCTGTCACGCCGGAGGTTGCGGGTTCGAGCCCCGTCATCCTCGCTTCACACGGAAAACCCCCAGGATCTCTTGGGGGTTTTTTCGTTGGCTGCGACCCCTGTGACACCACGCCCGGGTCCCGACCTGGCGCTGGGTGGACCGGACCCGGATCAAGATCCGGGCTCGATCCCTGGGTCGAGCCATTGCAAGAAGACGACCGGGATCCCGTCCGGGTCGATGATCCGGAGGGACCGGGCCCCCCAGGAGTGCGACTCGGGAGGCGCCGCCAGGCCGCCGAGGGTCTGGGAGACGACGCCGACGTCGGGAACCTCGATCACGAGGTGAAGGCGGTCGCCGACGCCCGGGAGGTCCAGGGTCTGGGCCTCGCGCGCCGCGTCGAGCAGCTCGAGCGTGAGGCCACCGAGGTCGAGCCGGCGCCCGCGCGCCCGGGGCCGATCCCAGGCGCGGAGCGTCGGGAAGGCGAGCACCTCGCCGTAGAAGTGCGCCATGGCGTCGAAGTTCGCCGTCGCGATCGCCACGTAGCTCATCGAGGACTCCGGTCGGGCAGGGGAGGGATTGCCGGCCCGGCGGAACCGGTTCCGCACGGCAGGCACCCGCGTCGAGCATAGCCGTTGAATCGGGCCCACGGCCGCCCGCGCGGATCGGCGCGGGGAACCCGGGCGCCGTGGCCGCGCAGGGCGACTGTGGACGCCGGGCCGGACCGCTCGACGGATGGTGATCCCGGACCGGACGACGAGGGCCGCCACGGGGGGATGGATTCAGCCCGGAGGGCCTGGAAACCCTTGATGGAATGGCGATAATGGCGTATCGTGACCGTCCCGTCGCACGCCGTCCGGTCGGCGGGTCTCACCCCCTAAACCTGGTTGCGGACGCGGCGGCCGCGCCGGCCCGGAGTGGTCGGCCCTGAGGTGCATCTCAACGACATGTACGTTCCCACCAAGCTCTTCTTCACCAAGGGTGTCGGCGTCCATCGCGAGAAGCTGACCAGCTTCGAGATGGCCCTCCGCGATGCCGACATCGCCTGTTACAACCTGGTGCGGGTCTCGAGCATCTACCCGCCGCAATGCGAAGAGGTCACGGTCAAAGAGGGCCTCACGCACCTCAAGCCCGGCCAGATCGCCCACGTCGTGATCAGCGAGAGCTCGACGGCCGAGCCCAACCGCCTGATCGCCGCCAGCGTCGGTGTCGCCATTCCCAAGGATCGCAACACCTTCGGCTACCTCTCCGAGCACCACTCCTACGGCCAGACGGCCAAGCTCTCGGCCGACTACGCCGAGGACCTGGCCGCCGAGATGCTCGCCACCGTGCTGGGCGTCGAGTTCGACCCCAACAGCTCGTGGGACGAGAAGCGCGAGGTCTGGAAGATCGCCGACGTGATCTACCGGACCAAGGAAGTGACCCAGTCGGCCATCGGCAACAAGGATGGTCTCTGGACGACCGTCATCGCGGCCGCCGTGCTGCTGCCCTGACCCACGGCCGGGCCCGACCGGGCCCGGCTCCGCTTCCCCGCCGCGTGTCCGCCCTATTCCGACCCAGCCCGTGACGAGCGAGCCGCTGATGAGCCGTGGTGCCGACGCCAACTACCTCCACCAGGTGAGCCGACACCGGATCGCCCCCCCCGCCGTCACCGGCGGCGTCTCGGCGGCCGACCTGATCGACGAGGCCTTCCTCAGCTACAACGGAGGCCGGCTTCGCGAGCTCTGCCAGGTCTTCACCCGCAAGATGCTGGAGCCGGACTGCACCGTCGGCCTGACCATCTCCGGCGCGCTCACCCCGGCCGGGCTGGGCATGAGCTGCCTGATCCCCCTGCTGCGGGCCGGGTTCGTCGACTGGATCGTCTCCACCGGGGCGAACCTGTACCACGACACGCACTACGCCCTCGACCTGCCGCTGCACCAGAGCACGCCCGGACTCGACGACTTCGCCCTGCGGCAGCACGACATCATCCGCATCTACGACATCGTCTTCGACTACAAGACGCTGCTCGACACCGACGCCTTCTACCGCAACCTGATCCAGGACCCGGTCTTTGCCCGCGAGATGGGCACCGCCGAGTTCCACTACCTCGTTGGCAAGTACCTGCACGGCCGCTCCAAGGCGCTCGGCGGCAAGCCCGGCAACAGCCTGCTGGCTGCCGCCTACGAGACCGGCGTCCCGATCTACACCTCCAGCCCCGGCGACAGCTCGATCGGCATGAACCTGGCCGCGCTGGAGCTGGCCGGCGGCAAGCTCCGGATCGACCCGCTCCGTGACGTCAACGAGACCGCCGCGATCGTCTACGACGCCAAGCGGTCCGGTGGCGCCTCGGCCGTGCTCATCCTCGGCGGCGGCAGCCCCAAGAACTTCATCCTCCAGACCGAGCCGCAGATCCAGGAAGTGCTCGGCCTGGACGAGAGTGGCCAC
>CAZUZD010000101.1:0-18545 GCA_964624465.1 uncultured Isosphaeraceae bacterium
GCTGGCCGCGCTGCTGGGTCTCGACCCGGCCGCCCTCGACGGCCTGGCCGACGTGCAGGACCGCCACCGCACCCCGGACCCAGGTGGCGGCGCGGGCGCCCGTCGCTCGCACTACCGGCGCCGGTGGGTGCCGAAGCGGCTGGCCTCGGCGCGGCTGATCGAGTGGCCCAAGCCCCGGCTCCTGGCGGCGCAGCGGGCGATCCTGCGGGCGGTGCTCGACCCGGTGCCGCCGCACGACGCCGCGCACGGCTTCCGCGCCGGCCGCTCGATCCTGACCAACGCCGCGCCCCACGTCGGCCGCCGGGTCGTGCTGCGGCTCGACCTGCACGACTTCTTTCCGTCGATCGGCCGGCCCCGGGTGGCGGCGATCTTCCGCACCCTGGGGTACCCCGAGCCGGTCGCCGCGCTGCTGGCCGGCCTGACGACGGTGGCCACCCCCGGCGCCGCGTGGTCCGACCCGATGGCCCCGCGCGGCGGGCCCGACGCCTGGCGGCTGCGGCGGCTCTACGACGCCGCCCACATGCCCCAGGGCGCCCCCACCTCGCCGGCCCTGGCGAACCTGGCCGGCTACCGGCTCGATGCCCGGTTGCAGGCCCTCGCCCGATCCGTCGGCGCCACCTACACCCGCTACGCCGACGACCTGACCTTCTCGGGCGACGCCGACTTCGCCGCCACGCTGAACCGGTTCCCGGCGCAGGTCGGGGCGATCGCGCTGGAGGAGGGCTTCGCGGTCAACGGCCGCAAGACGCGGGTGCTGCGGCGCGGGATGCGGCAGGTCGTCGCCGGCGTGGTCGTCAACGAGCACCCGAACGTGCCCCGCGCCGACTTCGACCGGCTCAAGGCGATCCTCCACGCCTGCGTCCGGCACGGCCCCGCCGACCAGAACCGCGCCGGCGTGCCCGACTTCCGCGCCCACCTGCTGGGCCGCATCGCGCACGTCGCCCTGCTCCACCCCGCCCGCGGCGCCGCCCTCCGCGCCCGCTTCGACCAGATCGCCTGGCCCGACACGTCGTGAGCGGCGTCCGAAGCGTCCCATCGTCTCGTGGGGCGATTCCGTGTGTCGTGGCCTGAGCAGAGCGTGGCCACGACGACGATTCGGAGGCCGCCGTCAACGTGGCCACGCTCCGCTCAGGCCCCGGCACACCAGCCCGAGCACCCGGGAATTTGCCTGGCTTTCGTAGGGCGGATCAGCGGAGCGTCATCCGCCGCGCCCGAAGTGGGAGCGATCGATCCGACCCTGGCAACGGTCAGGAGCCTGGCCGCCGCCCGGCCCGGCGGATGACGCTCCGCTGATCCGCCCTACGAAAACACCCGCTCCGATGCCGGCCCCCGGATCCGGGGCCGGGTCACTTCTTGCCGGTGATGTCCTGGACCTGGGCGGCGGCGGCGCCGGCCTGGATCAGGTCGACGGCGTGGCGGCAGTCGGCCTTCGCCTTGTAGCCCTCGCCGGAGGTGCCGATGATGTTCCCGTTGGCGGCGCGGATGCGGTAGCGGTACTCGCCGGCGATGTCGCGGAAGATCTCGAACCGCAGGCCGCGGCGGCCCGTGCTGGCGCGGTAGCCGGCAAACGCCCCGAGCGCGGTGCCGGCGGCGCCGCCGGAGAGCACGTCGAGGAACCGGCGGCGGGTGTAGGCGCGGATCCAGGGGGGCCTGGGCAGCAGCGCCGGGTCGAGCGGGCCGCCGAAATTGAGGTCGGCCGGCAGGCCCGGGTCGCCGGGGCGCCCGGCGGCGAAGTCGTCCGGGCGCCTGGGGGTCGAGGCCATCGGTGGGGCTCCCGAGGGGTGCGAGGGGGGACCACCGGGCCCGGCCGACGCGCACCCGGCGCCGGCGGCCCGATCGGTCCGCATGCTCCCAATGTACCCCGCCCGCCGCGGGCGGGCGCGACCGATCGCGCGGGGCGGGGCCTGGGCCGGGGCGACCCAGACGCTACAATCGGCCCGATGTCCACCGAGCCCCCCGCACGTCCGGCCCCCCGACGACGCCGCCGCCCCGGGCCCGGCGCCGGCCTACTCATCGCGCTGGTCGCCGCGGCGTCGGTCGGCCGGAACACCCGGTTCGAGGCCCCGCCCCGCTTCGACGGCGCCGGCTACGCCGTGCTGGCCGAGAGCCTGCGCACCGGCCGGGGCTACCGCGAGATCGACCACCCGGCCGCCCCCCGCCACGCGCACTTCCCGCCCGGCTACCCCGTGACCCTGGCGGCGCTCTGGAGCCTCACCGGCCGCTCGGCGCCGGCGGCGCACGCCTTCTCCCTGGGTTGCACCGTGGCGGCCACGCTCCTGGGGTGGCAGATGTTTGCGCGGGCGCTGGCGCCGACGGTCGCGCTGCTGCTGGGGCTGGCGCTGGCGGTCAACGGCACCTGGGGGCGGGTGGGGGGTTAGATCCAGTCGGAGCCGCTGTTCCTGGTGCTGGAGCTGGCCGCCGTGCTGGTCGCGGGCCGCGCGGCGCGCCTCGGCGGGCCGGGCACGGGGGCCTGGCTCGGCGTGCTGCTGGGGGCGGGCGTGCTCACGCGCCACGTCGGGGTCGCGCTGGCGGCCGCGCTGCTGGCCGATCTCTGGCTCAGGCGCCGGCGCCGCGCGACGCTGGTCGCGGCGCTGACGGCCCTGGTCATGATCGCGCCCTGGGCCGGCTGGCTGCTGACCGTCGGCGGCGACACCCAGGCCGCGCGGCTGCCGCGCACGGGCCTGGCGGAGCTGATCGGCTCGCAGGCGCTGTTCTACCTGAGGCGGCTGCCCGACCAGATCGTCGGGCCGGTCATCGAGGTGGCCACCGTCTTCCGGCCGCAGTGGGCGGTGCCGGCCACGGCGGCGGCGGCGGTTGCATCGGGCCTGATGCTCGCCGGCTGGGCCCGCTGCCTGCGATCGCGACGGCGACGGGTGCTCGGCCTGGTGCCGCTGCTGACCCTGACGCTCCTGCTCGTCTGGCCGTTCACCGAGGCCGGCCGGTTCCTGATCCCCCTGGTCCCGTTCCTGCTCGTCGGCAGCGTCGAGGGCCTGGCGCCGGTACTGGTGCGGCTGGGACTGGCGAGCCGGCGGCGGGCCCGCGTGCTGGCGGCGGCGCTCGTGCTGGCGGCGTCGCTGCCGTACCCGATCCTGGCCCTGGCCACCCACCGCGCCGGGGCCGCCGAGGCGACCCACGCCCCCTTCGATGCCGCCTGCGCCGTGCTCGCCACGCAGCCCGGCGGACCCGGGCCGGTGCTGGGGCGGCAGGCGGGGGAAGTGTTCTGGCAATCGGGCCGCCCGGCTCTCGCGCCGCCGGCCGACGCCGACCCGGACGCCATCGAGGCGCTGATCGTCGCGCACGGCGTGACCGACCTGCTCGTCGACGACGACCGCTACCAGCACGACGCCGCCAGCCCGCTGGGCCGCTACGTGGCCGGGCGGCCGGGCCGGGTGCGGCGGGTCTGGGCGGCCCCCGACGGCGCGCCGGTGGCTGTCTACTCCGTGATGCCGGGCGAGGGAACCCGGGTTGACCCCTGAGCGGGGGCCGGGGCACAATCCGCCGCCTTCCGCGACCGGGCCGATGGATCGGCTCGCGCTCGAACCCGACCCGGACGGCGCTCCGCTCCGAGGCCACGGATGACCGACCGCCGCTGGACCGGGCTGCTGGTGGGGCTGGCCATCGCCGTGCGAGCGGCGGCCGTGCTGGTGCTCCAGAGCCACACCGTGCCCCGCAGCACCTACGAGCACGGCGAGATCGCCGCCAACCTGCTCGCCGGCCGCGGCTTCGCGATCCGGTTCCTGGGCGCCGAGGGCCCGACCTCGCAGCAGGCGCCGCTGTACCCGGTGGTCGTCGCCGCGGCCTATGCCCTGGGCGGGGTCGAGACCCCGCGATCGCTGCTGATCCTGGAGCTGTCGCAGGCGGTGCTCGGCGGCGTGCTGGTGCTGGGGGTGCTGGCGCTGGCCCGCGAGGCCGCGCCGGGCCGGCCCTGGGTCGGGCGGATCGCCGCTCTGATCGCGGCGCTGCACCCGACGCTGGTCTACGCCGCCACCCACGTGCAGGTCGCCCCCTGGGCGGCCGCGGGGCTCGCCTGGACCCTGGCGCTGGCCCACCGCGCCGGCCGCACGGGACGGCCCGCCGATGCGGTCGGCCTGGGCGTGCTGGGGGCGTTGCTGGCGCTCACCGACCCGATCCTCGCCCTGGTGGCGCCGGCGGCGGCCTGGGCCCTGGCGCGGGGGATCGGCTCATGGCGGGCGGCGCTGCGGCCGCTGGCCCTGGCCGGCGGCGTGGCGCTGGTCGGGATCGCCCCGTGGATCGCCCGCAACGCGGCGGTGCATGGCGAACTGGTGTTCATCAAGAGCACCTTCGGCTACGCCTTCTGGCAGGGCAACTGCGCCCTGAGCCAGGGGACCGACAAGGTGCTCCGCCCCGCGCTCACCGACCGCACCCTGGCCGACGCCGCCGGCGGCGACCTGAAGGGCTGGAACGCCGCGCTCTGGCGGGCGCGGCACCAGGCCGGCTACCTCGACGACATCGCCCTGACCGCCGCCGACCGCGCCGCGCTCGGCCGCCTGAGCGAGCCCGAGCGCTCCCGCGTCCTGTTCCGCCGGGCCCTGGCCGAGCTGTCGCCGTCGCGGTACCTGCACCTCTGCGCCCAGCGGCTGCGGTACTTCGTGCTGTTCGACGAGACGAACCCGAAGACGCGGAACCGGACCTATCGCGCGGCCCACCTGGGGCTGACGCTCCTGGCCGGACTGGGCCTGCTGACGATGGGCCGCGAGCGCCGGCGTCGGCTGGCCCCGACGGCCCTGGCCGCGCTCCTGCTGACGGCCTTCCACGCGCTGACGATCGTCTCGGCCCGGTTCCATCTGCCGCTGGAGCCCCTGCTCGCCCTCTGGGCGGCCGCCGGCCTGGAGCGGATTCCCGGGCTCCTGCCGGCGACACCCCGGCCGATCGGGGCTCAGCCGCGGCGGCTGACGGTGTCGTAGGCGTCGGCGTCGCGGAGCGGGGCCTTGCCGCCGGTGCCGCCGATCGGGGTGTCGGGGCGACCGACCAGGATCGCGGTGCCGGGGATGGCGCTCAGCAGGGCCAGGGCGGCCACCATGTGCCACATCTCGGTGCCCGTCCGGATGTTCAGCGCCACGGCCGCGACGAGCAGGGGCACGCCCGCGCCCACGAGCACGGCCTGCCAGAAGGGCCGCGCCCCCCGGACCGCCGGCGGGGCGACGCCGTGCTCCATGGCCCGCATCCGCTCGGCGTGCTCGCGGGTGCGCTCGCTGTTGCCGAAGATCAGCAGCAGCACCCAGGGCAGCACGATCACCGCGGCCAGGATCAGCAGCGAGAAGACCATCGGGGTGGCAGACTCGTGATTGAACATACCATCACTTCTGGATCATCTGACCCAAAAGCAACCCGCCCAGGCGGGCGGGTCGAGTCGGGACCGGCGGGCACGCGGGACGGCGCTCAGCCACGGCGGCTGACGGTGTCGTAGGCGTCGGGATCGAAGGCCGCCGGCTTGCCGGCTGGCATCACGGGGATCTGGGAGTATTCGCGGTCGAAGAGCCGGTGGGCCAGGCCCGCGCCGGCGCGAACGCCGCTGACGCCGATGGCGGCGGCACCGCCCCAGAGGATGGCCATCGAGGCGCCCGAGTGCGCCCAGTGCGGGGCCGACAGGGTCGCGGTCAGGGCCACGCCCAGGGCCCCCAGCGGCACGACCGCCCCGAGCGCGATGCAGACGACCGCCGGCCAGGCGCGGTCGCCCGGCAGGGGGATGCCCATCTCGAGCGCCCGCAGCCGCTCGGTGTGCTGGAACCGCCGCAGCCGCTCCTTCTGGCGGATGCCCATCGCGATCGGGACCGTGGCCATGATGCAGACCAGGCCCAGCGTCAGCACGGTCGAGACACCGTTCATTGCGCCCCTCCCCGGGGTTGAGGTCGGTCGGGTTGATCGGACTCAGCCGCGGCGGCTGACGGTGTCGTACGCGTCGGGGTCGAAGGCCGCCGGCTTGCTGGCCGCGTCGGTCGCCCACGGCGAGGCGGCGGGCTCGGCGGCCGCGGCCCGCCGGCCGCCCAGGCGCACGGCGAGGACGGTGCCGCAGATCAGGGCGATCACGCTCACGGCGGCGACGACCCCCCAGATGTCGTCGCTGATGGGGCGCACGAGCGTCGCCAGCAGGGCGAACGCGAAGGCGACGGCCGGCACGCCGAATCCGATGCTGATGGCGGCCAGCGCCGGCCAGAACCCGCCGGCCTCGGGCCCGGGCGCCAGCCCGAGGTCGTAGGCCCGCATCCGCTCGCGGTGCAACTGCTCGCGGGCGCGGGCCCGCTGCTTCAGCACCATCACGGTGGGCACCAGGATCAGCGGCATCAGGATGGCCACGATCGGGATCGCGATGTCGTCGTTCATGGCCGGTGGCCCTCGCTCGACGGGGAAATCTCGGTGCTCGGACCGCCCGGGGCCCTATGATACGATCGGCCGGCGGGCCTGGCCATCGGCGCCGGGCGGCGGCGAGCGGGCCCCGGGCCCAGGCGCGGAGTCTCTCCCATGGCGCGCGACCACCTGCTGGCGATCGACCAGGGGACGACCAGCACCCGGGCGGTCGTGTACAGCCGGCAGCTCCGGCCGGTCGGCCAGGCGCAGGTCGAGGTGCCGCCGACGTATCCCCACCCCGGCTGGGTCGAGCACGACCCGGCGGCGCTGGTGGCCTCGGTGGCGCAGGTGGTGCCCCTGGCGCTGCGGTCGGCGGGGGTCGACGCCGGGCGGCTGGCGGCCATCGGCGTGACCAACCAGCGCGAGACGGCGGCCCTGTGGGACCGCGCCACGGGCGCGGCGGTCGGGCCGGCGATCGTCTGGCAGGACCGCCGCACGGCGGGCTTCTGCGACGCGCACCGCGACCGCCAGGCCTGGCTGGCCGAGCGGACGGGCCTGGTGCTGGATGCGTACTTCTCGGCCACCAAGTTCGCCTGGCTCCTGGATCACCACGACGGCGCCCGCCGTCGCGCCCTGGCGGGCGACCTGGCGGCCGGCACGGTCGACAGCCTCTTGCTCTGGCACCTGACCGGCGGGCAGCGGCACGTCACCGACGTGACCAACGCCTCGCGGACCCTGCTGATGGGGCTGCGGTCGCTGGCCTGGGCCGACGACCTCTGCGAGTTCTTCGCCGTGCCGCCCGAGATATTGCCCGCGATCCTGCCCAGCGCCGGGCCGTTCGGCAGCACCCTGGGCCTGGGCTACCTGCCCGACGGCATCCCGATCACCGGCGTGGCCGGCGACCAGCAGGCGTCGCTGGCCGGCCAGGGGTGCCTGGCGGCCGGCCAGGCCAAGTGCACCTTCGGCACTGGCGCGTTCCTGCTCGTGCACACCGGCGACCGGGTGGTGCCCTCGTCGGCCGGCCTGATCAGCACCGCCGCGGCCACCCTGGGGGGCGGGCCGCCCCAGTACGCCCTGGAGGGCAGCGTGTTCATCGCCGGCGCCGCCGTGCAGTGGTTCCGCGACGGCCTGCATGCCATCGGCGCGGCGCCCGAGATCGACCAGCTCGCTCGCGAGGGCTCGGACGCCTCGGGGGTGCTGTTCGTGCCCGCCCTGACCGGCCTGGGGGCGCCGTACTGGGTGCCCGAGGCGCGCGGGACGCTCTTCGGGCTGACCCGCGCGACCTCGATCGCCGACCTGGCGCGGGCGACCATCGAGGGGGTCGCCTTCCAGGTCTCCGACCTGATGGCCGCCATGACCGCCGACCTGCCGGCGCCGCCGGCCGAGCTGCGGGTCGACGGCGGCATGGCCCGCTCCGACCCCTTCTTGCAGTTCCAGGCCGACCTGCTGGGCCTGCCCCTGCGCCGCAGCCCCCAGACCGAGTCGACTGCCCTGGGTGCCGCGCTGCTGGCCGGCCTGGGCGTGGGCCTCTGGCCCGACGTCGCCACCGCCACCGCGCTGCTGGAGTCCGGCCCCCGGACCTTCGCCCCCGCCCGCGACGCCGCCTGGCGCACCGCCGCCCTGGCCCGCTGGCGGCACGCCGTCGCCACCGTCCGGCGGCACTATGCGCCCGAGCCCGCCTGAGTCCTCGCCGCTCCGGAGTCCCGCCCGATGGCCCCCGCCGACCCCGACCCCGCGTCCCCGCTGCGCCTGAGCGTCCTGCTGCCGGTCATCGGCGGCCCGGAGGCGGTCGCGACCTCGCTGGCGGGCCTGGACGCCCAGACCATCGCCGGCGCGATCGAGCTGCTGATCCTCACCTCGCGGCCCGAGCGCTTCGCCGGCGTGGCCGACGACCTGCCCCGGCTGGGCGCCGTGCGGGTGCTGGCCGACACGCCCGAGCAGAGCACCGGCCTGTGCCGGGCCCGCGGGGTGCGGCAGGCGCGGGCCGACTTCGTCGCCAACGCCGAGGACCACTGCCACCCCGAGCCCGGCTGGGCCGCCGGCATGCTGGCCGCCTTCGAGCCGAACGTCGCCGCCGTCTGCCCCGACCTCCGCAACGGCAACCAGGCCAGCCGGGTGGCCACCGCCGACCACTTCGTGAACTTCGCCGCCTTCAAGGTGGCCCGCGCCGGCGAGGACCAGCCCGACCTGGTGGGCCGCAACTGCTGCTACCGCCGCCAGGCGCTGCTGGCGCTGGGCGAGGAGCTCGAGCCGCTGATGGAGGTCGAGTACAACCTGCACGCGCGGCTGCGGCGCGACGGCTGGGCGCTGCGGTTCGCCCCGGAGGCCGTGGCGCTGCACCACGACATCACCGACCTGCGGACCGCCCTGCGGTTCCACCGGAACTTCGGCCGGCTCCTGACGGCCCGACGGGCCGCCGCCGAGCACTGGTCGGGGCCCCGGATCGCGGCGCACGCGGTGGGCTGGCCGCTGATCCCGGCGCTGCGGCTCTGGCGGATGCGCCGGATGCTGGCGCGGCATCGGTCCGAGGCCCTCCGCCCCACCGTCCTGCCCACCATGCTCCTGCTGCTGACCGCCGCCGCCGTCGGCGAGCTGCTGGGCGCCCTGGGGGGCGCCGGCAACTCGGCCGCCGTGGTCGCCGAGACCGAGTTCCGGCACGGCTGAACCGGGCCCGCCGTCGCTCGGGCCGAGCCTGATGCCTGGTTTGCCGCTTGATTCCTCCCGGGCCCGGGCGGCTACAATCGGGGCCTTCCCGCCCGGGGTCCGTCCCCCGCGACGCGCCCATCCATCGCCTCCGAAAGGATCGTCCATGCCCCGTCCTCTCCGCGCCGCGCTCTGCGCGGCGGCCGCCGCCGTGGTGCTGGCCGCGGCGCCCGCCCGGGCGCAGCTGCCCGCGCTCAAGACCGAGGTCGCCTTCCCGAACCTCAAGTTCGACCGACCCGTCGCGATGGCGTACCCCGCCGGCTCCGACCGGCTGTTCGTCGTCGAGCAGCACCAGGCCAAGATCTACTCATTCGTCAACGACCCGAAGACGGCCGAGAAGTCGCTGTTCCTGACGCTGCCGCAGCCGATCAGCAAGGACAACGAGGAGGGCCTGCTGGGCCTGGCCTTCCACCCGAAGTACGCCGAGAACGGCAAGTTCTACGTGTACTACTCGGCCCAGGAGGGGCCCAAGAACCGCCGCTCGGTGGTCGCCCAGTTCACCCGCTCGCAGTCCGACCCGCTCCAGGCCGACCCCGGCAGCGAGCAGCGGATCTGGACCGGGCCCGACGACCCGTTCGGCAACCACAACGGCGGCTGCATCCTGTTCGGCCCCGACGGCTACCTGTACATCACCCTGGGCGACAGCGGCGCCGCCGACGACCCGCTGACGACCGGCCAGAACCCCGGCGACGCCTTCGGCTCGATCCTCCGCATCGACGTCGACCACCCAGCCGCCGGCCAGGCCTACGGCATCCCCGGCGACAACCCCCGCCTGCGCGACCCCAAGACGTATGCCGCCTGGGCCCCCGAGGTCTACGCCATCGGCCTGCGCAACGTCTGGAAGTTCAGCTTCGACCGCGCCGAGGGCACCCTCTGGGCCGGCGACGTGGGCCAGAACCTCTGGGAGATGGTGTACATCATCACCAACGGCGGCAACTACGGCTGGAGCATCAAGGAGGGGACGCACAACTTCAAGGCGCGCCAGAAGCTCGCCGCCGGCACGACGATCACCCCGCCGGTCTTCGAGTACCCGCACTCGGTGGGCAAGAGCATCACCGGCGGCTACGTCTACCGCGGCCCGTCCCTGCCCGCCCTGGCCGGCACCTACGTCGTCGGCGACTTCGACAGCGGCCGCATCTGGGGCGTCGTCGGCAAGGACCCCAAGACCGCCCAGACCGGCGAGCTGATCGACGTCGCCAAGAACGGCAAGCTCAACATCGCCGGCTTCGGCGAGGACGCCCAGGGCGAGCTCTACATCCTCGCCTTCGACGGCCGGATCCACAAACTCGCCCCCCGCTGAGCCCCCGGGCCCCATCTCCGTCGAACCCCACCGGCCCCGACGCGCCCCGTGCCGTCGGGGCTGGTGTCGTTTCCCGGGCCGCCGCATCCGTGTTGCCGGGTCGCCCCGACGACTTGATCGTCGGGGTCGCGCAGCGACAGGCGGCGTCGGGGGAGCCGCCCGCCTGCCCGGCGGCGCAGGAGCCCGGTTCCCCCCGGGGCATCGCGGGTGTGGCCCCCATCGGGCCAGGGCCAGTGTCCGGGTCGGGGGGCTGGGCCGACGCCGCCTGTCGCTCCGCGACCCGGACAAGCAAGTTGTCCGGGCGACCCGCTCGCGATTGAGTCGATGGTGAATCGCGGTCCAGAGTCCACGGTTGACGCATCCTGGGCCTGGCCGTGATCGCACCGAAGTCGGGTCAGGTCGTCTGCCCCCACCTGAGCAACGACCTTTCAAGCTCCGCGACGAGCAATCGCCGATCCGGCGTGTGGAACTGGTGCAAACGCTCCCCCTGGAAGTCGCCCCGATGCGCGACGAGGCCGTATTCGCCGGAGGGGTCGCCCTCTGGGTACCACCCGACGTCGATGAGGGCGTTGGCCCGGCGGTTCACCAGTTGGAGCAGGTCCTCACGGAGCCATGACTCTGCGAAGGCTTGCGGAGATGGGTCGACCTCGCGGAGGTCGTTGAACACGACCTCCCATCCAATCGGAATACGGAGAGGTTGTAGCAGCGGTTCCATCGGCCAGCGTCTCCAGCAGGGTAGCCCCGACGACTTGCTCGTCGGGGTCGCGCAGCGACAGGCGGCTCGGGGAAGCCGCCCGCGGGCCCAGAGGCGCAGGAGCCCCGTTCCCCCAGGGGCGTCGCGGGCGTGGCCCCTATCGGGCCAGGGCCAGTGTCCGGGTCGGGGGGCTGGGCCGACGCCGCCTGTCGCGGCGCGACCCGGATCACGTTGAGGCGTCGTCAGTCCCCAGGCCTTCCGCCTCATGCCACCAGAATGCCCCCTCGGAAAGTGCGGGCGGGTCGATGGCCCGAACGACCACCCGGAATCGCTCCGGATCCTGCTCGCCCATGTGCGCAAGTAGGCATTCGGCAAGATGCCCAACGCCGCTATTGATGAACTGGCGGGTCTGGAACCGGTCTTCATGGTCGAGCAACCATACCGACCCGGAGCCTTGCTCGACACACAACGGGTTGCCGGCCCCATCCGACCCGATGACTCGATACGGGGCGAGCCGCATCCGGTCCGCCGCCGTCCAGTCGGGAGGAGAACCATAGACTTCCCAGATCGGCGACGGCTGATCCGCCCCACCGAAGCTCAGGCAAGGACTCGCCTGCCGCGGCAGTAACCATTCGCCGCACATGACCATCCCCGAAGCGATGGCCTCCAAGCCGCAGTCCCGCTCTTTGCGCCTCCACCGCTCTACGAATGCCTCGCTCACTCTCGCCTCCGTCAGCAGGGTAGCCCCGACGACTGGTTCGTCGGGGTCGCGCAGCGACAGGCGGCTCGGAGCAGCCGTCCGCGGGCCCAGCGGCGCAGGAGTCAAGTTCCCCCCGGGGCGTCGCGGGCGTGATCCCCATCGCGCCAGGGCCGGTCTTCGGGTCGGGAGGCTGGGCTGACGCCGCCTGTCGCTGCGCGACCCGGACAAGCAAGTTGTCCGGGCGACCCGGTCGTTAATCGCCGTTCAGAGTTCAGGCGTCACACGTCACGTCGTCCCATTCCTGTTGGCCATCGAGCCATTCGAAGGCGTACCGCCGCTCGTAGAGTACCCACCAGTTCAAGTCTTCCGGGAGCGCATGGCGTTCACGGCGGGCCAAGGCGCATTGACACCACAGGTCGTATGTCCGGCTGTCTTCGGCCAGCAGAACGCCCGGTGGCCGCAGTCGGGCCGACGCGAGGAACTCGTCGAGATCCGAGCCGAGCGGCGGGATGAGCTCTTCCACCAACCGCCGCGTGTCACAGCCCCGCGTCGGGAGGCCCAGCGCCTCGACCTTGCCGATGGCCCACAGCAACGCCCATTCGGCCTCCTGATGCCAGCGGAAGCGGCCCCGCTGCTCGTCACCGGGGGAAGGTTCCGTAAAGAAGGCTCTCTCACCGGGGCTTACCTGATCCCAGATGCCTTGCTCCTGGAGCCAGTCGACCACCGGCTCCGGCTCGACACCGTAAGCGACGGCGACCACCGCGTGCAGGATCACGGCTCGGGCGGCGATTTGCCCGGGGGGCCTCGGGCAAGGGTCATCGCAATCGGCGATGATGGGCGGGGTGACCTCCGCCGAGATGCCAAAAGACTCCGCCCATTCCTTGGTCGTCATTTTGAAGCGGCCCCTGTCGACCGTACCCTTTCGACGAGACAGTCCATCCTCCAACGCAGGGGTCGGGCAGGCCACGAAAAATCCTCGGGCTTGGGAATCCATTTAACTGGCAATCGTCACCTCGAAACTAGCCCTCGCACTTCACCGTCGACGTAAGACGTTTTGCGATGGTCGCGAACCGGCGGTCCGGGCGACCCTATCCGGGAAACGGGCGGGAGCGGCGGGCGGGGCGGTCGACCGGCTTCTCAAGGCGGGCGGGCGGCACTAGACTGGCGGCCGCTGAGCGCTGGATTCCGCAACCGAGATTTCCCCCAGGCAGACCCGCCGATGCCGAGCTCCGCCGAGGCGACCAGGGCCGTCCTGCTCCGACCCGACGACAACGTCGCGGTGGCCGCGCGGCCGATCCCGCAGGGGGCGAGCCTGAGCCTGGGGGGCCGCACGGTCACGGCCCGCGAGCCGATCGGGCTCGGGCACAAGCTGGCGGTGAGCGAGATCGCCGCCGGCGGCGCGATCCGCAAGTACGGGCAGATCATCGGGTTCGCCGCCAGGCTGATCCCGGCCGGCGCCTGGGTCCACGTCCACAACGTGAAGGCCGACCTGTTCGAGCGCGACTACGCCTACGCCACCGAGCACCCGCCGGTGCCGCCGATGGGCCCGCGGCGCACGTTCCAGGGGTTCCTGAGGCCCGACGGCCGGGTGGGCACCCGCAACACGATCGCGGTGATCAGCACGGTCAACTGCTCGGCCAGCACGGCGCAGCTCATCTCCGACCGGTTCCGCGACGGCGACTGGCGCCGGCAGTATCCGAACGTCGACAGCGTCTTCGCCATCACCCACAAGGGGGGCTGCGGCCTGCCGTTCGAGGGGCTGGATCATCGGCTCCTGGAGCGGGTGCTCGCGGGGTTCGCCAACCACCCGAACGTGGCGGCCTACGTGATCGTGGGCCTGGGCTGCGAGGGGGCGTATGCGTCGCACCTGGTCGAGACCCAGGACCTGGTCGTCGTGGGCCGGCCCCGGCGCGACGAGCCGGCCGCCCGGGTGCGGCCCAGGGTGCTGAACATCCAGGAGGAGGGGGGAATTTCCCGCACGGTCGAGGCCGCGGTGCGGGCCGTGCACGAGCTGCTGCCCGAGGCCAACGCCTGGACCCGCACCGAGCAGTCCGCCTCGGCGCTGCGGGTCGCGCTGGAGTGCGGCGGCTCCGACGGCAACTCGGGCGTCACCGCCAACCCGGCGCTGGGCGTGGCGGCCGACCGGATCATCGCTCAGGGCGGCACCGCGATCCTGGGCGAGACGACCGAGATCTACGGCGCCGAGCACCTGCTCACCCGCCGCGCCGTCAGCCGCGCCGTGGGCGAGAAGCTGGTCGAGCGGATCAGGTGGTGGGAGTGGTACACCGGGGTCTTCGGCGCCCAGATCAACAACAACCCCTCCCCCGGCAACAAGGCCGGCGGCCTCACGACCATCTACGAGAAATCCCTGGGCGCGCTGGCCAAGGGGGGCAGCACGCCGCTGGTCGACGTGGTCGAGTACGCCGAGCGGGTGGACACCCCCGGGCTCGTGTTCATGGACACCCCGGGCTACGACCCGCCGTGCACCACCGGCCTGGTGGCCTCGGGGGCGAACCTCCTCGTCTTCACCACCGGGCGCGGGAGCGTGCTGGGGCTGAAGCCGACGCCTTGCATCAAGGTGGCCACGAACACGCCGATGTACGAGCGGCTCAAGGACGACATGGATCTGGACGCCGGCACGATCCTCGACGGCGAGTCGGTCGAGTCGGTCGGCGACCGGCTCTTCGAGCAGATCCTGGCCGTCGCCAGCGGCGAGCCGACGCGGAGCGAGCGCCTGGGCGTCGGCGAGCAGGAGTTCGCGCCCTGGCAGATCGGCCCCACCCTGTGAGACCCGGTCGCCCTGGCCCCGCGCCGGCCGCCCCGGCCCCGCAACCGACTCCGGCTCCGGCTCCGGCCCGGCCGTGGTTCGGCCTGCTGCTGGCGGTGATCGCGGCGCTGGAGGTCGCGTGGTTCGCGTGGTACCTGACGGTGCCGCTGCCGAACGCCGAGGCGGCGTCGACGACCCTGCCCGACGGCACCGTCTCGCGGTCGCCGATCCGCCGCTGGTACCTGGTGGCGCAGGCGATCCCCTACTTCGTGCCCGGCACCGGCTGGAACGACTCGCTGCTGGGCCTGGCGCTGGGCGAGCTCTCGCACGTCGAGAACCTGCCCCAGCGCGGGCCGATCGCGCTGGCCGGCCTGGGCATCGCCGCCGGCGCGCTGGGGCTGGGGCTGCTGCTGCTGCGGGCGCTGGGGCTGGCTCGCGTGCTGCCGGCGCCCGACCGCCTGCCGCTGGCGATCATCGCCGGCCTGCCCGTGCTCAGCGGGCTCACGCTCGCCGTCGGCCGGTTCGCCGTGCCCGGCCGCTGGCCGACGATCGTCGCGCTGGCGGCGCTGGCCCTGGCCGGCCTCGGGCTCGACGCGCGCGACGCCTGGCGGCAGCGGCCCCGGCGCGCCCCGGACGCCGACCGCGACGTCGATCACCTGCCGCTGAGGCGGCTCTGGCCCGGGTTCCTGTTCGCGATGGCGGCGGCGCCGTTCCTGTTGCTGATGGTCCTGGGCTCGATGCAGCCGACGCTCGACTTCGACGCCGTCGAGTACCACCTGCAAGGCCCCAAGGAGTGGTACCAGGCCGGCCGGATCGCGTTCCTGCCGCACAACGTGTACACGAGCATGCCGTTCAACGTCGAGATGCTCCACCTGCTGGGCATGGTCGTCGTGGCCGACTGGTGGACCGGCGCGCTGGTCGGGCAGTTCCTGGTCATGCTGCACGCGCCGATCGCCGCGTGGCTCATCGCCCGCGCCGCCGGCCGCTGGGGCTCACCACGCGCCGGTGCCCTGGCGGCGCTGGTGTATCTGGGCACGCCCTGGGTCTACCGGCTGAGCGTCTTCCCCTACGTCGAGGGGCCGCTGGCCGCGTATCACGCCGCCCTGATCCTGGCGCTCGGGCTGGCCTGGAGCCTCGAACCGGCCGCGCCCCGCGCCCGGCTGGGCCTCTGGGCGCTGGTCGGGCTGATTGCCGGCGGTGCGATGGCGTGCAAGTACCCGGCCCTGATCTCGGCGGTGATCCCGGCCGGGGCCGTGGCCTTGCTGGCGAGCTGGCGGCGGCGGTCGCCGGCGATCGCGGTCGCCTTCGGGATCGGCTTGCTGGCGACGATCGGGCCCTGGCTGCTCAAGAACCTGATCGACCACGGCAACCCGGTGTACCCGCTGGGCTACGAGGTGTTCGGCGGCCACCCCTGGAGCCCGGCGCGGCAGGCGAAGTGGTCGGCGGCGCACGGGCCACGGCCGCGCACCTGGGCCGAGCTGGTCACCGGCGTGGCCGAAGTCGCCGGCCGCAACGACTGGCAGTCGCCACTCTACACCGCCCTGGCCCCGCTGGCGTTCCTGCACCGGGGCCGGCGCCGGCTGGCCGCGCGGCTGGCCGGGTACGCGCTGTTCCTGGTCGGCACCTGGTGGCTGCTCACCCACCGGCTCGACCGCTTCTGGGTGCCCGTCCTGCCGGCGCTGGCGATCCTGGCCGGCCTGGGCGCCGACTGGACCGGCCGGCGCGCCTGGCGCGCGGTGCTCTGGCCTGTGCTGGCGCTGGGGCTGCTGACGACCTGGACCTACGACACCACCGGCCTGGCCGCCCTGAACCGCTGGACCGCGGACCTGGGCCAGCTCCGCGCCGAGGTCCCCCGCCTGGCGAACAGCGGCCTGGCCTGGCTCGACGGCCGCCTGCGGCCCGGCTCACGCGCCCTGCTGGTCGGCCCCGCCGGGGTGTTCCACATGTGGCACCCGATCCGCTACAACACCGTCTTCGACGACGAGCTGATCGAGGGCCTGGCCCGCGACCGCACCCCGGCGCAGGTTCAGGAGTCGCTCCGGGCCCAGGGGATCACGCACGTCTTCGTCGACTGGTCGGAGATCCGCCGGCACCGCAAGCCCGGCGGCTACGGCTACACCGACTTCGTCCAGCCCTCGGTCTTCGACGCCCTCGTCCGCGCCGGCGTGCTCGCCCCCGAGTCCGGCCGGCCCAGCGCCCCGGCCCCCCCCGACCGGGCCCTGTACCGCGTCCTCTGACGCCGACCCCGCGCAGGAGCCACCAGCGGCATGGATGCAACGACCATCGTCACCGGCGGCGCCGGGTTCATCGGCAGCCACCTGGTGCGCCAGCTCGTCGACCGCGGCGAGCGGGTCCGGGTCGTCGAGCGCCCCGGCGCGCCGGTCGACCACCTGCCGGCCGGGGTCGAGGTGGTGCGGGCCGACATCCGCGACGCCGACGCCGTGCGCCCCGCGCTGCTCGGGGGGGACACCGTGTTCCACCTGGCGGCCAACCCGAACCTCTGGGTCCGCGACCGCCGCGAGTTCGACCGGGTCAACCACCAGGGCACGGTGCACGTGCTCGACGCCGCGATCGCCGCCGGGGCGCGCCGGATCGTGCACGTGAGCACCGAGAGCATCCTGACCTGCGTGCGGGCGGCCGGGCCGATCACCGAGGACGTCGCCATCGTCGAGTCCGACGCCGTCGGGCCCTACTGCCTCTCGAAGCTGCGGGCCGAGGAGGCCGCCCGCGCGCGGGCCGGCGCCGGCCACCCGGTGCTGATCGCCAACCCGACGATGCCGGTGGGCGCCGGCGATCATGGCCTGTCGCCGCCGACGCGGCTGATCCGCGACTTCGCCCGGGGCGAGCTGCTGGCGCGGATGGACTGCACCCTGAACCTGATCGCCGTCGACGACATCGCCGAGGGCCTGGTCCGGCTCCGCGACCGCGGCACCCCCGGCCGCCGCTACCTGCTCGGCGGCGAGAACCTGACCCTCGTCGAGCTGCTGGGCACGCTCTCCGAGCTGACCGGCGTGCCCGTGCCCCGCTGGCGGGTGCCGTACCCCGTGGGCCTGGGCGTGGCCGTGCTCAGCGAGTTCTGGGCCGACCACGTCACGGGCCGGGCCCCCAAGGCGACGCTCACCGGCGTGCGGCTGACCCGCCGGACCATGCACTTCGACGCCCGCCGCAGCCTGGCCGACCTGGACCTGACCCCCCGGCCGGTGCGGCAGGCCCTGGCCGAGTCGGTCGCCTGGCTCCGCGCCCGGGGCGCGATCGGGCCGGCCCGATCCCCCGCCTGACCCCTCGGGGGCCCGCACCCGGGCGGGCGTGGCACGCCGCTTGCATTCCAACACATTCTCGGGTCCGTCGCTTATTTGCTTGACAGGGGATCGTCCGGGGATCACAATCCTGCCACATTTTCCAACCGCCCCCCGGCAGGCGCCCCCGACGTCGTGCGGCGCCCGATTCGGGTCCTGGCAGGTTTCTCCCCGCGCCTTGCCCCTGGTCAGATGTCCGGGTGACGCGAAGAATGGGACGGACGACCGCCGCGGGCGGGGCGACCGTCGTGACGGAGCTTCGGGCCGGCCCCTCGGGCCGGATCGGATCGCGTGGCGTTGGGTGGAACTCCGGGTCGGATGGCGTGCGCAAGGCCGAGGCACTCGGCCGGGGAAGGCGAGCCCTATGCCGCTCCGCTTGGTGGCCCTCGACGACGGGCCCGACATACCGGTCGAGCGGGAGATGCTCGTGATCGGGCGTCACCCCCAGTGCGACGCGCGCCTGGACTCGATCCGGGTCTCGCGGCGGCACTGCTGCATGGTGCTCGACGACGGCGACGTGCTGGTGCGGGACCTGGGCTCGACCAACGGGATCCGGATCAACGGCCAGCGGGTCGAGAAGGGCCGGCTCCACGTCGGCGACGAGCTGTCGATCGCCCACATCCGGTTCCGCCTCGACGACGGCCGCGCGGCCGAGCTGACCCTGGCCGAGCCGCACGGCCTGGCGGCCCCCGGCGGCGGCTCGGCCCAGTGCCGCGCCGCAGCCGGGCCCGGCTCGGCCCTGCTGGAGCGGCCGCGCTCGGCGATGGCGTCGGCCGCCG
>CAZUZD010000102.1:0-18540 GCA_964624465.1 uncultured Isosphaeraceae bacterium
AAGACCCAGGGTCTCAGCCATTCGGAGATCGCGCGTCGGCTGGCGATCGGCCGCATGTGGGTGCGGCGAATCCTCGCAGCCGGCTGACATCGGGCCGGCCCACTTCAAGGCTGGTTCGGCCGTCAAGGACGTCGATCACCGAACGCACACGGAAGGTCCTTCTGGCGGACGTACAGCCGGGACAGTAGCGGCAGCGCCACCACGCCCCACGCCTGGTGACCGAGCAGCAGTCCCAGGACGACGAAGACGTGGCCGTACACGATAGGAGGAACCGGCCGGCCCGGGGGTGGGGTCATGGTGCACGCCGGCCTCCTGGACGTGCGGGCCGTACCGCCGGGTCGGGGTGTCGTCGATGGCGAGTGTCAGCCGCTCGGTCCCCGCCGCCAGAGGCTTGATCACACCCAGCACGAGGGACGCGGCGACCACGTCGGCCTTCCTGCCGGCGGCGGCGACCGCGGTGTAGCAGGGCCGGAACTGATCGTTGAGCCTGGCGGCGCGAATCCAGGTCGTGACGGTCCGCCGGCCGCGTGCCAGCACGGCGCCCAGGAACAGCAGGGCGAGCCTGGGAGCGGATCGCTTGTCGAGTGCGTCGGCGAGGCGGTCGAACCACTGGCAGGACGCAGGCGTCCGCTGCGAAGATGTCATGGGGCTGGCTCCGTCCGGGGTGATGGACTGGTGTGGTAACCACCATCGTCCCGGTCGGGCCAGCACCCGGCTACGCTTGGCCTGGCAGGAGCTCAGGGCTCTGGAATCCCGGAAAGTGCAGTTTCAGCCAGAACTCTCAAATTCCCCCCTCAAGAGCCTGCACGAGGACGCAACCTGAGTCATCCCTGTCCTGGCTGTCCCTGGACCATGACAGCGATCCATCCCAGGGCTCGACAGTGAAGCCCAGCCGCCTTGCCTGATGGCCGAGACGAGCCGCCAGCGGCCTCCTGGTGGACCCACAGGCGGCCGGGTCTTGGGTAGGACGTTCCAGCACTGGCCCGGGACCGCTGTGCTTGAGTCGGTTCGGATTGAGCCAGCTTGCCCCCTGCTCCTGAGTCAGGTTCAGGGGCAACCGCACGAGAGCCGGCTTGGGTTGCCTGGCTGGTAGCTCGATTGCTCCCGAGCCGGTCAGTCCTTGCCCTCGCCGCCGACGACCTTCACCCAGGCGATCTCCAGCGTGAACGGCCCCGCCTTCTTGTCGGCCAGCATGAACCCGATCGAGTTGACCTTGGGAGCGTCCACGGGGCCGGCGTTGGGGACCTTGTTGCCGAAGGAGGAGGCGGAGCAGTCCTTCAGTGGGATGCGAACCTCGGTCCACTCGCCCGCCCTGGTCGGGATGGCCGCCCGATACGAGTAGGCCATTCGCAGCGACGGCACATACAGGTTCAGGAGGTAATCACGCCCGTCGCCCCTGAGCCGGATCAGCAGCGTGTCACCGGGCTGCAACCCCAGGTCGATTCGACGGGACCGGACCGAGGCGAAGCCGCCATTGTTCTCCAGGGAGAGCGTCCCGAAGAACTCCATGGTCCCCTGGTCGGTGATCTTGAACCGCCCGTCCGAGACGCCGCCCATCACACCATCATTGACCGGTTGCCACGCCTGGGTGGCTTCGGGTACTGCGAAGTCGAACAGCATGCGGGGCTGATCCGCCGGGGCAGGAGTGACGAGGCATATCGATAGGGCACCGAGCTTCAGAAGGTGCGTCATGGCCTGACAGTTCCCCCAGGATGAATAGCGGCCTCGGACCGTGAGATCGGGTCGCCGCCTGGCGACCCCGGTCTACCTGCCTCGCTGGATCCCGATACCCTGTTGCTCGAACCAGCGTGCCAGACTAGTCTCCAGCACGGCCATGGCCTCGGCCAGGGTCTCGGGAGTCTGGGATTCGAAGTCGACCCCGCCGTAGCCGATTGCACGGGCCACGAAGCCGAAACCGTCCTGGTCCCCGACCTCGATGAAGCCATGGCCCCTGACGTAGGCGGCGATGGCCGGGAACGCCGTCTCCATCTTCGCCTGGTCGGCATCGGGGCGGATCATCCTCGTCCGCTCGATCGTTCGCAGTTCCTGGATCAATTCGGTGACGATCCTGTCGAGCTTCGGGAGCCTCTTCTCGATCGTGACGCCAACTTTGAGGCTCTCCAGGACCGGGATCAGTTCCCGCCACCGGGGATTGGCCCTGAGCAGGATGGTTTTCGGACGACGTGGCTGCCCATCGAGCGGTCGCCGCATGGCATTTGCCAGCAGCCTGGCGAGATCGTTGACCCCTGGCTCGCCGGGGATCGGCTCATCCGCCAGCAGGTGAGCGCCCTGCCTGGTCACCACCAGGCCCAGAGAGGCCGTCTCGACTCCTGCCGTTGGAACTGGTAACGCCCGGAAGTCGGCTTCCCAGACCTCGTCGCAGACCGGCAACCGGACCAGGTGGCTCTTGACGAAGGCCACGCCTTTCCCAAGCTTCAGCCGGTCAGGGTCGGGCATGATCGGATGCCTCCGCAGGGGGCTACTCGTCGATCTCTTCATACTGCGGCGGACTCTGGCCCACCCGCTTGGTCACCCTGGGCAGCTTGCCGCAGGGAATCTGGTCCGTGATCGACTCGACATCGATCTGGTGCCACCAGTCGTCGCCAAAGTCGAACCAGTAACCGAACGCCTGGCCCACCTCCAGACCCAGCGAATCAATCCGGGTCCGGTCCACCATCCCGGCGGGCGGATTCTTGGACCCGATCTCGGACGCCTCGGGCAGGACATACCGCTTGCCCTTGGGGTCCATCGGACCTTCGCCGAACTGGAACTCGTACAGGTGCTCGTCCCAGCGGTCGAAGGCTTCGAAGATGGCGTTGTGCAGGTCGGCGAGGCTTTGATCGCCCCGGATCTCGATGGTCCGGGAGATGCTCCGATTCTTCCGGGCGAACTTTCCGGAAATCGGTCCGCTGATCAGGAAGACCTCCAGGGCGAAGAGGTGTTTGTCGCCCTGGTTGGTGGGGGCGTTGACCTTGGCTGGTGGCTTCCTGGGTCGAGCCATCGGGGTCACTCCTGGCCGGTTGGGTGGTCGCCCCCGGCTTCGGGGCGGTTCCTGGATGCGCCACCACGCTGCTGGAGTTCTGCCTTCGTGCGGCGAGGTCTCGGCGGCTTCGGGAACAGCCAGCCGAAGACCGGCTCGTGCTCGGCTTCGATGAACCTGCCCACCCGGACCTGGATCGCCATCAGGCGTTCCCGGTGGGGGCTGCGAGCGGACACGGCGGCTTCGCCCGCCGCATCGATAACCTGGTGCAATTCGTTCCAGGTCACGCCGACGACCCGGGTGCCCTCGCCCGCCTGCCTGATCTTCCGCTTCAGAACAGGTTTCAGGCGGGTCTGTCCCAGCAGGGTCTCCCGCTGCAACTGGGTGAGCTTCAGGGGGTAGGTCTCGCCTGGCTTCTTGCTGCGCTTGAGGCTGAACGAGATCACCCCTGGGTCGTCGCCCGCCAGGTAATCCCGGAGACTCTGTTCGAGAAATTCCCTGGCTTGCTGGTGAATCAGCGGCTTCTTCGAGGATGCCATGATCGGCCTCCTGGCTCCTTGCGACTCGAACCACCGTCCCGATCCACCTGAGGAACAGTTTGCCCAACCCAAAACAGCCCCCGACCCGCCGACCTCACACATACGGCTGGGTCGTCTTCATGTCAGGGATTCCGGTAGGGAAGATGGCGTCGACCTGATAGCAATGGTAGGCGAGCAGGACATAATCGTTCCAGTCGTTCTTGCCATGCTCGAACTTGAGAACCTGGTACAGGACGGTGGTTCAAAGCTTCGCATCAGGTAAGCGATCCAGTTAAGCTTAGTCTGCTTGATCTGGATGTGGGCGTCGGGGGCAGACAATGGCGGCCTGAACCCCAAAATCAGTGATGACCACTCCGAACCCGACAACGTTCAGATCGCTCCACGCCTCCGTCTGCCCTCGGTCCGTCCTGAATTATCGGGGCAACGTCGTCCTGATTGCTCCGATTCAAGACAACTCATTCCACCCGGCGAGCACGTGTTCGAGCGGGACGACCTCAACCACTGCGTCGAGGTTCAGCGGGCCATACAGATGGGGGAACTTCTCATTCGAGTCGGGAGGACTCTCCCGCTTCAGAGGCAAGGCCCGCCTTCCAGGGTCGATCTTCAGTACGAGCAAGCCGGTCTGGCCCCGGTAGTACCTGTCATGGACCCCGGCAACTTGCTCGGGCGTGCAGCAGTGGATGAACCCCTCCGTCGCCAGGGTATCGCCCCGGTACTCGCCATCGGCGACGGCCCGCTCCCAACTGGTCTTGGGCGTGATGTGCAGGATCTCGGGCATCGGGCAACTCCTCGTTCTTAACGATCGGACGAAACCTGGCGTTTATGGCTCAGATTTCATCTGCGGCAATGGGACGTTGGAGGCTTTGGATGCCCGCCGACACCGAGATCGACGTGCAGGTCAGCACGTCGAATAGCGATGTTCAATAGCGACAGCCGTAACCACTCCGCTTCCGGGCCTGGATTGTTTCTCAGGGCATGGGCTCAACCAGCATGATCTGGCTGGCCCTCCGCATCCGCCAGCCCGGTTACACGTTCACCGAGGCCGAACGCCGCTGGCTCGACAGGGCGTTCACGAAGGTCTGCGTGCGACTGGATTCGGGAGCAGAGTTGCTCGCCGTGGTGCAGCGTGCCCAGGAGGCAGGCGTCCTGGTCCAACTCTGCGTCGATGCGGGGAGTACCGAGTTCCACGGCGTGCCGACGGCCACCTGCTGCGCCCTGGGACCGGATGACCCAGAGCGGCTCGACCCGATCACGGGGCACCTGAAGCTGCTCTGATGCGCTCCCCGGCGATCATGCACGACGTGGTCAGTATCCAGCCAGGACTGTCCCATCATCGTTAATGAATCCCAGGAGCATGACGAGGAAGTCGGTTCTCATCGGGTCGGCTCGTCGAGTGCTGGTGGCTCGGTGGCGATCCTCAGATCATCGACGAAGAGGGTCGCCGGGTCGGGTCCGAAGCTGTGGGCGCTGATGCCCACTTCCAGGTCGTCGTAGATCGTGCCCGCCAGCGGCAAGGTCTGTCCCCGACCCTCGACGATCGCCACGCCATCTTGCCAGAGTTCGACCCGACCATCCGGTTGCTCGGAGAGCCGCAGGTGCAACCGGACCTCCACCCACCTGCCGACCGGGAACCGGACCTCACGTCCCTTCGGCTGGCGGTACTTCGGCTTGTCGGCCCACTTGAGTTCGAGCATGAGGTGACCGGGCGGGTCGAGCATGATCCGCAGGCCCGGATGCTCCTTGATCCAGGTCGATTCCAGGTCCATCAGCGTGAACGGGAGGCTGGAGCCCTCGGGCACGAAGTACCAGCCCGAGAACCACACGTCGTCGCCCTTGACGAAGTGCAGCAGCGAGGTCGAGAGGGACGCCTTGGCGGTGACCATGCCACGGGAGGGCGGCTCCGAGACGCACTCCAGCGAAGATGAGCCGGAATGGGCGTGCTTCTGGCTGATCTCGATGCGGTTGTCGAGGAAGTCGCCCTGCCCGCTGAGGAGCCGCTGCCGCAAGGCGTTGTATTCGGGGATGGTGGGAGCCCTGGGCGACTGGAGCGTGAAGTTCGTCCATCCTCGCCGTGGACCAATCAGGTCACCGAGCGAATCCGCTCTCTCGAAGTCCTCGTCGAAGTTCCTCCGGGTGGGGTAGAGCTTGCCGGTCTCCGGGGATCGCTTGTTCGGGACACCATCTAACACGACGTAGTTGCTGGCGAAGAAGTCCGGGTCGTAGAGGTGCTCGACGAACGTGAGTCGATCCGGCCGGGGACCGACCGTGTACACGTCACCACGGTAGAGCTTGTAGGTGGTGCCGCCGTCGCTCAGGGTCAGTTCGATCTCGGAATCGGGCGGGGCGGGGATGGTCCGCTGACGGTTCAGCAGGCGGTTGGTCGCCATCCCAGCGAGGAGGAGCACGACCAGGGCGGCGGTCACCCACCCGAGCCGTCTCTTCGTTAAGCTCCCAGACCGACGTTCCATATCTTCATCCCGTTCAGGGCTTCCTCGAACCGGGCTCAGGACCGATCTCGATCGGCTTCACAATCTCCCCGTCAAGCTCGGGCCGTCTTTGCCTGAGGTTCCGGCTGTTTTGCCGGGCTTTCCGGACCGAGCCCAGTTCGATCGTGGCCGTGATGTAGCCCTCCCTGGCCTCGGTGCAGGATGCCAGGATCCGGGCGGGCCACTGGCCGATCATCGTCCCCGACCCATACGCCTGGTTGGTGGCGATCATCGCCACCTCGTCCTGGTACATAGCCGATCTGACGATGAAGTCCTCGACCGGTCCCCTGCGGCCATTGATCCAGACCAGCAGTTCGGCGCCACGCAGCGAGAGCATGCGGTGCGTCTCCGGGAACCAGCCGTCGTAGCAGGTCAGGATGCCGATCCGGCCGAAGTCCAGGTCGAAGACCGGGAAGTCGTCGCCTCGCTGCATCTTCCATTCGGGGTCATTCGTCAGGAACCAGTCGAGTTCCTTGCCCTGGGGAGGCTGCGACCAGGGCGGCTCACCCTCGAAGTGGTCCACGGCGGCGTGGACCTTCTTGTACTTCCCGGCGACCTTGCCCGACCGGTCGAACAGGAGGGCGGTGTTGGCGTACGTCCCGTCCTCGAAGACTTCCCAGCAACCCACGATCACGTAGATTTTGCCGGCCGCTGCCGCCCCGGCGATCCGCTCCGTCTGCGGCCCTGGGACGGTGATCCTGCCCAGGAGATATTCCGGGAAGACGACGAGTGCGCCCCGTCCTTCGCCGCCCGGTCGATGTAGGGGACGACGGCCTCGCTCGGGTCAAAACCGGGCCGGGGCAGGTCGGTCTTGTCGTATCCGAGCATCTGGACCGCCGCCACCTTCACCTGGGCCGGTCTGGCGGGCTCGTCGCCCCATGCGATGGCGGTCGGCAGCAGCATGTACAGGGAAACGGAGAACAGCGAACCCGACCGAAAGCCCATCTGTGTTCCTCCCTCGCCCCATCGATGAGCCACCGATGGAGCAATCAGATTTTCTGAGGCTCAACCACGGTCCTCTCGCCTGGCGTATCGCCAGTGTTGAGCGTCCCGGCTGGCTCGAAGAGCAGGACTTGCACCTCCTCCTCGGCCACGGGCCGGTGCTCGACGCCCCGTGGCACGATCAGGAACTCCCCCTCCTCGAGCCAGACCTGTCGGTCCCGGAAGTCCATGCGGAACCGCCCCTGGATGACCAGAAACAACTCATCCTCGTGGTCGTGCTTGTGCCAGACGAATTCGCCGTGGAACTTCACGGGCTTGACCTGCTGCCCGTTCAGTTCTCCGATGATCCGGGGATTCCAATGGTCCTGGAAAAGCGCCAGCTTCTCCCGGAGGTTCACCTTCGTCATGGCTTGCCCCATCAGGATCGACCCCAGTTCATCCAGGTGATCGACAGTTGCAGGACGCTCGCTATCGACACCCAGACCAGATACGGCACCTGGGCGACGGCAACCCAGCGGTAGTGCCCCCAGACGGCGGCAATCATCCAGAGGATCGTCGCCCAGACGATCAGGATGTCCACGGAGGCCAGCGGCAGGTTCCGCAGCCCGAACTGGATGGGCGTGAAGATCAGGTTGGCGACGAGGTTGATGGCGAAGGGCAGCGCCACTTGCCAGGGGATCTTCCTCCGAACCGCTTGCACGAACACGAACAGGCACGTGACCAGGATAATCGGGTAGAGGATCTGCCAGACCAGACCGATGGTCGAGGGGCTCGGAGTCCAGGACGGCTTCGCCAGGCTGTTGTACCAAATCATGAAGTTATTCATATCAGCGTCTCGCTTTTCGCCCGATCAAGGACGACCTCTGCCACCCGCACCCGAGCCTGTCACGATCCGCTCCGTGCTGACCGCCAGTTCGTCGATCCAGAGCGTCTGATCGTGCGGCACGCCGTCGTGGAAGTAGGGCAGCATCATGAACTGGTTAAACTTCATCTGCGGGAAGTCGGTCGAGCGGAACACCACGTCGGTGCGATCGATCACGAGCTTGCCATCCACCCAGCCCCGCACCTCGCCGTCCGGGTTCGGTTTGTCACCGGCCAGGTCGAGGCTGTTCAGCTTGAACATCGCCTCGATGCAGTGCCACTTGCCGTCGTCAAACAGGACATCCCGGCTGTCGTAGAAGGTGCCGTTGTAGCCGCCCCGCAACGGCCCCTGGGTCAAGCCGTGGGGCGCATCCTTGTTCTGGATGTCCTGGGCCGCAAGCCGCAGTTTGCCGTTGACCGGCTCGACGTAGAGCGTCAGGTGGCTGGCGGCGGGGCCGTGGTACTTGCCGTTCTCGGTGGTCATGAATTGCAGCAGGTGGGGACCATACGGCTTGCCCGTCCACGACCAGTCCGGCGACAGCTTCAGGTAGAACCGCAGGTAGACGACCTCGGTGGGCTCGATAGCATGACGGACCCCTGAAGAGTCGGACGGCGTGAGCTTGGCCCTCGGGAAGTGGTACTGGATCGACTGCCGACCGACCGCCGCATCGTCGCTGAACGTGAAGCGGTCGTTGCCGTCGTACCAGCCCCGCGCCTTCAGGTTCGTGTCCTCGAAGCCCTCGCTGAACAGGACGCCTGATCCGGTCGCCCAATCGTCGGTGGAGATCGGGGGGTGGGCCAGGGCGTCGTCCGAAGTCACGGCGGCGAGAGCGACCAGGACGAGCCCCAGCATCGATGCCTGTCGAGTCATGGCGACCTCCGCATGCGACCGGACTTCGGGAAGGTCATCGCCGACCATTGTCCCGCATTCTCGCCGACGATGCGACGCACCGGCATCTCCGTAGCTTCCGAACTCACCAGATTCGCCCTGCTCTTCTCCTCATTTCCTCGGCAAGCCTGGCTTGTCTGCCACGGCTTCGGGACTTCCCTTTCTGAAACCCGGCTGCCCCAACCGTCGGCACGTGACCGATGTCACGAACCCGGCAAGGCGACACGGTGTCTGCCCCGCAGATCGCCTCGGGACGAGCCGACGCTCATCGTGCGGACTGACCGCCACGGGGAGGTCGGAGTGCGCTCCGAACTCGGAGGTTTCCCCGATGAACGACGACTCTGGCCCAGGCGACATAGCCCCGGATGGCGAGGGCAGGCATACGGCCCCGCCGTGGCTTCGCCCCCCACTCTGGGCCCTGTGGCCTCCGACTCCCTGGTACCACCCGTGGTGGTAAAATGATCGCTCACGATTGGTACGGAGGGGCCGAAACCCGAACGGTCACCCGAGCGAGGCGACCGGGGGAATGTTCCGTGGAGAAGGTTCACGTCAATGTTGGCACTATCGGTCACATCGACCATGGCAAGACCACCCTCACCGCCGCCATCCTGGCCGTGCAGGCGATCAAGGGGCTCGCCCGGCTGAAGTCCTACAAGGACATCAGCAAGGGCGGCAAGGTCCGTGACGCCACCAAGACGGTCACGATCACCGCCAGCCACGTTGAGTACGAGACGGACAGCCGGCACTATGCCCACATCGACTGCCCCGGACACGCCGATTCTGTGAAGAACATGATCACCGGGGCCGCCCAGATGGACGGGGCGGTGCTGCTGATCTCGGCGGCGGACGGCCCGATGCCGCAGACCAGGGAGCACATCCTCTTGGTCCGCCAGGTTGGTGTCTCCGACCTCGTGGTGTTTTTCAACAAGGTCGATCTCGTGGATGCCCCGAAGTCGATCGACCTCGTGGAGATGGAGGCCCGTGACCTGTTGGTGAGGCACGGCTTCGACGGCGAGCACACCCGGTTCGTGCGGGGCAATGCCCGTGCGGCGCTGGAGCGACCCGGCGACCCCGAGGCGAGCCGTTGCATCTCGGAGCTTCTCGCCGCCCTGGACACGTATATCCCGGACCCGAAGCGGGCGAACGATCGGCCGTTTCTCATGGCGATCGAGAACGTCTACACGATCGTCCGCCGGGGCACGGTGGCCACGGGCAAGGTCGAGCAGGGCGTGATCGAGCCGGGCGAGCGGGTGGAGATCCTCGGCCTAGACACATTTCGGGAGGCGGTCGTGATGGACGTTGAGCAGTTCAACCGGCCGCTTGACCGGGCCGTTGCCGGTCTGAACGTCGGCCTGCTGCTGCGTGGGGTCGGCAAGCACGAGATTCGCCGTGGACAGGTCGTGGCGGCACCGAGGTCGCTGTTGCCCCGGACCCGGTTCCGTGGCGAGGTGTCTGTGCTGGGCAAGGAGGAGGGCGGACGGCACACCCCTTTCTTCAGCGGCTACAAGCCGCAGTTCTTCTTCCGCACGACCAGCGTCACCGGCGAGCTTTCTCTGCCCGAGGGCGTGGAGATGGTCATGCCGGGCGACCACACGCCGTTGGACGTGAGCTTCGACAAGCCGGTTGCCCTGGAAGCCGGGAGCCGGTTCGCCATCCGTGAGGGCGGCCAGACGGTCGGCTCGGGTGTCGTGACCGAGGTGATCGACTGACGAAGGACGCCCCCGGTGGCCTCGCTGCCGGGGGCGTCTGCATGCACCGTCTCGGTCGTCATTCTGCTTCTCGTCTCGCCGACCAGACCAGCCCGACGCCGAGCACCGTCATCGCCACGAAAGCCAAAGGGGCATAATACGGCGACCCGAACCAGTACATGTGGTACGAGTTGTTCCCCTCGGAGATGCCCACCATCATCACGAGGGCCAGCAGCGCCCATCGCTCACCACGCCGGATCGGGCCGTGGACGAGGACGAGGGCCGTCGCCCCGATGGCGAGCAGGCAGCCGCCCAGAGCACGCAGGAGCCCGAGGTCCAGGGCGGCGAACCTGGGGGGCATGGTCGCTGGCGTGACGCCCAGGTACTCCAGGTGGCTCGCAGGCACGGACGGGACGAACAGATCGTACATCGACCCGGCGATCACCAGGCTGCCAGCGAGGTAGAGCAGGCCCAGCCCAAACTTTCGCCTCATCGACCCTCCCTTCCTCGTCGTCATCGTGCCTGCTGTCAGCGGGACGTGGGGCTGCTGGCCGATGTCTCGCAGCGTGGGCGACCGATGATCCCCACCAGAATCTCGACTGCCCGAGCCACCCCGTCTTCTTCCCGGATCTTACAACCCAGTTCCGAAGTCCTCTGCCTCATGGCGTCATCTTCGATCACGGCCCGGATCGCTGAGGACAGGTTCTCAATCGTCAGCCGCTTCCGGGGGATCGGTTGCGCCCCGAGGCCACGGGAGGCGAGCAGCCAGCCCCAGAACGGCTGGTCGGCCCCGAATGGCACGATCACCGAGGGGACGCCCGCCCGCAGGCTCGCCCCGGTCGTCCCCGCACCCCCGTGGTGGACGCACAAAGCCGTCCGAGGGAACAGCCAGTCATGCGGCACCGAGTCCACGGTGAACGCCCAGTCGGGCTGGGTCGGCCCGCCGACGCCGCCCCATCCCGAGAGGAGGACCACACGTCGGCCCGCCCGCTCGACGGCATCGAGCACCAGCCGGGTCATTACCTCCGCATCCCGGAGGCTCATGCTGCCGAAGCCCACGGCGATGGGCGGCTCCCCGGCGTCGAGGAACTCCACCAGATCAGCCGGGGGCGTCCACACCTCCTCGTGGTCCAGGAACCAGTAGCCCGTGATCTGGACCCCCGAGGGCCAATCCGAGGGCCGGGGCAGCAGGTGCGGGCTGTACCCGTGGAGCACGAGGTCACCATCCCGCCGGGGTATGCCGATGCTGCCCCAGAACGGTGCGGGACCGAGGCCGAGCACCTCTTTGCGTGCGGCGTTGATCGGCCCCCGGAGGGGCTGCCAGAAGACCTGGCGGCTCCAGCGGTGCGACAGCCGGTCCAGCCACCGGCTCCGGCCCCGGAGCCGATCCGACATCAGCAGCCCCGAGTAGGCCCCGGTCGGCGTCACCGGCTGGAGGTGCGCCTGCACGAACGGCACATCCAACGCCTCGGCGATCCCCTGGCCGGTCATCATGCCGCCAAAGCCGCCGAGGATCAGGTTGGCACCCCGGCACGCCTCCAGGGCATCGTGGGTCCAGTCCCGGATCGATTCGGTGAGTAGCCGCACCATGAGCCGATGCGAGGCGAGAAACCCCCGCTCAAACTGCTCGGCGTACTCAGAGTTCTGGAGGACGGCCTGCACGTCGCCCCGCATGCCCCGGAACTCCAGCCCCCTCGATGACACGAATCCGGCGTAGTTCTCCGGTGCGACGACGACGGCCTCGTGGCCCGCCGCCCTGAGCCCCAGGCCGAGGGCGACGTAAGGCTGGATGCCGCCCCGGGTGTCGTTGCAGATCAGAGCCACCCTCATCGCTTGCCTCCCCTGGGACGACGTGGCGGGACCGTGGGGGCATAAGCCCGGAGGAACAGGTCCACGACCCTGGCGATCCGACCCTGGTCCGGCCGGTAGGACGCAGCGCCGCAGAGTTGGTTCCGCAGGACCGGCTCGCCCAACAGGATGCCGAAGTAGAAGCTGGCCGCCTCGTCGGCATCCGGTACGCTGAGGACGCCCAGGGCTTCCAGCTTGCGGAAGAGATCGGCCAGTCGCAGGTGGACCCGGCCCGGTCCGGCATCGTAGAAGAGCCGCCCGAGTTCGGGGTTGCGCCGGACCTCGGGCGAGATCATCCGGTCCCAGGCCATGATCTCGGGCGATGCCGCCACCCCGGCCATCAACTCGGCGGCACGCACCAAATCGGCACGGGCATCCCCCGTGGCAGAGAATTCCAGCGGGGCGAGGAGCTTGGACGACTCCTCTCGCACGACCGCCTCGAGGATCGCCTCCTTGTGCGGGAAGTACGCATAGACCGTGGCCTTCGAGACGCCTGAACGTCGGGTGACGGCATCGACGCTCGTGCTGGCGAAGCCGTGCTCCAGGAACAACGACCGGGCTGCGGCGAGGATGACATCTCTCTTCGAACTCGAAGGGGAATTCGGCGGAGGACCTGGTTCGCTGCCCTGCCTGGCCATCTGGCACTCCTGGGTGCGCCGCTTGAACCGATTCGACCTGCATTCTAGTGAACTGAACGGTTCAGTCTAGTCGTGTCGTTCGATTTTTCGGGCGAGCCCCGTGGCCCGTTCCGGTGTCATGGGATCTGCCGGGACGGCAGAAGGGGGGAGGCCAGATGGAGGTGACCGAACGGGCATCACCGAAGCAGGTGATCGTGATGCGGCGGGACCTGGGCATGCGCCGGGGCAAGGAGATCGCCCAGGGTGCCCACGCCAGCATGATCTGGCTTGCCCTTCGCATTCGTCAGCCAGGCTGCACCTTCAGCGAAGCCGAGCGAGCCTGGCTCGACGGGGCGTTCACCAAGGTCTGCGTCCGGGTCGATTCGGAGGAAGAGTTGCTGGCGATCGTGCAGCAGGCCCATGAGGCGGGTGTCCTGGTCCAGCTCTGCGTCGATGCGGGCCGGACCGAGTTCCACGGGGTGCCGACGCCGACCTGCTGCGCCGTAGGCCCTGACTTCCCCGACCGCATCGACCCGATCACCGGGCACCTGAGACTGTTATGACGGAGACCCACTCGTCGCACCCGCTTCGCCCCGAGGTGATCCCAGGAACTCGAACCCCGCCTGCGCCGGTGCGTCGTCGAGCAGCCCGAGTTCCCGGTGGATCGTGGCGTGGGTCTGGTCCTCGGCAGGCACCACCTTGGCCTCAACCCACGCCTCCCTGAGCCTCGCCGCCAGCCCGTCCGACTGGGCCTCAACGATCATACTTTCCACCTCGCTGTCCGTGCCAGGGCTCTTCCGGCGTCAGACGATGCCGCGTTGTTGTCGGGTGGCACCCCTCGCGACGGTCGCGAACGTCCACAGGAACCGCTCGACTCCCAGCAGCCGGCGGCAGACCATCGCCGTCCGCCGACAGCCGCCCCCCTTCCGCCAGCAGCGTGCGCACCACCGGCCGCAACCTGGCGACATTGCCTCGCAGCGTGCGCCGGCGGCTCCACCCGAGGCCCGGTCGCCGCCACCAGTTGAAGCTCCTACCGGACCCTGGTTGGTATTCCGGAAGAGCCCCTCTTACTCTCCCAGTTCCAAATCGAGGCCGACTCGTCCTTCGAGCGGGTCGAGCGGCTGGAATCTGCCTGGGGCCGCGCCCATACTGCCCTCGAGCTGTTCGGCCCGGACGGCCTGCTCAACAACCGCACGCGTACTGCCGCCAAGATCGGCGTGGCGCGAGCCGAGCTGACCGGCCTGGACGGGGCTAGGGTTCGCAACTCCTGGGTTTCGTCCCAGGTCTCTCTCCGAATACCAAGTGCGCCTTCGATTACATAGTCCTTCTCTTCCTCGCCACAGGTGGACGGCTCAGAGGTCGGAGCCCTTCACCCGTGGCGGATGCGTCCCCCAGAGGTGCCGGTATGGTCTCATCGTCCTGCCCGTTCCGCGTGTCTGCCTTCCTGTCCTGTCTGGTGCTGACGGTGACCGCGAGCACCGCAACGGCCGCAGTCAGGCCTCTGAAGGTGTTCGTCCTGGCCGGTCAGTCGAACATGGAGGGACACGGGTTCATCGCGGCCGACCCGAAGCGGAATGAGGGCAAGGGGAGCCTGGAGTACGTTGCCAATGACAAAGCCACGGCGGGCAAGTTCAAGCACCTGCTGGGAACGGACGGCCAGTGGATCGTCCGCGACGACGTGTGGATTCACTTCCTCGAGCGCAAGGGGAAACTCTCCGCCGGGTTCGGCGTGAAGGAGGACCGCATCGGCCCGGAACTCGGGTTCGGCTGGGTGGTCGGCGACGCGTTCGAAGAGCCGGTGCTGCTGATCAAACTGGCATGGGGCGGGAAGAGCTTGAAGAAGGACTTCCGGCCACCGAGCGCCGGCGGTGAGGTCGGGGCGTTCTACACGGAGGTGATCGACCGCACCAAGGCCCTGCTGAAGAATCTGAAGACCGAGTTCCCGGAGATCGGCGACCGTAGGTATGAGCTGGCCGGGTTTAGCTGGCACCAGGGATGGAACGACCGCATCGACCAGGCCGCCGTGGACGAGTACCAGAAGAACCTGGGCCACTTCATTCGCGACGTCCGCAAGGAGCTGGGTGCGCCGAACCTGCCGTTCGTGATCGCCGAGACCGGCATGACCGGGCCGGACGAGAAGCACCCCCGCGCCCTGAAGCTCATGGCCGCGCAAGCCGCCGTCGCCGAGGAGGCCGAGTTCCAGGGGAACGTTGCGTTCGTGGGCACGAAGGCGTTCTGGCGGCCGGAGGCTGTGTCGCCCACCAAGCAGGGGTACCACTGGAACAACAACGCCGAAACGTACTACCTCATCGGCGAGGCGATGGGCCACGCCATGATGAAGCTGTGCGCAAAGAAGCTCTCCGCGGAGCTGCACCTGAAGGATTGGAAGCACTCGGGGACGCTCACAATGCTGACCACCCCGGCTGGGGCAGACCTGCCCGAGACGGCCGTCGTTTCGGAGTGCCCTGTGCTCGTGCGGCTCCACCGCGACTGGTTCGACTTCACGGAGGCCCGTCCCGATGGCGCCGACGTGCGATTCACCAACGCCGAGGGTGCGCGGTTGGCCCATCAGGTCGAGGAGTGGGACGCGAAGGCCGGGACTGCGAGCATCTGGGTGCGGGTGCCCGATATCAAGGGCAACTCCCGGCAGTCGCTCCGAATGTTTTGGGGCAAGGCCGACGCAGCGAGTGAGTCGGACGGCAAGGCGGTGTTCAACGAGTCCAACGGCTACCTCGGCGTGTGGCACATGGGCGAGACGGTCCGGGACGAGGTGGGGACGCTGACGACGAAGGACGTCGACACCACCCCGGCGAGGGGCGTGATCGGCGCCGCGCGGCATTTCGACGGCAAGGCCCGAGTCGATTGCGGCGACAAGATCGCGAACTTCCCGACGGGGGACCACCCGCACACCACCGAGGTCTGGTTCCGGCCCGAGGTCGTCAACACGACCCTCATCGGCTGGGGCCACGACAAGCCGCAGGGCAAGGTGGTGATGCAGTTTCGCGGTCCGCCCCACATCCGGATAGATTGCTGGTTTTCGGGGGCGAACGTCGAAAGCACGGGCCGAATTTCGATGAACGAATGGGTCCACGTCGCGCACGTCTGCCGGCCGGGGGATTCACGCCTGTACGTCAACGGAGTCTTGTCCGGCGTGTCCACCGAGAAGGGCTCGCCCCTGAACCTTCCCAGCCTCAGCGGGTTGTGGATCGGCAACTGGCGCGGCCAGGACCAGTTCCAGGGAGACCTGGACGAGGTCCGGATCTCGCAGGTGTCGCGCTCGCCCGACTGGATGCGGCTGCAATACGAGAACCAGAAGCCGCTCCAGACCCTCGTGGGGCCGATCGTGCGCCCGGGGGACGAGTTTTCCCTCGAGGCGGAGGCCGTGACGGTCAACGAGGGAGGAATCCTCCGCGTGACGGCCCGGGCGGGCGGGGCGCAGAAACTGACGTGGTCGGCGATCAAGGGCGACCGTGAGGAAATCCTCGCCGTCGACCGCTTCACTTTCGAGTTCGCGCCCGGCCGCGTGACCGGGGACACGCCGATGACACTGCGACTCAAGGCGGTGTTCCCGGATGGGGTCAAGTCGCGCGACCTCGGCCTGACCGTCAAGGAGGCCATCCCCGATCCCCAGTTCAGCCTGCAGGCCCCGGCCGACTGGGACGGGCGCAAGGAGCTGGTGCTCGAACCGCGGCTCTCGAACCTCGCGGCGTTGAGAGCGGCCGGCGGCGGTGCCGGGGACCTGCGGACCAAATGGACCGTCGGGCCGCTCGCCGTCATCAAGGACATCTTACCAGGAAAGCTGCGCCTGCTTCGGGCGCAGAACAGCGGGCGGCTCACGGTCACGGTCACTCTCAGCAACGGTGGGCGGGAGGTGGTCCAGTCGGCGACGATCTCCGTCAAGGAGCCTGCGTCCGACGCCTGGGTCCATCGCGTCCCGAGGCGCGACGAGAGGCCGGAGGAGGGGCAGTTCTACGCCCGGGATGACCGGAACGAGGGCACGCTGCACTATAACGGCACGCTCGAAGCGCCCGCGGACGAGGTGTTCCTGAGGGTATTCTGCGACGACAGGCCGTTCGCGACCGTGACCGCCGTGCCGGGCAAGGATTCGACCTACGCGCTCGCTGCCAAGCTCAGGCCGGGGCTGGTCAAATACCGCGTCGAGTTCGGCACGCGGAGCGGCGGCCAGGAGACCGTCCTCGACAAGGTCGGGAACCTGCTGTGCGGCGACGCCTTCCTGATCGAGGGCCAGTCCAACGCCGAGGCGCTCGACCTCCCCTGGGAGACGCCCCGGGAGACCAGCGACTGGGTCCGCACCTACGGCGGCCCTCTGGGGCGTGACACCGACGGCGAGGCCTGGGTACGTGACCACTCGCATCGATCGGGCGGCCAGCGGCCGAATCTCTGGGCCCCGGCGGTCTGGAAGTTCAAGCCCCCGGAGCACGAGGCGTTCGTCGGCTGGTGGGGGATGGAACTGGGCAAGCGGCTGGTCGCGAGCCAGAAGGTGCCGGTGTGCCTCATCAACGTCGCTCTCGGCGGCACCCGCATCGACCAGCACCAGCGCAACGCGGCCAACCCCGCCGACCTCGCGACGATCTACGGCCGCTGGCTCTGGCGGCTGCAACAGGCGAAGCTCACGCACGGCATTCGCGCCGTCATCTGGCACCAGGGCGAGAACGACCAGCCGGCCGACGGGCCCTCGGGCGACTACGGCTGGGAGAACTATCACCGCTACTTCGTCGAGATGGCCGCCGGTTGGAAGCGAGACCTGCCGAACATCCGCCACAATTACGTATTCCAGATCTGGCCGGACTCGTGCGCGATGGGCGGCAGGGACGGTGCGGGGGACCGCCTCCGCGAACAGCAGCGGACCCTTCCAGACCTATTCTCCAACCTGAGCGTCATGTCCACGCTCGGGATCCGCCCGCCCGGCGGCTGTCACTTCCCCCTCGAAGGGTACAACGAGTTCGCGCGGCTGCTGCAACCGCTCATCGAGCGCGACCTGTACGGGAAGACGCCGGCCGGGTCCGTCACGCCTCCGAACTTGAAGCGGGCCCGCTTTGCGAACGCCGAGAGGAACGCCCTGATCCTGGAATTCGATCAGCCCGTCGTCTGGAAGAGCGGGCTCGCCGGCCAGTTCTACCTCGACGGGGCGAAGGATCAGGTCGACCACGCCGTTGTCAACGGGTCCACCCTCACGCTGAAATTGAAGACGCTGTCGGCCGCCAAGCTCCTGACCTACCTGAAGGAAAGGGCGTGGAGCCAGGACATCTTGCTCCTCGGGGAAAACGGCATCGCCGCCCTGACCTTCTGCGAAGTGCCCATCTCGGACCCGCCCCGCTAACCGACGCCCCAATGCGTGAGACGTCTGCCACCCTCGCCGGGGCCACCACCCGCTGAGGAGGATGCAGCATGACCGATTCCCTGTTTCACACCCTGGCGGCGGCTTGCCTGTTCGCGCCGGGGTTGGGCGGAGTCGAGATCGCGGCCGACTCGATGCCCCAGAAGGCGGAGATGGCCGGCTACCTGCTCGTGCCGCACGAGCGGGTCGATAAGTCGTTCAACGCCGGATTTTCGATGTACGTGGCGGCCTGGCCGCTCTTGAGGAACTACCCCGGGAAGGACTTCAAGAGCGGGCTGTGACCTTCCCCACGAATGGTGGGCGCGGGTGATGTTACCGGAAGCGGGTTTCG
>CAZUZD010000103.1:0-18470 GCA_964624465.1 uncultured Isosphaeraceae bacterium
CGAGGCCGCGTGACACAGCCCAACAGACAGTCGGGTTCAGCGAGAAGTCTCGAAAGCCCCGCCCAATTTCCTGGGCCAAATCATCTGAGAATTGCGAAGGCTAACGGGTTGGTCGCCCCGTTGCAAGTATATCTGGGCCGGTCGTCGTCGTTGATGACAACGAAGGCCGCTGCGGCAAGTGCTGGGCGATGCTGACGACTCAGTTCCACCTCGACCTGGACATGGTTGGAGATATCCACGTGGGTCTACCCCTGCCCTGGCTCCGCACCCGCGCCACCGCCACCGACGGCGCGGCCCTGACCCCAGCCTACCGCTCCCTACGCCGCCGGCGGCTCTCGGGTCCCGCCGCCCAGGGCTACCCGGGCCCGATGCTCCCCTACCCGTTTACGAGGGTACGAGATCGCCTCGGATCAGGGCTTTGCGCGGCCGGCGAATTGCCGTAAGGTCCTACTAATCTCGGAGGATCGAGCTTGCAGAGCTGTCCGGACTTGCGTTCTCACACGGTGGAAGTCGCTGGTTCGAATCCAGCGCCGCCCATTCGCAACGTCAAGAACATCAGTGGTTTGAGTTGCACGGTCTGGCATGCCCGGTGGGGTGTGCCAGGCCGTGTTGCATTCCAGGGGTGCGAGGCCGTGCTGGCCACTCGCGACCACGTCGAGCCTCCGGCGGGGCGTTCGGGACCCGGCTTCGACGGGACGATTGAGCCGGGGGGGTGGCGGCTCTGGGAGTCGGGGCCACGTCCGCGTCTGGACCGTCGTCACGATGAGGTGAACGGGACATGAGCAGCGCCACGACGCAGGTGGACCCTGGCGACGACGCCCCGGCGGTCGGTTCGGCGGGAGGAGGGCCGTCGGGGTTCTCGCTGGTGCGGGACGACCCGATGATCCGGGTCCAGCGGCGGCTGGGGCTGGTGCCGGCGGGTGGGCTGGGGGTGGTGCGGCGGGCGGTGTTCTGGTCGATGGTCGCCTGGCTGCCGCTGGCGGTGTGGGCGGCCGTGGTGCACCGGCTGCACGGGCCGGCGGGCGAGCCGCTGCTGGCTCACTTCGGGATCCACGCGCGGTTCCTGATCGCCGTGCCCCTGATGATCCTGGCCGAGGCGCCGGTGCATGCGACCCTGGCGCGGCTGCTGCCGCAGTTCGTGCGCTCGGGCCTGGTGCGGCCCGAGCAGGTTCCGGAACTGCGGGCGGTGGTCGCGGGCGTGGCCCGCCGGCGCGATGCCAGCCTGCCGTGGGTGGCCATCCTGGCGCTGATCGCCACCGGGCTGACGACTTCCGACGTGCTGCACCGGGCGCACGAGGCGGTCTGGGCCAGCGACGTGATGCGGAACTCCGGCGTGTTCGGCTTCGGCGGCTGGTGGTTCCTCTACGTCGGGCGGCCGATCTACCTGACGCACCTGCTGGGCTGGGTCTGGCGCACGGCGCTGCTGGTCCGGCTGTTCCGGGGCATCGCGCGGCTGGACCTGTCGCTGGTGCCCACGCACCCCGATCGCGCCGGAGGGCTGGGGTTCCTGGCCGAGGTGCCCGCGGCCTTCGCGCCGGTGGTGCTGGCGACCAGCGTGGTGGTGGCCGGGGTGTTCGCGCACGAGGTGCTGTATCACGGCACCTCGGTGCACACCTTCCGCGTGCCCATGCTCGTCTTCGTCGTGCTGGCCACCACGGCGTTCTTGCTGCCCCTGCTCGCCTTCGCCGGGCCCCTGGCCGCGGCCCGTCGCCGTGCCCTGCTGGAGTACGGCAGCCTGGTCAGCCGCCACGGCCGGCTCGTCCGCGAGCGCTGGATCGAGGGCCGCGAGCCCGAGGACACCACGGTCCTGAACGCCCCCGAGCTCGGCCCGGTGGCCGACGTCGCCGCGCTCTACGACGCGATCCGGCAGATGCGGCCCGTGCCCCTGACCCGCGCCTCCGTCCTGCCGGTGGCCCTGGCCGCGGGCCTGCCGCTGCTCGCGGTCCTGGCCATCGAGGTCCCCATCGCCGAGATGGTCCAGAACCTCCTCAAGCTCCTGTTCTGAGTCCACCGCGACCGCTTGACCCGGCGCCGACGGCTGACTATATTCGAGGCATCGCATGAAGAACGCCCGAGCGAGCAGCCCCGGCCTCGACGAGTCGACCCGCACCCTGGCGGCGTTCGCCGACCCGGTGCGGCTGCGGCTGCTGAACCTGCTGGCCGGCGAGCACGACGAGGTCTGCGTCTGCCACCTGCACGGGGCGCTCGAGCTGCCCCAGCCGACCGTGTCGCGGCACCTGGCCGCGTTGCGGAAGGAAGGGCTCGTCGCCGGCCGCAAGGACGGCCTCTGGGTCCACTACCGCCTGGCCCGACCCAGGGGGCCGCTGCACAAGATCCTGCTCGGCTGCCTGGGCAGTTGCCTGGGCGACGCGGACGTCTTCGCCCGCGACCGCGCCCGGCTCCAGGGCCTCGTCGGCTGCTGCGGCGAGCCGCCGGCCTGAGCCGTTTTTTTGGACTCTTATATTCGGGAAACCAGATATGGACGCGGTCGCGGGGGAGGATCGGGGGGGCGTGGCGTGCGAGCCCTGCGGGCCGAGGGTCGGGGGCAGGCTCGGGTTCCTGGACCGGTACCTGACGCTCTGGATCGTGCTGGCGATGGCCGCCGGGGTGGCGCTGGGGAACCTGGCGCCCGGGGTGGTGCGGGCGATCACGGGGCTGGCGGTGGGGACGACCTCGGTGCCGATCGCGCTGGGGCTGATCCTCATGATGTACCCGCCGCTGGCGAAGGTGCGCTACGAGGAGCTGGGCCGGGTCTTCCGGAACCTGCCGGTGCTGGGGCTCTCGCTGGTGCAGAACTGGGTGGTGGGCCCGCTGCTCATGTTCGGCCTGGCGATCACGTTCCTGGCGGACCGGCCGGAGTACGCCATCGGGCTGATCCTGATTGGCCTGGCGCGCTGCATCGCCATGGTCATCGTGTGGAACGACCTGGCCGGCGGCGACCGCGAGTATGCGGCGGGTCTGGTGGCGTTCAACAGCCTGTTCCAGATCGTGGCCTACCCGGCGTATGCGTACGTCTTCCTCCAGTGGCTGCCGGCGCGGCTGGGGGTGTCGTTCGGCGCCGTCGACCTGTCGGGCCTCAGCGTGGGGGCGATCGCCGCCAGCGTGTTCCTGTACCTGGGCGTGCCGTTCCTGGCGGGCATGCTGACGCGGTTCGTCGGGCTGCGCTGGAAGGGGCGGGCGTGGTACGAGGGCCGGTTCCTGCCGGCGATCGGGCCGATCACGCTGGTGGCGTTGCTGTTCACGATCGTGATCCTGTTCGCGCTCCAGGGGGAGCAGATCGTGCGGATCCCGCTGGACGCGGTGCGGATCGCGGTGCCGCTGCTGATCTACTTCGTGGTCATGTTCCTGGTCTCGTTCGCGATGGGGCGGCGGCTGGGGGCGGGTTACGGGCGCACGGCGACGCTGGCGTTCACGGCGGCGAGCAACAACTTCGAGCTGGCCATCGCGGTGGCGGTGGCCGTCTTCGGCATCGGCTCGGGGGCCGCGTTCGCGGCGGTCATCGGTCCGCTCGTCGAGGTGCCGGTGCTGATCGGACTAGTTCGGCTGGCCCGCCGCTTCGAGCGCACGCGGTTCCCCGCCGTGGCCGAGCCGGTCCCGGTGCCGCCGGCGGCCTGAGGCGATTTCCAACACCGGGATCTCCCGGACCTTCGAGAGGACGGCGATGATGTCACGACGGTGGCTGGCGGCGACGGCGCTGGGTGTCACGAGTCTGGCGGGTGCGGCCCCGATGGCAGATGAGGGCCCGTTCGTGCGGGCGCTGTGGCTGTTCCAGCGATACGGCACGGCGGTGGCGGTGCGGCCCGAGGCGGATGTGACGCTCAAGGCGAAGCTCTCCAAGGCGCTCGGCAAGGACGCCCAACTCACGGCGAACGAGGCTCAGGGACTCATGGATCCGAAGACGTTCGGCACGCTGGCGGGATCGGACGGCACCCTCGACGCGGCCGAGGTGCAGCAGGCGCTGGCGGCCGAGGTCCCCGCCTCGCGGCGGGCGCTGCCGGCGGCGCTGGTGGCGCACGCCGACGCGCTCAGCACCTCGTTCGACATGATCGACCCGCCACACCGCGAGGCGGGCGCCGAGCTGGTCGACTGGATCGTGGCCCACCACCGGCCGGGCGAGCCCCTGCACGTGACGGTCATCTGCACGGGCAACAGCCGCCGCAGCATCCTGGGCTCGACCCTGGGCAACGTGGCGGCGGCGTACTACGGCCTGCCCGAGATCCGGTTCCACAGCGGCGGCACCGCGCCCACGGCCTTCAACCCGCGCACGATCGCCGCGCTGCAGGCCATCGGGGTGGCCATCGAGCCCACCGGCGCCGAGGCCCCGCGCGGCGAGCCCGAGACGGCCAACCCGATGTACCGGGTGCGCTGGGGCGACGGCGACCTGGCCACCACCGAGTTCTCGAAGACGTATCGCGACCCCGCCAACCCATCGAACGGCTTCGCTGCCCTGCTCGTCTGCAGCGAGGCCGATGCCGGCTGCCCGATCGTGCAGGGGGCCTCGGCGCGGATCCGGATGCCATACCTGGACCCGAAGCTCTACGATGGGACCCCGTTCGAGGCCGCCAAGTACGCCGAGCGCCGGGACGACATCGGCCGCCTGATGCTCTGTGTCATGATGCAGGTACGGAACCGGCTCGCCGCCGCCCCCTCGGGCCGCTGAGCGAGCCCGCCCGCACCCGCCCCTTCCCTTCCCCGAACCCTGGCAGGAGTCTGGGCCATGTCCGAGTCGATCACCGAGGCGGTGAAGTCGAAGTACGGGGCGGTCGCCGGCAGCGGGCTATCGGGGGCGCAGGCGGGGGTGCGGGCGGTGGCCGAGGCGTTCGGCTACTCGCCCGAGGAGCTGGCGGCGATCCCGGCCGAATCCAACCTGGGGCTGTCGTGCGGCAACCCGACGGCGATGGCGGCGCTGCGGCCCGGCGAGGTGGTGGTCGACCTGGGCAGCGGCGGCGGCCTGGACGTGTTCCTGGCGGCCCGCCGCGTGGGTCCGACCGGCCGGGCCATCGGCGTCGACATGACGCCCGAGATGCTCGACCTGGCCCGCCGCAACGCGGCCAGCGCCGGGCTGACGAACGTCGAGTTCCACCAGGGCACGATCGACCGGCTCCCCCTGCCCGACGCCTCGGCCGACTGCGTGATCTCGAACTGCGTGATCAACCTGGCGCCCGACAAGGCCGCCGTCTTCCGCGAGATTGCCAGGGTGCTGAAGCCCGGCGGCCGGCTGGCCGTCAGCGACATCGCCCTGAAGCGGGAGCTGCCGGCCGAGCTGGGCGCCGACCTGATGGCCTACGTCGGCTGCATCGCCGGGGCGATCCCGATCGAGGAGTACCGCACCGGCCTGGCCGAGGCGGGGTTCGCGGCCGTCGAGGTCGTTGATTCGGGGGCCGACCTGAACGCGTACGCCCAGGTCGAGAACCAGGCCGCGTGCTGCCCGCCGCCGTCGCCGGCGGCCGTCCAGGTGGCGGGGCTCGGCGGCCTGGCGATCGTCGACTCCGGCTGCTGCGCGCCGGCGGCCGCCCCGGCCGACGAGGCGCTGCACGCCCGGCTGGCCGACCTGCTGCGGCGGTACGACGTGAACGACTACGCGGCCAGCGTGAAGGTCTTCGCCGTGAAGCCCGCCTGAGGCGGGCCCGGCTCAGGCGGGGGTCGGGGCCGGGTCGGCCAGCAGGTTCTGGAGTTCGGCGGGGTCGACGGGCTTGACCAGGTGGCGGTTGAAGCCGGCCCGCTCCGATTGCCGCCGGTCGGCCTCCTGGCCCCAGCCGGTGACGGCGACGAGCAGGGTGCGCTCGAACTCCGGGCGCTGGCGGAGCCGGCGGGCGACCTCGAGGCCGTCCATGCCGGGCATGCGGATGTCGAGCAGCACGGCCTCGGGGAGGAACGTGTCGGCGGCCGAGAGGGCCGAGGGGCCGTCGTGGGCCACCCGCACCTCCTGGCCGTAGTGGCGCTCCAGGAGCCTGGCCAGGCTGACGGCGGCGTCGCGGTTGTCGTCGACGACCAGGATCCGGCGCCTGGGCAGGGAGCCGCCGCGCGCGGGCTGGTCGGACGCGGGCCGGCGGCTGGCGGGCTCTGTCTCGGGCAGGGCGGGCAGCCGGACCGTGAACTCGCAGCCGCGTCCCGGGCCGTCGCTGTGCACGGTGATGGTGCCGCCGTGCAGCTCGACCAGGGTGCGCGCCAGGCCCAGGCCGATGCCCAGGCCGCCCTGGGTGCGGCGCTCGGCGGGGTCGGCCTGGACGAACATGTCGAAGACGCGGGGCAGGAGCTCGGGGGTGATCCCGATGCCGGTGTCGCGCACCCGGACGACGGCCTGGTCGCCGTCGCGGGCAGAGGCCAGGGTGATCTGGCCGCCGGGCTCGGTGTACCGGGCGGCGTTGTTCAGGAGGTTCCAGAGCACCTGCTCGAGCCGGGTCGCGTCCCCCTCCAGCCAGACGGGGTTCTCGGGGGCCTGCACCTGGAGCTGGTGGCCCCGCTCGGCGATCGCGGGCCGGGCCGAGGCGACGGTGCGGCTGACGACGGCGGCGAGGTCGACGGGGGCCTTGCGGAGCTCGATCTTGCCGCTGCTGATGCGGGCCACGTCCATCAGGTCCTCGATGAGCCGCGCCAGGTGGGCGACCTGGCGATCGGCCATCGCCCGCTCCTCCTCGAACCGGTGGTCGGGGTCGCCGGCGGCGGCCATCAGGTGCAGGGCGTTGCGGATCGGCGCCAGCGGGTTGCGGAGCTCGTGGGCGAGGGTGGCCAGGAACTCGTCCTTCTTGCGGTCGGCCTCGCGGAGGGCCGCCTCCTGGCGGATCCGCTCGGAGACGTCGACGGTGATGCCGTCGAAGCGGATCGGGTGGTCATCGACGTCGTAGTAGGCGCGGCCGATGGCGCGGATCCAGCGCGCGCGGCCGTCGAGGCCGATGGTGCGGTACTCGATGTCGAACTCGGCCCGCTCGTCGATGGCCGCGGCGATCGCCTGTCGGGTGCGGTCGCGGTCCTCAGGGGCCAGCCGCTCGTAGAAGACGTCGAGGGTGACCTCGGCGTCGGCGGGCAGGCCGAAGTGCTGTTTGCACTTGGCGTTCCAGAGCAGCAGTCCGAACGGCAGGTCGCAGTACCAGAGGCCGACCTCGCTGGAGTTGACCACCAGGTCGAGCCGGGCGCGGCTGAGCTCCAGCTCCTGCTCGGTGCGCTTCTGGACGGTCGAGTCGCGGAGGATCTTGAGCCAGCCGAGGACGCGGTCGCCGTCGCGCATCGGCATCAGCAGGCCGCTGGCCCAGAAGGTGGAGCCGTCCCGGCGGAGGTGCCAGCGCTCGTCCTCGGCGCGGCCGGTCTCGAGCGCGCGGCGGGCCTCGAGGCCGGGGACGCCGCGCTCGCGGTCCTCGGGCAGGAACAGGTCGTCGACCGGCCGGCCGAGGATCTCGGCCGGCTCGTAGCCGAAGATGGCGCGGGCGCCGGCGTTCCACGAGGTGATGTGGCTCTGGAGGTCGATGCTGAGGATGGCGTAGTCGGCGGCGCTCTCGACGATCAGGCGGAGGTGCTCCTCGCTGCGCTGCAGCGCCGCCTGGGCCTGGCGGCGCTCGGTGGCGTCGCGGAAGACCAGCACCACGCCCCCGATGGCCCCGTCGGGCCCGCGGATCGGCGCGGCGCTGTCCTCGATCGGCCGCTCCTGGCCGTCGCGGGCCACGAGCAGGGTGTGGTTGGCCAGCTCGACGACCCGGCCCTCGCGCAGCACCCGGTCGACCGGGTTCTCGACGGGGGCGCGGGTCGCCTCGTGGATCAGGCCGATGACGTCGGAGAGCGGCCGGCCGGTGGCCTCGGCGCTGGTCCAGCCGGTGAGGGACTCGGCCACGGGGTTCAGGAACCGGACCAGGCCGGTGGCGTCGGTGGCCACGACCCCGTCGGCGATGCTCGCCAGGGTGGTGCGAAGCCATTGCTCGCTCTGGCGGATCGCCGCCGCCGCCCGCCGGTGGGCCCACCCCTCGTGGGCCTGCAGCAGCGAGAGCCCCAGCAGCAGCAGCAGGGCGGCGCCGTTGACGATCGAGAACGACACGGAGGTCCGCCGCACCGCGGCCTCGACCGCCGCGGCCCGTTCCGCCATCAGCCCCTGCTCGACCTCGATCAGGACGGCGACGCTGCGGCGGACCTGGTCCATCCGCTCGCGGCCTCGCAGGGTCCGCACCAGCTCGAGCGCGGCCCCGGGGTCTCCAGCCTCGGAGAGCGCCAGCGTCTGCGCGATCAGCGCCAGCCGCGACGACGCCTCCTGCCGCAGCGCCGCGATCCGCGCCTGCTGCCCGGGGTTGTCCGCGGTCAGGCCCTGGAGCCGATCCAGCAACGGGTCGATCGCGCCGGTCGCCTGCCGGTACGGGGCCAGCTCCTCCAGGTCCCCGGTGAGCAGGTAACCCCGCTGGCCGAGCTCGGCGTCCTTGAGCGTCGAGATCGTCCGCTCCAGCAGCGTGACCACCTCGTGGGTGTGGTCGGTCCAGCGCTGGCTGGCGACGATCGTCGCCAGGTTGCGGAAAGTCACCATACCGTTGGCCACCAGCAGCGCCAGGAGCGTGAGGGAGCCCAGGCGAGAGGCGTTCGAGAGCTTGGCGCGCATTCCAGGGTTCCGGGCGTTCCGGCCGCATCCGGACTCCGACGATGGTCGGGCGGGGATGCCGGCTGGCCGCGCGGCCGGGGGGTTCCGACCCGCCGCGTGGGGTGGGTCCGCCTCCGGCCATCGGGGCCGATTCCGCGAACCACACCGCCCATGGTAAAGGAATTCAGATCCCGGTGCATCTGGAAGCGACCGAAGCCCTGGCTCCGGCACGTCCCGGCCGCAGCCTGCCAGCCGGCACCCGCGCCATTCGCGGTGATCGGTGCGGGGACGCTCCCCGGCGCGGCGCGCCCGGCCACGCTCTCGATGACGCCCGGCCGCGACGGGCCCGATCCGGGGGAACGCCGGGGCGGCGGCGAGGCGGCACGATTGCCTCGATGGGGCCGGGCGCACCCAGTATAACAGCGGGGTCCCGGGTGAGCCGCCCGCCAGGCGCGGGGGGCTTCTGGAGCCGATCGGCCAGGGCGGCCGGCCGGCCCGCGCTCGCCCGGGCCTCCCCCACGTGCCCGCCCAGGACCCCACCCGATGACGACCGCTGCCTCACGCCGCCTGCTCGCCGCCGTCGCGAGCGTCTGCCTGCTGCCGGCCCCCGCCCCTGCGCAGGACCCCGCGCCCGCCGCCGCCCCGGCCGCCCCGAAGGCCTTCATCAACGGCGAGGGGCCGGGCTGGCGCACCCTCGGCGCCGACGACTTCGCCCGGGTCAACTGCGACCCGGAGACCTGGACCTGGCAGGGCAGCCTGGTCAAGTGCTCGGGCCAGCCCGTCGGCGTGCTCCGCACGGCCAAGACCTACGGCAACTTCGAGCTGGTGGCCGAGTGGCGGCACCTGCAGAGCGGCGGCAACTCGGGTTTCTTCGTCTGGGCCAGCGACGAGGCGCTCAAGGGCATCAAGCCCGGCACCCTGCCCCGCGGCGGCATCGAGGTCCAGGTTCTCGACCACGGCTACACCGAGCAGTTCGAGAAGTCCTCCGGCAAGAAGGCCGACTGGTTCACGACCCACGGCGACATCTTCCCGGTCGGCAGCTCGAAGCTCAAGCCGTTCCCGCCGCTGTCGCCCGACGGCTCGCGGAGCTTCCCCCGCAAGCGGCTCAGCAAGGGGCTGAACCAGTGGAACCACTACTACGTGCGGGCGATCAACGGGGAAATTCGCCTCTGGGTCAACGGCGAGGAGGTCTCCGGCGGCAACGGCGCCGAGCCCCGCAGCGGCTATCTCTGCCTCGAGTCGGAGGGCGCGCCCGTGGAGTTCCGGGACATCCGGATCCGCGAGCTGCCCTGATCTGATCCGACCCGAGGCGAGACGACCGCGGCTCTGGGGAGGACTCAGAGCCGCGGCGCGGCCGGCTTGATCGGGGCCTCGAAGCTGTTCGCCCCCTTCACCTTCACCTTGCGGCGGTACACCTTGTCGCCGCTGGTGACGTACACGGTGTCGAACTCGGGCCCGCCGAAGCAGACGTTCGACGCCTTGCCGTTGGGCAGCGGCAGGATGGCGTTCACCCGGCCGGCCTGGTCGCAGACCTGGAGGCCCATGCGGGTGGTGACCCAGAGCCGGCCGTCGCGGTCGGCCCGCAGGCCGTCGGCGCCGCTGTCGTCGGCGGTGTCGGGCACGTGCAGGTGGTAGTACTTCTGCTTGTGCAGGAGCGTGCCGTCGGGCTGCACCTGGTAGCTGTACACCCAGTGGCTGCGGCTGTCGGCCACGTAGAGCAGCGTCTGGTCAGGCGACAGGGTCACGCCGTTGGCGAACTTGAGGCCGGTGTCGACCTCGGTCTTGACGCCGTCCTTGCTGACGAAGAAGACCTTGCTGGGCGCGTTGCCGTCGGGCGCGGTGACGTAGAAGCCGCCATCGTGCCGCATGGCGATGTCGTTGCCGCGGATGCCCTCGGCGACCACCTTGCCATTCCTGTCGGCGTCATAGGCGATCACCTGCTCGGTGCCGCTGGCGACGCTGTAGAGCCGGCCGTCGGGGCCGTAAGACTGGCCGTTGCCGCGCTTCGAGTCGTCGAGGTACACGGTCGCCTTGCCGTCGGGTCCGACCTTGTACGTCTTGGAGGCGGGCACGTCGTTGAAGACGACCTCGCCCTTGGCGTTGGCGGCGGGACCCTCGGTGAACTGGTACCCCTCGCCGACGAGCTGCCAGTCCTCGCCGGGGATGACGATCTCCTGGAGCTGCGACGAGCCGGCGCCGGCCTGGATGGGAGCGGGCCAGCCCTTCCAGAGCCACTTCATGGCGTCGGGGAAGATCTGGGTGGCGTGGGCGCCGTTGTGGCCGCCCTCGCCCCAGGAGTGCTCGACCTCGTAGCCGGCGAACTTCAGGGACCGCTCCATCGCCTGGTTGGCCATCCACCAGTCGCCGCCGTAGATGTTCAGGTCGCCCGAGCCGTCCTCCAGGAACACGCGCAGGGGCCTGGGCTCGACCTTGCGGATCAGGGTCGGATACTCGTTGCCGCCGCGGAGGCCGACGTAGGTGCCGATGGCGCTGAAGACCCGCCGGAAGGCGTCGGGCCGCTCCCAGGCGGCGGTGAAGGCGGCGATGGCCCCGCTGCTGGCGCCGCCGATGGCGCGGTCGTTGCCGTCCTTCGAGAGCCGGATCGGGCGGCCGTCCTCGGTCTTGAGGGTCTCGACCTCGGGCAGCAGCTCGTCGAGCAGGAACCGGGCGTAGGCGTCGCCCAGGCCGTCGTACTCGTAGCTGCGGTTGAAGCGGTCCAGGGCCCCGTCGTTGGGGGCCTTCACGCGGCCGTGCATCACGAAGACGCCGATGGTCACCGGCATCTCGCCGCTGGCGATCAGCCGGTCGAAGACCGCCGGCGCGGCGTACTGCACGCCGTCCTGGTTCACGTACAGGCAGGCGGGCTTCGCCGGGTCGTACTGCTTCGGGACGTAGACCCAGTACTCCCGGGTCGTGCCCGGGAAGACCTTGCTGGCGGCGAAGGTGTGCTTGGTGACCTCCCCCTTGGGCACGGCGCCCTCCTGGGCGCGGGCCGGGCGGGGGGCGAGCAGGGCGGCGATGGTCAGCGACCAGAGCGCAGCGGCGATCGGGCGGCGGTGTCGGCTCACGGGTGTGCCTCGGGGTGCGGATGCGGTGCGGTGCGGTGGGAGAGGGCTGGCCCCGGCGGGCCCCGACACCGGGGGCTCCCCGGCGCGGCGGGCGTCATTCTAGCGGGCCCCCGGGGTCGGTCCTAGCGGCCACCCGGGGTCGCTCCTGGCGGTCACCCGGGGCCGGGATCGGCGGTGTCGCCCGGGAAAAACCGGAGTCTGGCCGAAAATTCCAGGTCGTTGGCCCCGTTCAGCTTAGCTCGCCACTTCGAGGGGATGTGCGCCCCTTGCCGGTGACGAAACGTCGGTCGCGGTGTAAGGTATGGGAGTCCGAAGTGGACGCATGCACCGGGAAGGAACCGGTCCAGTCGCGTCCAGTCCCGATGAGTTCCCAGGATGTTTGCCGACGATTCCCGCCCCGGTCCCTCCGCCTTCAGCCCGGCCGCCACGGCCACCCTCCGCACGGACGGCGACCCTGCTCGCCTGGCCTTCGAGGTTCGCGACCTGGCCCGCCAGATCCGCGACCTGCTCCAGACCGACGACGCCTGCTCGCGGGCCCGCTGGCTCGACGAGGCCGCCCGCCTGAACCGGCGGGTCGAGCGCCTCCGTAGCCAGGTGCGCCGCCACGGCCACCAGCCGCTGAGCGGCTGGCTCGACAGCGTCGCCGCCGAGCTCGAAGAGCGCCGCTGCGAGCTGCTCCGCCCGCCCGTCTCCGTCTGATCGCGACGCCGATGTCGTGACGTGACGAGACCGGCCCGGCCGGACTCGATGATTGGATCCACGAGGCCGACCCCGGACGATTGGGGTCGGCCGCTGGTCCATGCGCCCCCGGGCTTCGCCGGTCGTGTCCTCCCCCGTGACCGGTCAGTGGCCCCGGACCTGCCCTCTTGTAGGGCGGATCAGCGGAGCGTCATCCGCCGCGACGGTGCGGGCGCCGCTCGTCCATCGTGGTGGAGCGCGCCCCAACTGGCGGCGATCGAACCAAGCTGAGATCCTGCGGATGTCGGTTGGATCGGCACCAGCGCAATCCATCACGACCGCTCGGTCGCGTGGGCGCACGCCCCGGCACCAGGGACTTGCGACCGCCCCTCCTCCGGTCGTGGCGGATGACGCTGCGCTGATCCGCCCTACGAAACTGGACCCGCCGCCGCCGCGCCACTCGACGAGGCGCAAGCGGTCGCCTGGTCGCGCTCAACCGCCCTTCGGGGTGCTGCGGGCGGGGCGTTTTGCGGGCCGGGGGCGGGGGGTGGGCGGGGCGTCCTGGCGGAGGGCGTTCAGCCCGGCCAGGGCGGCGTCGAGGTCGGGCAGGCCGGCGAGCTGTTCGAGGGAGAGCCGCAGGCGGCGGCGCCAGTTCGGGCGCTCCTCGTAGGTGTTGGGGACGTTCTGGGGCAGGGTCTCCGACCACCAGTCCTCCAGGTTCAGCAGCGCCACGCCGGTCGGCTCGCCCGCCAGGTACGACCAGCAGGCCCGGAGCACGGCGCTGGCGTCGTCGGGGTCGGCGTCGGCCGCCAGCAGGCCACGACCCCGGAGGAAGCCGACCAGCGCGGCCTTCTGGCGGACGCGGTCGGCGCGCTCGGCCACGGCGGCGTCGGGGCGGATCAGCTTCAGGTCGAGCCGATCGTCGATGTCCAGGTCGCGCCAGAAGGCGGCGAACGGCGGCATGTCGTGCGTGTTCACGCTGGCCACCACGTCGGACTCGGCCGGCCGCAGGGCGCGCTTCGCGTCGGGCTGGATCTCGTACTGCACGACGTACATCTTACGCACGCCGTGATCGGTCAGCGCCGTGTCGACCTCGGGCGGCACCGTGCCCAGGTTCTCGCCCACCAGCCAGGCGCCCCGGCGGTGCGACTCGACCGCGAGGATCGCCCAGATCTCCTCGGCCGGGTACGACACGAACGCCCCGTCGGTCGCCGGCCGGCCCTCGGGGATCACGTAGAGCCGGTGCAGGCCCATGACGTGGTCGATCCGCAGCGCCCCGGCGTGGCGGAAGTGGTGCCGGATCGTGGCCCGGAGCGCCTCGTACCGGGCGGCGCGCTGGCCGTCGGGCGAGGGGGGGCGGAAGCCCCAGTCCTGGCCGGTCTGGAACGTCGGGTCGGGCGGGCAGCCCACCGAGGCGTCGAGGCAGAACTGGTCGCGACCCTGCCAGACGTCGAAGCTGGCGGCCGACACGCCGATCGGCAGGTCGACGTACCACGTCAACCCCCGCGCCCGGGCCGAATCGGCCAGGGCCCCGAGCTGGCGGTCGGTGCGCCACTGCACGAACCGGTGGTAGCGGCGGGCTCGCTCGTCGTCGGCGCCGGCGGGCGCCGAGACGTCCAGGTCGGACGGCCAGCGCCGCCAGTCGGGCCCGAGCCGCTCGGCGGCGGCGCGGAAGGCGGCGTAGTCGCGCACCTCGGGCCGCTCGGCCTCGAACCGGTGGAAGTCGAACGCCTCGGCGCCCAGCGTCATCGGATCCTGCGCGAAGAACCAGTCGGCCAGCGCGCCCAGCACCTGCCGCTTGAGCGCCTGGAGCCGGCCGTAGTGGATCAGCGGCTCGGCGGCCAGCGCCGCGACGGCGGCCCGGAAGTCGGCCGACTCCAGCCGGCGCCTTGCCTCGGGGCAGTGCGCCAGGAACGGCTCGCGGGCCGGGTCGAGGTAGAACTCGTTCCAGAACAGCCGGCTGGCCGGGGAATAGGGGCTGACGGTCGCCGTGGCCTCGTCGCAGAAGGCCGCCAGCATCGGCAGGGTGGCGACCAGGCCGCCCCCGCGCGCGGCGGTCCAGTCCATCAGGGTCCCCAGGTCGGTCAGGTCGCCCGCGCCCCAGCTCCCCTGGCGGTGCAGCGCATACGCCGGGCAGAAGACGCCCCAGGTGCGCGTGGATGTTCCCTCGGGCGGGGCCCACATCCGCCTCGGGGCCGCGACGATCAGCGACTCCAGCCGGTGCTCGCCGGCGCGGACCTCGAGCTGGTGGTAGCCCGTCGGCAGGTCGGGCAGCTTCAGGTGCCGGAGGTCGAGCGCGTCTGTGCCTCGCTTCGAAGTCGCTGGCTTGCGGAGGGGCGCGGTCCAGCGGTCCTCGCCGCCGTCGTCCCGCACCAGCCGGCATTCGAGCGCGGTCGTCCGGGTCGCGCGCGGCAGCCGCAGGGAAATTCGGGGCACGACGCCGTCCCAGGCCACCAGCACCGGCTCGATCGGCCGCGTGGCCAGGGCATGGCGGCGGTCGGCGGCCGCGCGGGCGACGTCGGCGGCACCGGCCACGTCGGCGCCCAGGGCCCGGAGCACGCCCAGCAGCACGTCGGGGGCGATGGTCTGGGCCGCCCCCCGCATGTCCTGGTAGCGGGTCTGCACCCCGTAGAGCCGGGCCAGGTCGTTGAGGCCGGTGATGCGTGCCGTCGCCATGAGCTGGGCCGTCCTTCCCGTGGTCCCCGTCGCGAGCCGGTCCGAGGTCGCGGGGTGCCGTGCAGATGCCATACCGGCGCCCCGGCCAGGCCAGGAGCGCCGCCGCGCCGTCCGGGGTCGCAAGGTAACGGGGCGCGGGGGGCGACCGCCAGCCCGGATCGGCCGCAGCCTGGCGACGCGGATCGGGCGCACTATACTGGGGCCGCTGCGACCCTCCCCGCCGGCCCGCCCCGGCCCCCACCCCGGCCGGCGTCCCCGGCGCCCCGCGCCCGATCCGAACCGGAGACCCCCCGATGACCCACCCGCCCCGGCCTCGTCCACGACCCCTCGGCCCGCTCGCCCTGACCCTCGCCGCGGTCGCCCTCGGCCTGCTCGTCCCCACCGCCCACGCCCAGGAGGGGGGCCTCCGCGCCGGGGCCGCCGCCGTGAACATCACCCCGCCGGCCGGGGCCCCCATGGCCGGCTACTACCACGAGCGGGCCGCCGACGGGGTCCATGACGAGCTGTTCGCCAGGGCCATCGTCCTCGAGTCCGGCGGTACGAAGGCCGCCCTGGTCTCGCTCGACCTGATCACCACCACCATCGACCTCGTCGCCGACGCCCGCGCGGCCATCGAAACGGCCACCGGCATCCCGGGCGGGAACGTCATGATCAGCGCCACCCACGCGCACACCGGGCCGGTGATCTCCTCCCCCTCGAAGCGCGCGGCCGTCTTCGGCGGCACCTCGCCGCTGGCCTTGCAGTACCGCGCCGAGCTGCCCGGCAAGATCGCCGAGGCCGTCCGCAAGGCGAACGCCGCGCTCGTGCCGGCGCGGGCCCGCACGACCCGCGGCCGCGAGGACACGCTGGGCTTCAACCGCCGGTTCCACATGACCGACGGCACCGTGGGCTGGAACCCCGGCAAGCGGAACCCGAAGATCGTCAAGCCCGCCGGCACCACCGACCCCGACGTGCCGATCGTCGCCTTCGAGACGGCCGAGGCCACGCCGAAGGCGATCGCCACCTACGTCAACTACTCGGTCCACCTCGACAACATCGGCGGCGCCCGGATCTCGGCCGACCTGCCGGGGGTGCTCGCCCAGGCCCTCGCCCTGTTCCAGGCCCCCGACGCGGTCACCCTCTGGACCGCCGGCTGCTGCGGCGACGTGAACCACATCGACGTCCAGTCGGCCGCCCCCCAGGGTGGCTTCGAGAACGCCACCCGCATGGGCCTGGTCCTCGCCGGCGCCGTGCTGAAGGCCTGGCCGAAGCTCGAGCCGGTCGCCGCGCCGCGGCTCCAGGTCGAGCGCCGCAGCGTCCCGCTCGACCTGGCCCCCATCACGCCCGATGACGTGACGAAGGCGAAGGCCACCCTCGACCGCTTCCTCGACGCGGCGGTCAAGGAGAAGCCGAGCTTCCTGGAGACGGTCGACGCCTTCAAGGTGATGGACGTCGTCGACCGCGAGGGCCAGCCGCTCCAGGTCGAGGTGCAGGTGATCACCCTCGGCGATCAGGTCGCGTGGGTCTCGCTGCCCGGCGAGATCTTCGTGGAGCTGGGCCTGGCCATCAAGCAGGACTCCCCCTACCCCGTCACCGCCGTCGCCGAGCTGGCCAACGGCGCCATCGGCTACATCCCCTCGCAGCGCGCCTACGCCCAGGGCAACTACGAGGTCATCAGCGCCCGCTGCGCCCCCGGCTCCGGCGAGCGCCTCGTCGCCGCCGCCCTCGAGCTCCTCGCCCGCTGCAAGGCCAGCACGCCGGGCGCCGCGGTGAGGGCCGCCGGTCGCTGAGGACCGCGATCTACGTTCGCGCGTAGGGCGGATCAGCGGAGCGTCATCCGCCGTGTCGAGCGCTGGCCACGACCAGGAACACCCCACGTCCCGGATCCTGTCCGGGAGCGGGGTGTTGCCGTCTGGTTCGCGAGGCGGCCCCGGCGGATGACGCTGTGCTGTTCCGCCCTACGAAAACCGGGCAGCTGCGAGGACGATGCCGAGATCCAACCGACCGGAGAGCTGTCAGGCGAGCGGGATCGTCAGGCGGTTGACGGACGCGGGCGGGAGCGTGACGACGAACTCCGCGCCCTGCGCCGGGCACGGCAGGTCGCGGGGGGCGACGGTGTCGGGCTGCGCGAAGGTGTTGTGGGCGTTGAGCCGCTCGTGGGTCAGCACGGTGTGGGCCACCGAGCCGGCCTGGCCGCCCTTCAGGCGGATCGACACCTCGGAGGGGGCGTCGATCCGGCTGTGCACCAGCGTCAGGGTCAGCGTTTTCTCGCGGGTCGAGGCCGAGCCGGCGACGCTCCAGATCCGGTCCTGCTTGCCGCCAGCGGCGAAGGGGACCTCGGGGGCCTCGATGTCCAGCTTCACCGAGCTCCCGTTCTGGTGCGGCCGGTACATGGTGAAGACGTGGAAGTTCGGCGTGGTGACGAACTGCTCCTCATCGGCGAGGAACAGCGAGTGGATGTTGTTGACGAGCTGGGCGACGTTCGCCATGTCCACCTTCTCGGCGTTGCGGTTGAACGTGTCGAGCGTGAGCGCGGCGACCAGGGCGTCGCGGAGGCAGCCCATCTGCTCGAACTGGTGCCGGGGGTTGATCCCCGTGCCCTCGGGGTGCCAGGCGCCCCACTCGTCGATGATGAACTTGATCTTGTGATCCGTGTCGAACTCGCCGATGACCCGCCACTGGTCGCCGATCAGCGCCTGCATCCGGTCGGCCTTGTGGAGCATCTCGTACCACTGGTCGTGGCTGAAGTTCAGCGCGTGGCCGGTGGTGCCGCAGTAGTAGTGCGGGGCCCAGCCCTGGATCGGGGCGCGGGCGCCGTCGACCCACTTCTGGAAGAAGCGGCGGGTCCAGTCGAGGTTGTTGCCGTCGGGGCCGGCGGCGATCAGGTACAGGTTCTGGCCGTAGCCGGGCACCCACTCGGTGAACTTGCGGTACTCGCGGCAGTAGTCATCCGGCGTGAACTTGCCGCCGCAGCCCCAGCTCTCGTTGCCCACGCCCCAGTAGCGGACGCCGAATGGCTCCTTCTGGCCGTTGGCCACCCGCTCGTCGGCCAGGGTCGTCGAGCCGGCGGGCGCGTTGCAGTACTCCACCCAGGACTGGAACTCCTCCGGGTTGCCGCTGCCGACGTTCGCCGCCAGGTACGGCTCGACGCCGGCGAGCTGGCAGAAGCGGAGGAACTCGTGGGTGCCGAACTGGTTCGACTCGGTGACCTCGCGCCAGCGCCCGAACCGACGGGGGCGCTTGTCGCGCGGGCCGATGCCGTCGCGCCAGTGGTAGCGGTCGGCGAAGCAGCCGCCGGGCCAGCGCACGACCACCGGGCCGAGCTGCTTGACGTGCTCGATCGTGTCGCGGCGGATGCCGTCGATGTTCGGGATCTTCGAGTCGGGCCCGACCCAGATGCCATCATAGATCACACCGCCGATGTGCTCGGCGAACTGGCCGTAGAGGGCCGGCTTGATCGTGCCGATCGGCTCGTCCAGGCGGACGGTGACCCGGCCGTCCCGGGCGGGGGCGGCGGC
>CAZUZD010000104.1:0-18032 GCA_964624465.1 uncultured Isosphaeraceae bacterium
CGCGACCGCCCGGCGGATCGCCGCCTACGGGGACAAGGAGCCCGGCCTGCTGGCCCAGCTCGAGGCCGCCTGGGGCGCCGTGCGGCCGTCGGGGTCGGAGACGCCGGCCCGGCTGGCGAAGTACAAGGCCCTGCTCGGGCCCGGCGGCCCGACGGTCGGCGACCCGGCGCGGGGCCAGGCGCTGTTCGCCGCCACCTGCGCCCAGTGCCACAAGCTCTTCGGCCAGGGGGGCGACCTGGGCCCCGAGCTCACCGGCTCGGATCGCGCCAACGTCGACTACATCCTCCAGAACGTGCTCGACCCGAGCGCCACCGTCGGCGGCGACTACAAGCTCGTCGTCGTCGGCACCAAGGACGGCCGGCTCCTGACCGGCATCGTCCGCGAGCAGGACGCGCAGAGCCTCTTGCTCCAGACGGCCAACGAGCGGGTCGTCATCGCCCGCGACGAGATCGAGGAGTTCCGCAACTCCAACGAGTCGATGATGCCCGAGGGCCTGCTCGACAAGCTCGCCGAGTCCGAGGTCCGCGACCTGGTCTCCTACCTCGCCAGCCCCTCGCCCCCACCCCCGCCCGCCCGCTGAGGCTTCGAATGACGCCACACCGCCAGTCCGTCCAGGGCTGGCGGATCCGGGCTTCAAGGACGGAGCCCGGGCACCCCGGCGATTCCCCTCCCGTAGGTTGGATGAGCGGAGCGAAATCCGACGGGCTGCGGCAAGAGACGGCGGGAAAGCCGCCGCAGGAGCCGGCCCGGCGGGCCTGACAGGCGGGCGCCTCCGTGGCCGTCGGATTTCGCTCCGCTCATCCGACCTACGGGACGGTGCAGGAGACGGATCAGTTGGTCGACAATGCGAGCGCCTCCGAGCCCGTCGGATTTCGCTGCACTCATCCAACCTACGGGACACCCGGGCACCCTGGCTCAAGCTTCGGGACGCGCTCAGGGGGCGGGCGGATCGACGGGGAGGGAGTACTGGTCGCAGCCGCCGTCGCGGTCGGAGAGGAAGGTGAGGGCGCGGCCGTCGGGGGTCCAGGTGGGGAAGGTATCGCGGCCGGGGTGCTGGCTCACGTTGACGGCGGGGCCCGAGCCGTCGGCGGGGACGACATAGATCTCGGCCTGGCCGTCGCGGAACGAGACGAAGGCGAGGCGGCGGCCGTCGGGGGACCAGGCGGGGAAGTCGTCGTAGCCGGGGCTCTCGGTCAGGCGGGTCAGGCCGGAGCCGTCGGCGGCGGCGGTGGCCAGCTCCAGGCCGCCCCAGCGGTCGGTGCTGAAGGCGATGCGGGAGCCGTCGGGGGCGTACGCCGGGTGGGCGTCGTGGCCGGGGTTCTGGGTGATGCGGACGACGTCGCTGCCGTCGATGGCGGCCGTGTAGATCTCCTGGTTCCCCTCGTGGGTGGAGCTGAAGGCGAACCGGCGGCCGTCGGCGGTGGCGCTGGGCCAGTCCTGGTGCGAGAGCTTGCCGCCATGGTCCTGCGCCAGCCGCTTCGGGTCCTGGCCGTCGGGTCCGACGCGGGCGATGTCGAGGTTGCCCTGCGTGCCCGAGAGGCGGATCAGGACGAGCAGCAGGTCGCCGTCGGGCAGGAACACGGCGTTGTACTCGGGCTCCTTGCGATCGGTGAGTCGACGGGTCGCGGCCTCGTCGCCGGCGGGCCGGAGGAACTGCCAGATGTGGGAGCCGCCGTCCTCGTGGCGCGCGAAGGCGAGCGTGCGGCCGTCGGCCGACCAGGCGGGGCGCTGCTTCTCGCGGCCGTCGTGCGTCAGCCGCTCGGCGCGGGGGGAATCGTCGGCGCCCGCGCCCGACGCGGCGGTCATCAGGGACAGGCTCAGCAACAGGCGCCGGGGGAACATGGGCGGTCGGCTCCACGAGGCCGGTGAGTCGCAGGTCGGGCCAGGCCGGGCCGGGCCGGTCAGAACAGCTCGTCGATCGGCTGTCCGGAGGGGACGAGGCCGACGCCGGTGAGGTCGGCGGCGGTGAAGCCGAGGCGGTTGAGGACGGTGGCCCCCAGGTCGGCCGGGGTCGCCGGCCGGTCGGCGGGATGCTCCCCCTTGCGGTCGCTGGCGCCGACGACGCGGCCCCCGCGCACGCCGCCGCCGGCGATCAGGCCGCTGTAGCAGTTGTTCCAGTGGTCGCGGCCGGCCTTGTCGTTGATCTTCGGCGTGCGGCCGAACTCCCCCAGGGCGAGCACCAGCGTCGAGTCGAGCAGGCCGCGGTCGTCGAGGTCATCCAGCAGGGCGGAGAGGGCGCGGTCGAGCATCCAGCCGTGGCGGTCCTGCATGATCTGGAAGTACCGGTCGTGCATGTCCCAGCCGCCGTCGCCGGCGTCCTCGGGGCACTCGACGTGGGTGCTCCAGTTGACCTGCACGAACGGCAGGCCGGCCTCCACCAGCCGGCGGGCGATCAGGCAGCACTGGCCGAAGCGGTGCGGGCCATACGCCTCGCGGACCGCGGCCGGCTCGCGGGCGACGTCGAGCGCCGCCAGGTTCGAGCGGGCGGCGATCAGGTCGTGCGCCAGGCTGTAGTGGCGGTCGAGGGCAAGCGCCTGCCGATCGTCGCGATCGGTCGGGGGCTGGATCAGGTCCCGCAGATCCCAGCGTGCGGCCAGGCGGTCGGCGGTCACGCCCTCGGGCAGCTCGACGTCGGGGAGCTTCAGGCCGACGCCGGGCTCGTAGTCGAGGCGGAAGGGGTCGAAGCGGGAGCCGAGCAGCCCGCCCCCCTCGCCGACGACCCGCTTGAGCCCCTGGTGGAGCTGGCTGCCCAGGATCACGTACGGCGGCAGCGGCGTGCGGCCCCGGTGCAGGCGGCCGACGATGGCGCCGGTGCTCGGCTGCAAGGCCCCGCGCGCCGACTGGCCGCCGAGGTCGACGGCGCCGGCGATCGACCCCGTCAGGGCGATCGTGCCGGCCACGCCATGGTCGTTCGACTGGTGGTGCAGGCCGCGCAGGATGGCGTATTTGTCGGCCCGCCGGGCCAGGCCGGGCAGCAGCTCGCAGACGTTCAGGCCGGGGACGTTGGTGGCGATCGGCTCGAACGGGCCGCGGTACTCGGCCGGCGCGTCGGGCTTGAGGTCGAAGGTGTCGAGGTGGCTGGGCCCGCCCCAGAGCCAGAGGACGATCACGGCCTTCGCCGGCGCGGCCTGGGCGGGTGCGCTGGCGGCGCGGAGGGCGAGCAGGTCGGCCAGCGACAGGCCCATGGCGCCGAGCGTCCCCAGCTGGAGGAACGCCCGGCGCGAGGTCCGGGTCTGGCAGGTGCGGGTTCGCAGGCGGCCGAGGTTGAGCATGGCCCACACGCTCCGGGAGGGGAGGGTCGTGCGTGGTCAGGGGTCGGGTCGGCCCGCCGGGGGCCGGGGTCAGGCGTCGGCCAGGGCGGCCATGGCGCGGAAGCGGGGGGCGAGGTCGCGGTACAGGTCGCGGTAGATCGGGTACGCGCGGTCGTACTGGGCCCTGGCCTTCGGGTCGACGGGCGTGCGGTCGACGACCTGGATCATGCGGTCGCAGGCCTCGGGCACGGTGGCGTAGTGGCCGGCACCGACCTGGGCGAGGATGGCCACGCCGAGCGCGGGGCCCTCGTGGGTGTTGATCGTGCAGACGTCCTGGCCGTAGATGTCGGCCTGCATCTGCCGCCAGAGGCCCGAGCGGGCGCCGCCGCCAGAGACCCGGATCTGCGCCAGGTCGACGCCCATCTCGCGGATCAGCTCCAGGCTGTCGCGCATGGCGTAGGTGACGCCCTCGAGGACCGAGCGGATCAGCGCCGTGCGGTCGTGGCGGACGGTCAGGCCGATCCAGCCGCCGCGGGCCTGGGGGTCGAAGTGCGGGGTCCGCTCGCCGGTCAGGTACGGCAGGAAGAACAGCCCCTCGCAGCCGGCCGGAGCCAGCGAGGCCTCCTGGCAGAGCAGCTCGTACGGGTCGACGCCGCGCGCCGGCGCGGCCTCGACCTCCAGGGCGCCCAGCTCATCGCGGACCCAGCGGAAGCTGCCGCCGGCCGAGAGCACCACGCCCATCACGTGCCAGGCGCCCGGCACCGCGTGGCAGCCGCGCTGGAGCCGTCCCAGGGGGTCGAACCCGGGCTCGGCGGTGTGGGCGAAGACGACGCCCGAGGTGCCCATGCTGGCCGAGACCACACCCGAGCGCACGATCCCGTTGCCGACGGCCCCGGCCGGCTGGTCGCCGCCGCCGCCGACGATCGGGGTCCCCTTCGCCAGGCCGGTTGCCTCCGAGCCGATGGCGCTGACGGTCGACGAGACGTCGGGGCTCTCGAAGCAGTCGGGCAGGAGCGACCGCTCGATGTCGAGCTTGCCCAGCAGCGCGTCGCTCCAGCGGCGGTTGGCGACGTCGAGCAGCAGGGTCCCCGAGGCGTCGCTGACCTCGGTGGCATAGGTGCCGCTGAGGCGGTAGCGGATGTAGTCCTTGGGCAGCAGGATCTGGCGGACCTTGGCGTAGGTCTCGGGCTCGTGGTTGCGGAGCCAGAGGATCTTGGGCGCGGTGAACCCGGTGAGGGCCGGGTTGGCGACCATGCGGACGAGGGCCTCGCGGCCGCCAGCGCGCCGCTCGATCTCGGCGCACTCGGCGGCCGTGCGCTGGTCGTTCCAGAGCAGGGCCTTGCGGAGCACGCGGCCGTCGGCGTCGAGGAACACCGAGCCGTGCATCTGGCCGCTGAGGCCCACGCCCTTGACGTCGCCGGGCTTGAGGTGGGCCTTGGCGAGGACCTCGCGGACGGTGGCGACGGTGGCGCTCCACCAGAGGTCGGGGTCCTGCTCCGACCAGCCCGGGCGGGGGTAGTCGCACGGATACTCGGCCGACGCGCTGGCGAGGATCTGCCCCGCCTCGTCGATGGCGATGGTCTTGGTGCCCGAGGTGCCGATGTCGATGCCCAGGGTGACGCTCAAGGCAGGATCTCCCAGCGCGCGCCGCAGTCGAGGACGTGGGCCGCGACCCCGACGGGCAGGCGTTGGGCCTCCCGCCGGAAACTCGCGACCGGAACCGTGTTGAACGTGAACATGTCGTAGTGGTGCGGCACGACGTACCGCGGTCGCACCACCGTGGCCAGCTCGACCGCCTCGGCGGCCGTCATGTTGCCGGACACGCCGCGCGCCGGGTCGCGGCCGTTGATCGGCAGGAACAGCAGGTCGAACGGGCCGGGCCCGAGGGCCTCGACCAGCCCGGGATACACCACCGTGTCCCCCGAGTGGTACAGCCGCCGCCCCGCCGCCTCGACCACGAACCCCAGGTAAAGATGGCGCCCGGAGCCATCCGTGTCGAGCCCCTCGTGGGCCGAGGCGAGCGCCTGCACCCGGAACCCCGCCCGCTCGTAGGTCCAGCCGGCGTCGAGCCCGAACAGCCGCGACCCCGGCAGGCCCATCTTCTCGGCGTGGATCATGAGCGCCTCGGGCACGCCCACCTCGGCCGAGGGGTTCGCCCCCAGCAGCGCCGGCAGGGTGCCGGGGTCCATGTGGTCGGAGTGCTTGTGGCTGCACAGGACGACATCCACCAGCCCGGCCAGCTCGCGGGGCTCGATCGGGTTGGCCGTCATCCGGACGTGCGGCTTCTCGGTGCCGGCGTACTTGGCCGTCAGCGACTCCGACAGGTACGGGTCGATCAGCAGCGTGCCGCTGTCCGACTTGATCAGCAGGCCGCTCTGGCCCAGCCACCACAGGGCCAGCGCGCCAGGGCCGGGCCGGGTGCCGGCGATCTCGTCGGCCAGCGCCGGGCCCGTCTTCGCCGGCTGGATCAGGGAGCCAGGGGAACCGGTCTCGGCCACGGCTCAGCCCTCCCGGCCCAGCGCGCGGCGGACGATGCGGGCGCCGCCGGCCAGGGCGGCCGCCTTGCCGACGGCGACGTGCCGGGCCGTCTGCGAGAACCCGCAATCGGGCGTGATCGACACCCGCTCGGGCGCGACGTGCTTGAGCACGGTGCGGATCCGGTCGGCCACCAGCTCGGCCGGCTCGACCCAGGTGTTCTTGACGTCGACCAGGCCGACGGCGACGTCGAGCGAGTCGGGGAGCTGCGCCAGGAGCTCGACCTCGGCCAGCTCGCGGCTGGCGAACTCCAGCGCGAGCTGCTCGATCGGCACCCGGCCGATGTGCGGGAACAGCGGGGCGTACGACCGCCAGCCGACGGCGCGACCGCGGTAGTTGCCGAAGCACAGGTGCATGCTGCGGTAGGCGTTCACCCCGGCGACCGTGCGGCCGATGACGTCGAGGAAGTAGTCGGCGTCGGCCGGGTGGCAGGCGAAGCTCGGCTCGTCGAGCTGCACGAACTCGACCCCCTCGGCCACCAGCGCCTTCAGCTCGGCGTTGACGATCGGGATCAGGGCCTCGGTCACCGCCTTGCGGTCGCGGTACACCTCGCCGCCGGCGATGCAGCCGGCCAGCGTGAAGGGACCCGGCACGGGGACCTTGGCGGCGGCCTGGGTGAGCGTGCGGAACCGGCGGTACTCGGGCACGGTGCCCAGGCCGGCCGGGGCAGTCAGCTCGGCCACGCAGGTGTACTTGCTCCGCTGGTCGTGCGCGGGGGCCCCGAGCTTGCGACCGACCGGGATCGGCGCCAGGCCGGTCAGGTAGTCGTAGAAGCCGAGGTTGAAGTCGACCCGCTGCATCTCGCCGTCGGTGATCCGGTCCAGGCCGGCGGCGAGCTGGTCGTCGACGGCCAGGCGCACGGCGTCGCGGAGCGCCTCCTCGCGGTCAGCCGCGCCGGTGGCGTCGGGGTCGCTGGCGACGCCGGCGATGAACTGGGCGTACCAGCCGGGGAACGACCAGCTGCCGATGACGGTCGCCGGGATCAGCAGATCGGACATCGCGAGCAGCCCCAACAAAGCCGGACGGACGGAGAGCCTCGAGCCCCGGTCGGCCAGTCGCCCGGGTCGGGACCTGGACGGCTCCGCGGGGCCACGCGGGCCAGTCCGCCCAGCCTGACAGGTTCGGCCCCCCGATTCAACGGCTGACCTGGGTTCCCCGGCCCCCGCGGCCCGCCAGGGTTCCCGGGACGGCGGCGCTTGAGCTTGCCGGGTCGGGCGGTTTCGGGCATCTTGCGGCGCGGTTCTGGAATCGAGAGACGGCGGGCCAGGGAGGGCGGGACGCCATGCTGCGGGTGCTGCTGACGGTGCCGGGGACGGGGCTGGCCGTGCACAGCTTCGGCCTGTTCCTGGGCCTGGCGTGCTTCTCGGCCTTCGGCATGGCCCTCTGGCGCTCGCGCCGGATGAGCCTCGACCCGGACGTGATCCACGGCCTGGCCGCCTGGCTGTTCCTGGGCGGGATCGTGGGGGCGCGGGTGCTGTTCGTGCTCCAGAACCCGGGGGTGCTGGAGTCGCCGGCGCAGATCTTCGCGATCTGGCAGGGGGGCATCCTGTTCTACGGCTGCATCCTGGGCGGCCTGGTCGGCTCGCTGATCTACTGGTGGCGGAACCCGTTCCCGTTCCTGGCCACGGCCGACGCGGTGGCGCCGGCGCTCTGCGTGGGCATCGTGCTGGGTCGGATCGGCTGCTTCCTGAACGGCTGCTGCTTCGGCGAGTGCACGAGCGTGCCCTGGGCCGTGCAGTTCCCGGCCGGCACCCACGCCTGGGAGCGGCACGTCGAGGCGGGCTGGATCGGGCCCGGGGCCCTGCTCTCGCTGCCGGTGCACCCCAAGCAGCTGTACCTCGCCGCCGCCGGCCTGGCGCTGCTGGCCCTGCTGCTGGCCTACGCCCCCCGCCGGCGCCGGGACGGCGAGGTGATGACCCTGCTCATGATCGCCTACCCCGTCACCCGGTTCACCACCGAGTTCTTCCGGGGCGACGCCGACGGCCGGTACCTCGCCGGGCTGACGATCTCGCAGGACATCAGCCTCGCCCTGGTCGCCCTCGGCCTGGTCGTCTGGAAGCTCCTGCCCCGGCACCTGACCGCGCCCGACATCGCCCCCGCCGCGCCGGCCGGACCGAGGCATCCGGCCCGGTTGGCGGAACGCGCATCGTGAGGTGATCCGGGCCAGCCGGCTCCCCCATGCGAGCCGGCCCCGAGACCGCCCGGGGAGGGGCGGGCCGGGGCCGGGATCGGTCTCGAGGCGAGGGCATTCGGGCGGGCGCTCAGGCGGCGGCCTGCTCGGTGCCGTCGGTGGCCTCGTGCTCGTAGACGGACAGGTCGGTGCGGCGGAACTCCTCGTGGGTCACCTCGAAGGTGCTCCCGAGGGCCTCCCACAGACCCTCGATGACCTCGTCGACGTCGCCCTCGGGCTCGTCCCAGATGGCGACGAAGTTGCCTTCGCCACGGTCGAGCAGCTCGATGCCGGACTCGCCGAGGTAGGTCTCGATCTCCGCCTTCTTGGAGGCGTCGGTCGTGAAGGTCCAGCGGATCATGTCCAGGTGGGGCGTCTCCTGCCCGTCGCTCATCGCTCCCTCTCCCTTCGCTTCGCGTGCTGTGCGTGTCTGGGTGGTGCGATCGACTGGACCCCCGGTCGCCCGGCGGGCCTTCGCACCCGTCCCTGAGTTCGACCGGGCCGCAACGCCGGCTTGAGCACCCCGGCGCCTGGCAGTCGCCTCCCCGGGGCGGATCGTCGCCCTGGGCCGGTTGTAGCGAGAACGCGGCCGGCGGCGCGCGCGACGCGGCGGACCCTGCCGGCCGCGTGGACCCGGGTGAACCCGCGGGCGGCCGGGGGTGGCGAAGCCCGGAAATCTCCCGGGATCGGGGTGTCGTGCCCACCCCCGTGGCACAGGCGCTGGCTTAGAGTCTTCCACGGGTGAGGCCCGGCGGCGGCGCCGGGTCGGTCGAGCGGGGGCCGGGAGGGCCGCCGCCACGACCGGGGCGGGCCCTCCGGCGCCCCCACCCCTGGACCGTGAACCCGGGTCCGGCCCTGTCGCCGACGACCGGCGGGCCCTGCCCCGGCTCGCGTTCCGGATTTCCCCAGGTCCCCCCCGGGACCGGGTCGCGTCGCGATCGACGGCAAGGAGGTGCCGATCGCCGGGCCCCTGGACTGCCGGACTCCATGAGGAGAGCGCCCCGATGAAGCCTGTCACCGCCGTGGATGGACCCGGAATCCTCGCCACCGCCGCCGACCTGGCCGCGAACTCGCCCCCGACCCCGACCCCGGCCCCGCCCGCCCCGGGCGACCCCACGCCTCCCGCCTGGAACGACGCCCGCGCCTCGGCCCAGGCCCTGCGCGCTGCGCAGGCCCGTCAGATCAGCGGCCGGCGGCGGCTGATCGACCCGTCGACCTGCGACCGCGAGTACTCCGCCGACGAGTGGGAGTTCATGCAGGCGATGCAGGAGTACAAGCACCGCAGCGGCCGCAACTTCCCCACCTGGAGCGAGGTCCTGGAGGTTCTCCGCGCCCTCGGCTATGCCAAGCCGTTCGACTGCGATGACCGCCACCGACCGACGCCCCCGCCCCTGCGCAGCGCCGCCTCGGCCTGACGCCGGCGTCGCCAGTTCCGGCCGCGACCACCCTGGGGCGAACCATCCAGGGTCGACCCCGCATGCTCAAGAATCTTCATTTCAAGACGCTTGACTCATGGGACTTGACTCAGTCAGGATTCCGTCCATCGATCATGCACGCAGGCGCGAGCTGGTGGCCTCCCGCAGGTGGCGGGGCCCCGACCCGAGGGTGGTCGCTCGCGCCCCTGACGCCGCGGATCGACTCCGGAGTCCGCCCGATGCCGCGCTTCCCCCACCGCCTGCGTCCCCGGTCGTCCCGTCCCGCGCTGGAGCCGATGGAGTCGCGCGCCCTGCTCGCCACCGGGCTGAACCCCGGCGCCCTGATCACGCTCGGCGGGTCGATCGACGCGGCCGGCGAGGCCGATCGCGTGCCGTTGCGGCTGGGCAGCGACCGGCTCCGGCCCTCGGCCTCGGGACGCTCGCTGCTGACCATCGAGGTCCAGGCGCCCGACGGCAGCACGCTGCGGCCGGGCACCTTCCGGCTGATCGGCCCCGACGGCCGCGCCGTGGGCGCGCCCCAGCTCGCCACGGCGCGGGGGCAGTCGGCGGTCGTCTGGCTCCGGCCGGGCGACTACACCCTGGAGGTTCGCGGCCGCAACGGCCGCTCGACGGGCGCCTACGTGGTGCAGGCCCGCCTCACTGCCGACTTCAACCGCGACCGCAAGGTGGACGGGGCCGACCTGAGCCAGCTCCGCGCCCTGCTGGGCCGGCCGGGGGCGCTGCTGGCCACGTATGACCTGAACCGCAACGGCGTCATCGGCGCCGGCGACGTGAGCCTGGCGACCGCCAGCGCCGGCGCGGCCAGCCAGACGATCACGCTCCAGCTCGTCAACGCCACCGGCACGGCGGCCGGCGCGGTGCCGGCGGTCGCCGACAACCAGGTGTATTTCGCCGTCTACGGCAAGGACGCCCGGTTCGTCGATCCGGCGCACAACCCGGCCGGCTGGGCCTACTACGACACGACCGGCGCCGGGCACTCGCTCTGGAACGCGGCCACGAAGACCGCGCTGACGGTGGTGCCCACCTACACGCTGCGCGACGCCCCCCAGGGGGTCGAGATGCCGAACTCGACGGCCATCCAGTCGGGCCAGATCTACTTCGGCCTGGGCGCCCCGCCGGTGCTGCCGGTCAACGTCGGCCTGACCCAGAGCGGCCTGGCCGTGACCAGCGGCGGCACCGGCTACGCGCAGGACACGACCACGGTGAGCCTCAGCGGCGGCACGGTCGCGACCGCCACCCTCGGCACCGGCGTCGTCGCGGCGCTCAACGTGACGGCCGCCGGCTCGGGCTACGCCCGGATGACGACCGTGCGCTTCACCGGCGGCGGTGGCACGGGTGCGGCCGCCACGGCCACGGTCGACGCCAATGGCCAGGTCACCGCGCTGACCATCACGAACCCGGGCAAGGGGTACACGACGGCGCCGACCGTCACGATCGCCGGCGCCGGCACCGGCGCCACGGGCACGGTGGCGATCACCGCCGCTGGCCAGATCACCAACCTCAAGGTCGCCCAGAAGGGGACCGGCTACACCCAGGGCCCGAGGGTCACGTTCACCGGCGGCGGCTCTGGCACGGGCGCGTCGGCCGAGGCGGTGGTCGTCGGCGGCAAGGTCACGGGGCTGCTCATCACCAACCCCGGCCAGGGGTACAGCTCACCGCCGACGGTCGCGTTCGTCGGCGGCGGCGGCACGGGCGCCACGGCCACCGCGCGGCTGACCTACGGCGTCGGGCCGATCACGGTCAACGCCGGTGGCTCGGGGTACACCTCGGCCCCGACGGTGCAGCTCGTCGGCGGCGGCGGCACGGGCGCCACGGCCAGGGTCGTGATGAACGGCGCGACGGTCCAGTCGGTGATCGTGACCAACCCCGGCTCCGGCTACCTGTCTCCGCCCACGCTCCTGTTCAGCGGCGGGGTCAACGGCGAGGTGGACGCCACGGTCAGCGGCGGCCAGGTGACCGCCTTGACGCTCCGGAACACCGGCTCGGGGTACCTGGCGGCCCCCCGGGTCACGATCGTCAGCAGCGGCACCGGCGCCGGGGCCACGGCCACCGCCGACGTGCAGATCAGCGGCGTGGCGGCCCCCAGCCCCAGCAACGGCTCCGACCCGAACACCTGGGTCTACTGGGACTTCGCCGAGTTCACCATGAACGTGCCGGCCGCGACGGGCGTCACGTATGTGAACACCGACGTCTCGCAGGTCGACCAGATCGGCATCCCGCACACGCTCCAGGTCGTGCCGGCCGACCCGAAGAACACCGCCGGCGCCGGCATCTTCCCCGCCCGTGACGCGCTGCTCTCGGCCTACCAGAGCTACCTGACGGCGCAGAACCAGCCGCTGTTCCGCAACCTGCTGGCCGCCTCCCCCTCGGGCCTGAGCGGCCCGCTGCGGATCATGGCCCCGTCGAACTACGTGCTGCTGAACCAGGCGGACCCGCTGGGCAGCTACTTCAAGTCGACGATCAACGCCGTCTTCGCCCCCGGCTACAGCGTCACCCTCCAGGTGCCCGAGCTGGCCCCCGCGCAGTTCGGCGCCGCGACCGCCAGCCTCAGTGGCCAGGGCGGGGTCGCCGCCGTGACGGTCACCAACCCCGGCGCCGCGTACCTGTATCCGCCCGAGGTCCAGTTCACCGGCGGCGGCGGCACCGGCGCCACGGCCCGCGCCACGATCAACGCCCAGGGCCAGATCTCCGGCGTCACGATCGTGAACCCGGGCAGCGGCTACACCAGCGCCCCGCAGGTGCAGTTCACGCTGAACTACCCCAGCGCCCCCACCAAGGTCGCGACCGCCACGGCGAGCCTCGACACCCAGGGCCGGGTCAAGGCGATCGCCGTGACCCAGTCGGGCCTCGGTTACCCGTTCCCGCCCAATGTCATCCTCACCGGCGGCGGGGGCTCGGGGGCGGCCGGCGTGGCCCAGCTCGACGCCACCGGCCGGGTCACCGGCGTGCTGCTGACCGACCCCGGATCCGGCTACACCTCGGCGCCCGCCGTCGAGTTCACCCAGGGCGCGGCGTTCACCTTCAAGGGGACCGTCACCACCACGACCCAGAACGGTGCGACCTACACGGTGCTGCGGTTCGTCGGCCAGGACGGCAGCCAGAAGGACCGGGTCTTCGACGTGTACTCCCCGTACAACCCGCTGATCCAGTGGGCCCCCGGCCAGCCCGTGCCCGACTGGCGGGCCACCTGGCAGGTCTTTGCCAACTCGTGGGTCTTCGCCGACAGCGCTGATCGGTTCCCGACCGACGAGGGGGCGCAGAAGATCCTGGGCAACATCGAGAACCAGGTCGTCGCGGCCATGAACCGGGGCGTGGCCCTGAAGCCGTACCGGACCTGGACCGACCCGACGACGTACTACCCCACCGGCACGGCGGCGAACTGGTACGCCGCGTTCCTGCACCAGCCGACGGTCTCGATCGGCGGCCTGGCGTACGGGTTCGCGTACGACGACCAGGGGAACAACAGCACCGACCTGTCGTCGACCCACCCCACCCGCCTGACCGTGACGATCGGCTGGCGGCGACCGCTGGCCTGAGCCGCCGGTCTCCGATTCGACGACGCGCCGCGGCCGCCACTGTGGGGGTCGCGGCGCGTTGACAAATCGGGCCCGGACCGCCTATCGTCGTGGACCGTTCTCCCGATCGGGGCGCGGTTTCGGTCCGGGGACCCCCCAGGTTCGGACCGCCCGCCCGGCCCGCCCTGGACCGGCGGCCCCCCGACGCGTCCCCAGCCCCCGACGAGCCCCATGACCGTACGCACCCGCTTCGCCCCCAGCCCCACGGGCTTCCTGCACAACGGCGGGGTGCGGACCGCCCGGTTCAACAGGCTGCTGGCCCGCCACCACGGCGGCCAGTTCATCCTGCGCATCGACGACACCGACCAGCAGCGCCACGTCGAGGACGCCGTCGCGCGCATCCTCGACGGCTTCCGCTGGATCGGCATCGACTTCGATGAGGGCCCCGAGGTCGGCGGCCCCCACGGCCCGTATTACCAGTCCCAGCGGACCGACAAGTACCGCGCCGCGGCCGAGCAGCTCATCGCCTCGGGCCACGTCTACCGCGACTACTCCACCGACGCCGAGCGCGCCGCCGACAAGACGGCCGCCGAGCGCGAGAAGCGCGCCTACCGGTTCCGCCGCAAGCCGTACACCGAGGCCGAGCTCGCCCAGTTCGACGCCGAGGGCCGCTCCTACGCGCTGCGGTTCGAGGTGCCCCCGCACCGCATGCTCGTGCTCCAGGACGCCGTCAAGGGCCCGGTGCAGTTCAGCACCGACGAGATCGGCGACTTCGTGATCGTCCGGCCCGACGGCTCGCCGCTGTACAACTTCGCGAGCACCGTCGACGACGTCGACATGCAGATCACGCACGTCGTCCGCGCCGAGGAGCACCTCTCGAACACCTTCCCGCAGCTGCTCCTGTTCGAGGCCCTGGGCGCGCCGCTACCCACCTTCGCCCACATCCCGTACGTGGCCGAGCCGGGTTCGAAGTCGAAGATGTCCAAGCGGAAGACCGCCGAGTACGAGCAGAAGGGCATCCTGATCCTGCTGCACCAGTACGTCGAGCGCGGGTACCTGCCGGGCGCGATGATGAACTACCTGGCGCGGCTGGGCTGGAGCTTCGACGACAGCCAGGAGCTGTTCGGCCGCGACGAGCTGATCGCGAAGTTCACCCTCGACCGGGTCAACAGCTCGCCGGCGTCGTACGACCAGGACAAGCTGTTCTGGGTGCAGTCGGAGTGGATGAAGCGCGAGCCGCTCGACGCCAAGATCGCCGGCGTCACGCCGTACCTGGTCCGCGAGGGCCTGGTCACCGAGCCGCTCGACGAGCCGACCCGCGCCCGCGTCGCCCAGGTCATCGAGGCCCTCGGCGACCGCCTGAAGGTCTTCTCCGACATCCTCAAGATGGGCCGCTACTTCTTCACCGAGACCCTCACGCACGACCCCGACGCCGTGAAGAAGCGGCTCAGGAAGGACGGCGTGCCCGCCCTGCTCACCGAGCTCGACGAGCTGCTGGCGACCGTCGAGCCCTACGACCTGGCGACGCTGGAGCAGGCCGTGCAGGCCTTCGCCGAGCGCACCGGCCGCAAGATGGGCGACGTGGTCAACCCGCTCCGCGTCGCCACCACCGGCCAGGGCGTCGGCCCCGGCCTCTACGACTGCCTTGTCATCCTCGGCCGCGACTCCTGTCGCCGCCGGATCGCCGAGACCCTCGCCCTCCTGAACGCCTCCTGAACCGATCCGATCCCGGGCCACGACCGGGTCGGCGTCTGGACCCGCGTCGGCATCACGAACCGTTGAACATCCCGTCGGGTCCGCTGTGCGGACCTTGTTCCGAACGGTCCGCACAGCGGACCCTACGCGTCCTGAACCACCGAAGCAGAAGGTCCCCATGCGCATCGTCGTCACCGGCTCGATTGCCTACGACTACATCATGGTCTTCCCGGGCAAGTTCCGGGACCACATCCTGCCCGAGAAGATGCACATCCTCAGCGTGTCGTTCCTGGTCGACTCGCTGAAGCGGCTCCGCGGCGGCACGGCGGCCAACATCGCCTTCAACCTGGCCCTGCTCGGCGAGCGGCCCGAGCTGGTGGGCGCCGTCGGCGAGGACTTCGGCGAGTATCGCCAGTGGCTCGACCAGCACGGCGTCGACACCAAGCCGGTGAAGGTGATCTCGGGCGACTTCACCGCCTCCTGCTTCATCAACACCGACATGCAGGACAACCAGATCACCGCCTTCTACCCGGGGGCCATGGCGCACGCCGCGTCGATCTCGCTGCACGACCTGGACCTCAACAGCCGCGACCTGGTCGTCATCGCCCCCAACGATCCGGCCGCCATGCGCCGCGCCGCCCGCGAGTGCCTCGACGCCAAGATCCCGTACCTCTACGACCCCTCGATGCAGGCCCCCCGCATGTCGGCCGAGGAGCTCGACGAGGGCTTCCAGGGCGCCAAGATCCTCACCGGCAACGACTACGAGTTCGGCATGATGGCCGAGAAGCTCGGCACCACCGAGGACGCCCTGCGGCGCCGGGTGCCGGTGACCGTCATGACCAAGGGCGAGGCCGGCTGCCTCATCACGGTCGAGGGCGAGGAGTTCGAGATCCCGGCGGCGAAGCCGACGAAGGTCGTCGACCCCACCGGCGCCGGCGACGCCTACCGCTCGGGCCTGATCTTCGGCCTGAAGCACGGCCTGCCCTGGCCCTCGGCCGGCCGCGTGGCCGCGCTCACGGCCGTGTACGCCATCGAGCACTCCGGCACCCAGAACCACACGTACACCCGCCCCGAGTTCGCCGCGCGGTTCGCCGAGAACTTCGGCAAGGACGCGGCCGTCGAGGCCCTGTTCTCGGCGTGAGCCGGACCCGCGCCCGACCCCCGTCTCCCTGCCGACGCCGACGCCGGCCCCCCGAGGGCGGGCGCCGGCGTCGGCCGCATCCAGACCCCGACTCCCCGCGGAGCGCGACCGCCATGCCCGTGTACTGGCTCGGCCCGTCGGTCGTGTTCCCCGACCCCGAGGAGGCCGAGCCCGAGGGGATCCTCGCCATCGGCGGCGACCTGCGGCCCGCGCGGCTGCTGGAAGCCTACCGCCGGGGCATCTTCCCCTGGTACGACGAGCCGCCGATCCTCTGGTGGAGCCCGGACCCCCGACTCGTCCTGTTCCCGGGCGAGCTGAAGGTGTCGCGGAGCCTGCGGGCCACCCTCCGCAAGGGGACCTATGAGTTCCGCGTCGACACCGCGTTCCGCGAGGTCATGCTCGGCTGCGCCACCATCGAGCGGGCGCACGAGGACGGCACCTGGATCAGTGAGGAGATCCTCGACGCCTACACCCGGCTGCACGAGATGGGTTACGCCCACTCGGCCGAGAGCTGGGCCGACGGCGAGCTGGTCGGCGGCCTGTACGGCATCTGCCTGGGCGGGTGCTTCTTCGGCGAGTCGATGTTCAGCCGCCGCAGCGACGCCTCCAAGGCCGCCCTGGCCGGCCTGGTGGGGGAACTCCAGGCCCGTGGCGTCGAGCTGATCGACTGTCAGGTGACCACCGAGCACCTGCTCAGCCTGGGGGCCCGCGAGCTCCCGCGCCGGGAGTTCACCGCCAGGCTCGCCGACCTGACCGCTCGGCCCACCGACCGTGGCCGCTGGCGGACCGGCGGCGGAACCGTGCCGGTGCCCGGCCATCCCTGAGCCGGATCGCGCCGGGTTGACGCTCTTTTCAGATGGAACCGAGTGCCAATCCGGGCGCAGCCCCGTCCCGGTGGGCACCGACCCCGTCGCGGCGTGAGCCCGCAGCCCGCCTCTCCCGGGCTCGCTCGCGCCCCCGATCCGGGACCGGCCCGCGACGTCGTGCGCCGTCCCGACCCCCTCGAAGTTCCCCCGGAACCCCCCATCATGCGCCCCAGTCCCCGCCGCCCGGCCCGTCCTTCGGGTTTCACGCTGATCGAGCTGCTGGTGGTCATCGCCATCATCGGCGTCCTGATCGCCCTCCTGCTGCCGGCCGTGCAGAGCGCCCGCGAGGCCGCCCGGCGCGCGCAGTGCACGAACAACCTGAAGCAGCTCGCCCTGGCGGCCGCCACCTACGAGTCGAGCCACGGCGTGCTGCCGCCGGGCACCTTCAGCCGGCTGCCCACCAGCGGCGGCAGCCGCTGGGGCTTCAGCCCGTTCGTGCACCTTGCCGGCTCGATGGAGCAGACCCAGGCGCTCAGCGCCGTGAACTTCGACATCGGAATCTACATGCCCGAGAACGCCACCGTCGGCGGCATCGGGATCAGCACCCTCTGGTGCCCCAGCGACCCGGGCGTCGCGCAGCTGACGACCGCCTTCGTGGCCGAGACCTACGGCGCCGACGGGATCTGGAAGCAGGCCTTCACCAGCTACGGCGGCGTGGTCGGCACCTGGAACCTCTCGCTGCGGCTGACCGACCCGACCTACGCCCTGCGGCTGGCCAACCTCAACGGCAGCATCCACGCCCACGCCAGCCACCGCGTCTCCGAGCTCAGCGACGGCACCAGCCAGACCATGCTCTTCTCCGAGCACGTGCACGCCGCTCTCCCCTCGGGCGCCGACTACGGTCAGCGCGACTATTACCACTACTGGAACTCGGGCTACTGGACCGACTCGCTGCTGGAGGCGTACTATCCGCCCAACGCCTGGCGGCGGGTGCTCAACCCCAACGACCCGAACCAGATCGACCAGGACTACGTGGCGATGAACCCGGGCAGCTACCACCCCGGCGGCGTGAACGCGGCGTTCGCCGACGGCTCGGTCCGGTTCCTCAAGGACAGCATCGATTCCTGGGCGATCGACCCGACCACCAAGGTCGCCATCGGCACCATCTACGACGACGATGGCAACCGCACCTACAAGCTGCTGCCGGGCGCCAAGATCGGGATCTTCCAGGCCCTGGCCACCCGCGCCGGCGGCGAGGTCGTCTCGGCCGACGCCTATTGACCTGACCGTCGCCGTCGCCCCCGGACCCGTCGGCCCGCCGGGTCCGGGGCCCGCCACCGGCCCGCGGGCCCGCCCGAGGCCACCACGATGGCGCCCCCCACCCGCTGCTTCGTCGCGGTGCCGATCCCGGAAGCCGGGCTCGCGGCCCTCGACACGCTCCAGCACGCGCTGGCGCCCGAGCTGCCGGGCGTGCGCTGGACCC
>CAZUZD010000105.1:0-17956 GCA_964624465.1 uncultured Isosphaeraceae bacterium
CATCGTCTTCCGCCGCCTGATCCGCTCGCTGCCCCGGCGGCAGGGGGTCGTCGGCGTGGCCACCTGCGACAAGGGCGCGCCGGCCATGCTGATGGCGCTGGCCGGCTCGAAGCACCTGCCCACCGTGTTCGTCCCCGGCGGCGTCACGCTGCCGCCGACGGCCGGCGAGGACGCGGGCAAGGTGCAGTCGATCGGCGTGCGCTACGTGCACGGCGAGCTGACGCTGGAGGAGGCCTCGGAGCTGGGCTGTCGCGCCTGCGGCTCGCCCGGCGGCGGCTGTCAGTTCCTGGGCACGGCGGCGACCGCCCAGGTCGTGGCCGAGGCGCTCGGGCTCACGGTGCCGCACGCGGCCCTGGCCCCCTCGGGCCAGCCGCTCTGGCTCGACCTGGGCCGCCGCTCGGCCCGCGCCGTGGCCGGCCTGGCGGCGCAGGGCCGGACCACCGCCGACATCCTCACCGACGGGGCCATCCGCAACGCCATGGTCGTGCACGCGGCCTTCGGCGGCTCGACGAACCTCCTGCTGCACATCCCCGCCATCGCCTTCGCGGCCGGCCTCAGGCGCCCGACCGTCGAGGACTGGCAGGCAGTCAATCGCGCCGTGCCCCGGCTCGTGAGCGTGCTGCCCAACGGCCCCGAGTACCACCCCACCGTGCGCGCCTACCTGGCCGGCGGCGTGCCCGAGGTCATGCTCCACCTGCGGGCCCTGGGGCTGCTCGACACCAAGGTCCTGACCGTCGCCGGCGGCACTCTGGGCGAAGTGCTCGACGCCTGGGAGCAGAGCGACCGCCGCCGGCAGCTCCGCGAGCGGCTGCGGCAGCAGGACGGGGTCGACCCCGACGACGTGATCCTGCCGCCGGCCCGCGCGCGCGAGCGGGGGCTGACCAGCACCGTCACCTTCCCGCGCGGCAACCTGGCCCCCGAGGGCTCGGTCATCAAGAGCACGGCCATCGATCCGAGCGTCGTCGACCCCGACGGCGTGTACCGCAAGACCGGCCCGGCGCGGGTCTTCACCCGCGAGCGCGACGCGATCGCGGCCATCAAGGGGCAGGGGGCCGGCGTGGTACCGATCCGGGCCGGCGACGTGCTGGTGCTCATCGGCCGGGGCCCGATGGGCGCCGGCATGGAGGAGATCTATCAGATCACCGCAGCCCTGCGCTACCTGCCGTTCGGCAAGGAGGTGGCGGTGCTCACCGACGCGCGGTTCTCGGGCGTCTCCACCGGCGCCTGCATCGGCCACGTCGGGCCCGAGGCCCTGGCCGGCGGGCCGGTGGGCCGGGTGCGCGACGGTGACCTGATCCGGATCGTGGTCGACCGCGTGCGGCTGGAGGGGACCGTCGACCTGATCGGCGCCGACGGCGTCGAGTTCGGGCCCGAGGCGGGGGCCCGGCTGCTGGCCGAGCGGGCGCCGCATCCGGCGCTCTCGCCCGACCCCGACCTGCCCGAGGACACGCGGCTCTGGGCGGCCCTGCAGGCCGTCGGCGGCGGCACCTGGGGCGGGTGCGTGTACGACCCGGAGGCGATCGTGGCGACGTTGCAGCGGGGTGCGGCGGCCGCGCGGTAAGTGGCGTCGACGGCGTCGAGCCTGCGGGCGGATCGGGGCATTCGACGCACCGATCCGGGGCATTGGCCTCGATTTCGCTTTGTCAAGCGGGGGATTCTCCGGCTAGAGTGGGCCCACGCCTTCCCCCGGCCGCCTGCGGGCGACCGCCCGCCCGTCCGCCCGAAACCCTCGACCGGCTGCCCGGAAAGGCCTCGTCCCTCATGGCACGGATCTGCCTGATCAACCCGCGGTTCCAGACCTCGTTCTGGGGCTTCAATCACGCGCTGCCCCTGTTCGGCAAGAAGGCGAACATGCCCGTGCTGGCGCTGCCGGTGCTCGCGGGCCTGACCCCGCCCGGGCACGAGGTGGTGCTGATCGACGAGAGCATCGAGGAGATCGACTTCGACGCCCTCAGCGGGTTCGACATCGTGGGCGTGACCGGCATGACGGTCCAGCGCGACCGGATGTACGAGATCCTCGGCGAGCTCAAGGCCCGCGGGATCTTCACCGTCGCCGGCGGCCCCTGGATCACCGTGGCCGAGGGGCTCGACCGCTTCGAGGGCCTGGTCGACGTCGCCTTCATCGGCGAGGCCGAGACGACGTGGCCCCAGTTCCTGGCCGACTACGAGCGGGGCGCCTGGCAGTCGCGGTACGAGCAGGCCGAGAAGTCGGACATGACCGCCGCGTCGATGCCGCGGTACGACCTGGTCAAGTTCGACCAGTACGCCATGGGCTGCATCCAGACCTCACGTGGGTGCCCGTACCAGTGCGAGTTCTGCGACATCATCGTGATCTTCGGGCGCAAGCCGCGCATCAAGACCCCCGAGCAGGTGGTGGCCGAGGTCGAGGCCCAGTACCAGCAGGGCGTCCGGATGATCTTCCTGGTCGATGACAACTTCATCGGCAACAAGAAGGCCGCCAAGGTCATCCTGCGGGCCCTCATCGACTGGCAGCAGGCGCACGGCTACCCGGTCGCCTTCGGCACCGAGGCGTCGCTCGACCTGGCCGAGGACGACGAGCTGATGCAGCTCATGACCGAGGCCGGCATGGCGACCGTCTTCGTCGGCATCGAGAGCCCCGACGAGGGCGCCCTCCGTGAGACGAAGAAGTACCAGAACGTGCGCGGCAGCTTGCTCGACCGTGTGCACCGGGTGCAGGACGCCGGCCTGGACATCTATGCCGGCATGATCGTCGGCTTCGACCAGGACGACCCCGAGGTCTTCGAGCGGCAGTACCAGTTCCTGTCCAAGGCCCGGATCCCGGTCGTGATGGCCGGCATGCTCTCGGCCATCCCCAAGACGCCGCTGTACGACCGCCTGCTGGCCGAGGGCCGGCTCGACAACGACGCGGCCGACGACCCGCGGATCGCCACCAACGTGATCCCTCTGAACATGACCCGCGAGCAGATGCGCGACGGCTGGATCGACCTGATGCAGCGGCTCTACGACCCGGCCAACTACTTCGAGCGGATGGAGTCGCTCTACATCGACGGCGCGATCCCGCTGGGGGCGGCCAAGATGAAGTGGCTGCGGCGGCACAAGCCGTTCACGTACGTGAAGCAGAACGCGATGATCCTGATCGCGTCGCTGGTGATGCTGCACCGCGTCTGGTACGACCCGCGCACGAAGCCGTTCCGGCCCTACTACAAGAAGTTCCTCGGTCGGTTCCTCCGCGAGCGGCGGCCGTTGCGGCACCTGTACCAGTTCGCCGCCCGCGCTGCGATGCACGCCCACTTCGCGATCATGACCCGCGACATGGTCCGGGCCGAGGGCCGGCTCGTGAACACCTGACCGCCGGCCATCGGCGCTGCATAATGGGTGGAGGGTCACCGCCGCCGTGCCGCATTCCCCCCCCGAACCGACGGCCGCGGTCGAACCCTGGGGGCTGCCGGCGATGACCCAGGACGACGCGATCTGGATGCGACATGCCATCGAGGTCGGCCGCCGTGGCGTCGAGGGGGGCCAGACCCCCTTCGGCTCGGTGGTCGTCCGCAACGGCCGGCTGGTGGCCGAGGCGCACAACACGGTCTGGGCCGACACCGATCCGACCGCGCACGCCGAGATCAACAACCTGCGACGCGCCGCGGCCGCGCTGGGCACGATCGACCTGCACGGCTGCACCCTCTACACCACCTGTGAGCCGTGCCCGATGTGTCTGGCCGCGATCCACTGGGCCCGGATCGACCGCGTGGTCTATGGCGCGGCGATCGCCGACGCGGCCGCCGCCGGCTTCAGCGAGCTGCCGATCGCGGCCACCCGCATGGTCGAGCAGGGGCACAGCCCGCTGCGGGTCGTCGGCGGGGTGCTGCGGCAGGAGTGCCTCGACCTGATCCAGGAGTGGCAGGCCGCCCAGCGGTCGGCCGCCTACTGAACCGCGGCGCCGGTCCGCGTCTTGACGGTCCCCGACGGCTGAGCGTCCCCGGAGCCTCCCATGTCTGCCGAACCCCCGAAGTCGCTGCCCGCCAGTCCACCGCCGTCCGCCCCGGCCCCGGCCTGCGTGACCACGGCGGGCCCGATCCGGCCGGCGTGCCCGGCGTGCGGCGGGCCGCTGATGGAGGTGCGGGCCAAGCTCCAGTGCGCTCGCTGCCACACGATCTGCGAGACCTGCTGTGAGGGCGGCCGCGGATGAGCGCCCCGCTGTACGACATCTCGCCGCCGCTGACGGCCGCCACCGGCGTCTGGCCCGGCGACACCCCCCTGCGCCGGGAGGTCCTGCTCGACCTGGCGCGGGGCGACACGATCACGCTCTCGACCCTCACGGCCACCGTGCACCTCGGGGCCCACGCCGACGCCCCCAGCCACTACGGCCGGGGCGCCGCCGGCATCGGCCAGCGGCCGCTCGGGCCGTACCTGGGCCCGTGCCAGGTCCTGAGCGTGGCGGTCGGGCGCGGCGAGCGGATCCGGCCCGAGCACCTGACCGGGCCGATCGAGGCCCCCCGGGTCCTGTTCCGCACCGGCACGTTTCCCGACCCGACCGCCTTCAACACCGACTTCGCCTGCCTGAGCCCCGAGCTGGTCGACCACCTGGCGGCGCACGGCGTGCAGCTCGTGGGGCTGGACACCCCGAGCGTCGACCCGATCGACTCGAAGGACCTGCCGAGCCACCACGCCTGCCTCCGCCACGACCTGGCGATCCTGGAGGGCCTGGTGCTGGCCGACGTGCCCGATGGCCGCTACGAGCTGATCGCCCTGCCGCTGCGGCTGCTCGACTTCGACGCCAGCCCGGTGCGTGCCGTGCTGCGACCGCTGGCCGATTGATCAGGACCCTGACGTGAACGCCTCGGACCCGCTGCTCGCCTACCGCGACCGGTTCCCGATCCTGTCGCGGGCCAACTACCTCATCAGCAACTCGCTGGGCGCCGTGCCCGAGGGCACCGCCGACGCCCTGGAGGCGTACTACGAGACCTGGGCCAACCGCGGCGTGCGGGCCTGGGAGGAGGGCTGGTGGGAGCTGTCGGCCCGCCTCGGCGACCGCGTCGCCCCCCTGATCGGCGCCGGGCCCGACGAGGTCGTGTTCCAGCCGAACGTGACCCTGGCCCACGCCGTGGTCTTCAGCGGCTTCGACTGGCAGGGGCCCCGCCGCAAGGTCGTCACCGACGCCATGCACTTTCCGTCGATCCTGTACCAGCTCGACGGCCTGAAGGCGCACGGGGTCGAGGTCGTGACGGTGCCGACCGACGACGGGATCACGGTCGACACCGGGCGAATCGTCGGGGCGATCGACGAGCGGACGGCGTTCGTGAACCTCTCGCACGTGCTCTTCAAGAGCTCGTACATCCACGACGTCGCCCCGATCGCCGCCCGCTGCCGGGAGGTGGGGACGGCCCTGATCCTCGACGGCTACCAGGCCGTCGGCTCGATCCCCGTCGACGTGCAGGCGCTGGGGGCCGACGTGTACCTCGGCGGCTGCCTCAAGTGGCTCTGCGGCGGGCCGGGGACCGCGTTCCTCTGGGTCCGGCCCGACTTCCGATCGCAGCTCCACCCCCGGCTGGCCGGCTGGATGAGCAGCGTGCGGCCGTTCGGGTTCGAGCCGACCCTGGAGCGCCGGGAGGACGCCTGGCGGTTCCTGCACGGCACGCCCGCGATCCCCGCGCTCTGCGCGGCGAAGCCGGGCCTGCACCTGATCAACCAGATCGGCCTGGCGGCGATCCGGGCCAAGTCGCTGCGGCAGACCGGCCGGCTGATCGCCCTGGCCGGCGAGCGCGGGTACCGGGTGACCACCCCGGCCGACCCCGAGCGCCGGGCCGGGACCGTGGCCTTCGACGTACCTCACGGGGCCGAGGTCTCGCGGGCGCTCAAGGCCCGCGACATCGTGTGCGACTACCGCCCGGGGGCCGGCATCCGGCTGTCGCCGCACTTCTACAACCGCGACGACGAGCTGGACGAGGCCGTGGCGGCGATCGCCGAGATCCTCGAGCGCGGCACCTGGAGCCAGTTCGCGGCCGCCGCCTCGGCCGTCACCTGAGCCGACCCGCCCCGCCGCCGGCGCCGATCGGCCGGCCCTTGGGCCCTTGACTGGCCGCGGCGTGCCCGCATACTGGCCTCCTGCCGGACCGCTCGCGCGCCCGCGGGCCCCGATCGCCCTGCGCCCGGGGCCGACTGCCCCGGACCGAACCCCTCCCTCGCCGGTGAGCCACCGATGACCGCCCTCTCCGACGCCGTGCTCAACGACCTCTGGTACGACCTCGACCGCCGCGAGGAGCAGCTCCGCGCCATCGTGGCCGACCGCCTGGCGGCGAAGCCCGCCCCCGAGGTCGACGACCACATCGTCGCCACCTACTTCTTCGCCTTCCGCACCAACAAGCTCGCCGACGCCGTCAGCGAGATCAGCTACCACGCCACCAGCGGCATCAAGAACCCGCCCCCCGGCTCGCTCCTCGAGGCCTGCAGCGCCCGCCCTGCTGGCGTCGACGCCTGGGACTCCACCGGCCGCCTCGGCCTGCTGCACGTCGCCTTCCCGCTCAAGATGATGCTCCAGGGGGACGGCCACCTCACCTCCTGCGATATCCTGCACACCGTCGCCGGCGCCATCATCTTCGACGTCTTCGAGAACCAGGACGCCCGGCTCGTCAGCCTGCAAATCCCCGAGAAGGTCCTCAAGACGTTCCCCGGCCCGGCGCACGGCCCGAAGGGCCTCCGCAAGCTCACCGGCTTCGCCCCCGATCAGCCCGCCTTCGGCACCATCCTGAAGCCGACCGCCGGCATCACCGCCGACGACGTGGGCCGGATCGTCGAGGAGGTCGCCGGCTGCCCGCTGCTCATGTTCATCAAGGAGGACGAGGACCTCTACCCGAACCTCGACTACTCCCCCGTCGCCGAGCGCACCCGCAAGGCCCTGGCCGCGATCGAGAAGATCAAGCACAAGCGCGAGGGGATGGGCCTCGTCTTCGCCCCGCACATCACGGGCGCCCCGCACGAGATCGTCGAGACGGTCAACGCCGTGCTCGACGCCGGCGCCAACGGCGTCATGTTCAGCGAGACCTACGCCGGCGGCGCCGTGCGGATGATCCGCGAGGCCACCAAGAATCGGCCCGTGCCGCCGGCGATCTACGGCCACAACGCGGGCATCGGCACCCGCACGCGGGCCATCTGGCGCGAGGTGATCGACTTCCTCGCCCGCCTCGACGGCATCGACTTCCGCCAGACCGCCCCGATCAAGCCCGGCACCCCGTTCCTGCGCCCCTATGGCGCCGAGTGGGTCGCCTCCGAGCACGCCTTGAGCAAGCCGGTCGCCGGCATCAACCCGACGATGATCACCCGCGCCGGGGCGCTCGACCAGGGCAACCTGATCCTCAACCTGGTGCAGGCCGAGGACGCCGGCATCATGGAGAACATCCTGTTCCTGGCCGGCTCGGCGATCAACTCGATCAAGAACGACCAGGGCAAGGCCGACCCCGCCTACGGCACCGAGGCCATGCTCCAGGTCCTCGACATCCACCGCGAAGGGGCCCTCCGCGACGTGCCGACCGAGGAGCACCTGGCGGCGCTGGTCGACCTGGCCCGCCGCAAGGGTTTGAAGGCCCTGAGCTCGGCGCTCAAGCAGCGGTACCCGGGGCAGGTGAGCTGACATGATCGCCAAGGACGACCGGCGGCTGCGGGTGGGCGTGCTGGGCTGCGGCCCGATTTCCCAGTTCGCCCACTTCGACGCCTGCCGCAAGGCCCGCAACGTCGAGCTCCAGGCCCTCTGCGACCTGGCGCCCGACCTGACCGCGCGCATGGCCGCGCAGCACCAGCCGCACTCCGTCTACCACGACTTCGACGCCATGCTCGCCGACCCGGCCGTCGACGCCGTGCTCATCGGCATCGCCGACCAGTACCACGTCGCCATGGCGCTGAAGGCGATCGAGGCGGGCAAGCCGGTGCTGGTCGAGAAGCCGCTGGGCGTCACGGTCGAGGAGTGCGCGACCCTCCGCGACCGCGTGCGCGCCAGCGGCCTGGTGCTCCAGGTCGGCAACAACCGCCGGTTCGATCCGGGGGTCGCCTACGCCGCCAAGTTCGCCCGCGAGGAGATGGGCGGCCTGATGGCGCTCAAGGCGTGGTACTGCGACTCCACGCACCGCTACACGATGACCGACAACCTCCAGCCGATCCCGCTCACGAGCCCGCAGGCGCGCCGGCCCGAGGGGAACCCGAAGGCGGACAGGCGCCGCTACTTCGTGCTGACCCACGGTAGCCACCTGGTCGATACGGCGCGGTTCGTGGGCGGGCCGATCGACGCCGTGCGGGCCCGGCACCTGGCCCGGTTCGATGCCCACTGCTGGTTCATCGAGGTCGCCTTCGCCGATGGGGCCCTGGGGCACCTCGACCTGACGATCCCGATCCGCGGCGACTTCAACGAGGGGTTCATCGCCTACGGCGAGCGCGGCAGCGTGGAGTGCCACACGCACCTTCCCTGGTTCCACAAGGCCAGCGACGTGCGCTGCTTCTCCGAGAGCGACCGCACGTACCGCAGCCCGCTCGGCGAGGACGCGCACACGTACAAGCGCCAGGTCGAGGCGTTCGCCGACAGCGTGCTGAACGGCACGCCCCTGCAAGGCGCCTCGGTCGACGACGGCCTGGCCGCGATGCGGGCGATGATCGCCATCGCCCGATCGGTCGAGTCGGGCGAGTGGGTGAGCCTGGCGAGCGTCACGGGAGGCGTCTGACCCATGAGCCTGCCCCTGGGCATCTTCGCCAAGACGTTCGTCCGCCCGACCGTCGAGGAAACGCTCGACGCCGTCCGCGACGCCGGGCTGACGCACGTGCAGTTCAACCTGTCGATCGTCGGGCTGCCGACCCTGCCCGAGGCGATCGACCCGGCGCTCTGCGACCGGATCGCCGCCGCCTGCGCCGGGCGTGGGCTCACCATGGCGGCGATCTCGGGCACCTACAACATGATCCATCCCGAGCACGACCGCCGCCGCGACGGCCTCAACCGCCTCCGCGTGCTGGCCAGGGCCTGCGAGCGGCTGGGTACGTCGGTCATCACCTTGTGTTCCGGCACCCGCGACCGCGACGACATGTGGCGGGCGCACCCCAGCAACACGTCGTGGGCCGCCTGGGAGGATCTGGTCGACGCCATGGGCGCGGCGCAGACCATCGCGGCCGATCACGGGATGGTCGTCGCGTTCGAGCCCGAGCTGGCCAACGTCGTCGACTCGCCGGCCGAGGCCGTCCGGCTGATCGAGCGGCTGGGCGGTCCCCAGCCCCATCTCAAGGTGGTCATCGACCCGGCGAACATCTTCCCCGCCGGCAGCCTGTCGCGCATGGACCAGATCCTCGACGAGGCGGTCGAGCTGCTGGGCCCGCACCTCGCGCTGGCTCACGCCAAGGATCTGCATCGCGACGGTGCCGCCGGCGATGCGGCCGCGGGCACGGGGAAGCTGGACTTTCCCCGCTACCTGGCCGGCCTGAAGCGGGTCGGCTACCACGGCCCCCTGATCCTGCACGGGCTCACGGAGGATCAGGTCCCCACCAGCGTGGCCTACCTGCGCGGGGTGCTCGCCGGGATCTGACGCGTCTCGATCGACCGTGCCACACGACCTTCCCGGATCGTGCACCGAACGGCCCTCTCCGCCGGATCCCAGCACGTCAGACGGCCACGGAGGACCAGCATGGTGAGCCAGAGCGTCGAGCATGAGGGGATCACGTTCCACCTGGTCGATCAGGGGCACGGAATTCCGCTGATCATCCAGCACGGCCTGGGCGGCGATACGAGCCAGCCGACCACGCTGTTCCAGACCCCCCACGGCTACCGCCTGCTCTCGTTCGACTTCCGCGGCCATGGCGCCACCCGACCGCTCGGCCCCGTCGACGACCTCCGCATCGAGTGCTTCGCCGACGACCTGCGGGCGATCCTCGACGCTGCCGGCATCGAGCGCGCCATCGTCGGCGGCATCAGCATGGGGGCCGCCGTCGCGCTGAACTTCGCCGATCGGTTTCCGCATCGCCTGCTCGGCCTGATCCTCTCGCGGCCCGCCTGGCTCGACGGGCCGTACCCCGAGCACCTACGGATCTTCACGCTCGTCACCGAGCTGATCCAGGCGCACGGGCCGGTCGAGGGCCGCCGGCGGTTCGAGGCGTCCGCCGCCTACCGCGACCTGCTGGCGATCAACCCCGACAGCGCCCAGACCCTGGCCGGTCATTTCTCGCACCCGCGCGCCATCGAGACCGCCGCCAAGTTCGACCGCATCGCCCGGGACTGGCCCGGCGTGCCGGCCGACCGCTGGTCGAGGATCACCGTGCCCACGCTCGTGCTCGCCAACGGGCAGGACCCGATCCACCCGTTCGCCTACGGCCAGGCGATCGCCGCCGCGATCCCGGGCGCGATGTTCCGCGAGCTGACGCCCAAGGCGGTCAACTTCATGGCCCACGGCATGGACGTGCATGCCGCGCTCGGCGACTACCTGGCCTGCCACTTCCCGACCGAACCCTCGGGCCGCGCCGCCTCCTGAGCGGGCCGGTCTCGTCATCCCGGATGGTCTCCTCTCCCATTCTCCCGAAGCCCCAAGGACTGCCCGCCGATGCTCCGGTGTTCCACCTCGCTCTGGTCGGCCGACCTGACGAACCTCGGCGCCGACCTGAAACGCGTCGCCCCGTACTCCGAGCGGTTCCACCTCGACGTGGCCGACGGCCATTATGTGCCGACGATGCTGTTCTTCCCGGACCTGGTGGCCCAGCTCCGCAAGCAGACCGACGTGCCGTTCGAGGTCCACCTCATGACCACCGACCCGGCCGCCTGGGTCGAGCCGTTTGCCGAGGCCGGCGCCAACATCCTGATCTTCTGCCACGACTCGGCCCGCGACCCGCTGGCCCTCCTGAAGGCCATCCGGGCGCGCGGGCTGAAGGCCGGCGTGTCACTGCTGCTCGATGAGGACCTCGACGTCCTGGAGCCGCTCTGGCCGCACCTGGACGTGCTCACGATCGTCGGCACGGCGATGGGCATCAAGGGCGCGGAGATGGACGACTCGGTGCCCGACAAGATCCGACGCGCGAAGGCGATCATCGCCGAGCGTGGCCTCACGACCGAGATCGAGCTGGACGGCGGCATCCGGCGCCACACGGTGCCGACGCTGGCCGCCGCCGGGGCCGACTGGATCGTGCCGGGTTCCCTCATGTTCGGCTCGGACCCCGTGGAGATGCGCCAGTGGCTGGCCACCCTGTGAACCCCGCGCCGCGCTTCGATGTGCTCGGCCTGGGCATCGTCACCGTCGACGACCTGCTCTACGCCGAGCGCTACCCCGAGGCCGAGTCGAAGGTGGCCGTCCACCAGCGGCTCCGCCAGGGCGGGGGCCTCACCGGCACCGCGCTGGTCGCCGCCGCCCGGCTCGGCTCACGATGCGCCTACGCCGGCGTGCTCGACGATGGCGAGATGTCGAGCGTCATCCGCGGCATCCTGACGGCCGAGGGGATCGACCTCTCGTTCGTGCACCCGCGATTGAAGCGGAAGCCAATCCACTCGACGATCATCGTCGACGAGCAGACGCAGTCGCGGACGATCTTCTTCGAGAAGGACCCGGCTCCCTACGACGGCGCCGACTGGCCCGACGCCGAGCTGATCCGCTCGGCCCGCGTCCTGTTCCTGGACCACGACCACGCCGAGCGCGGGATTCGCGCGGCCGGCATCGCCCGCGCGGCCGGCATCCCGATCGTCGCCGACTACGAGCGGAACGAGGGCCCCGGCTTCGCCGACCTGCTGGCGCTGACCGATCACCCGATCCTGAGCCGCGACTTCGCCACCCGCCTGACGGGCGAGGCGGACCCGGTGCGCGCCCTGCACGCGGTGTGGACCGAACAGCGGGAGACGGCGGTCGTCACCTGCGGCGACCAGGGGTGCTGGGCCCTCGACCGCACGATGAATGGCACGCCGCAGCACCTGCCCGCCTTCCGGGTCACGGTCGTCGACACGACGGGTTGCGGCGACGTCTTCCACGGCGCCTATGCCTCGGCCCTGGCGCGCGGCCTGGGCCTGACCGAGCGGTTGACGTTCGCCGCCGCCGCCGCCGCGCTCAAGGCCAGGGTCCCTGGCGGTCAGGCGGGCATCCCGACGCGCGCCCAGGTCGAGGCCTTCGTGACGGAGCACGCCCGCTCATGACCCCGCACGACCACGCCCCGCACCTGGCCACGGCCCGCGCGCTGGAAGCGGCCCTGGCCGAGCTGCCGATCCTGGACATCCACACGCACCTCGTCGGCGGCCGGCTCTCGGCGCGGGGGCTGCACGATGTGCTGCTTTACCACATGGTCGTCTCCGACCTGTACGCCGCCGGCTGCCCCAGCGGCCGGCGCCTGACCGAGTTCCCCGGCTGGCCCGACCGCGACGAGGCCCACGCCCGCATCGTCGAGGCGCTCCCGTACCTGCCGGCCATCGCCAATACGAGTTCCGCCTGGTGCGCGCGGCTGATCCTGGCCGACCTGTACGACTTCCACGAGCCGATCACCGCCAGCAACTGGCGGGCGCTCGACGACCGCATCCGCGAGCGGGCCGACGATCGCGCCTGGGCGCACGGCCTGCTCGACCGGATGCACATCGCCCGCACCGGCACCGAGCTGGCCCGCCGCGGCGACGGCTCCGACGACGCCCGCCTGCAATACGCCCTCGAATGGGGCTTCTTCACGCGGACCCAGTGGGGCGAGTTCGACACCGCCCTCTACGAGCTGGAGCGATGCTGGGGTCGATCCCCCGAGAGCCCCGCCCCCATCGCCGCCGGCGCCCGGCCCGCCACCGACCGTACGATCACGACCCTGGCCGACGTCCACGCCGCGCTCGACCACTACGTGAACGCCATCCCCTACGCCCAGATCCTCGCCACCGCCACCCACCTCTCCACCGACATCGCCTATCGCGCCGTCAGCGAGTCGGAGATGGAGGCGGCCCTGGCGCGTCGAACGGTTGCCGGTGCCGCCGAGCGCGACATTTACGCCAGCTACGTGCACGAGGCGTTCCTGTCCGCCCTGGAGCGGCGTAAGGCTCCGATCGTGTTTCAGTTCAGCCTGGGCGCCGAGCCCCTGCCGCACGAGACCGCCGCGCGGCTGTCGCAGTCCACCATCGCCGCCGTCGGCGACATGATCGGCCGCCACCCCGGCCTCAGGTTCCAGTGCTTCCTGGCCAGCCGCCACGGCAATCAGTCGCTCTGCACCCTGGCCCGCGAGCTTCCGAACCTGAGCCTGGCCGGCTACTGGTGGCACAACTTCTTCCCCGACGCCATCCGCCAGGTCATCGGCGAGCGGCTCGACATGCTCCCCGCCACCAAACAGGTCGGCTTCCTCTCGGATGCCTACTGCGTCGAGTGGACGTACGCCAAGCTCGTCGTCGTCCGCCGCCTGCTGGCCCGCGTCCTGGCCGGCAAGGTGGAGCTGGGCCAGTACACGTTCGACGACGCGGTGGCCATCGCCCGCACGACCCTCTTCGACGCCCCGGGCCGGCTGGTGGGCATGGCGCCGCGACCGGATTGAATCGATCGCGGCCCTTGCGGGGACCTTTGACGGGTGCACCGGCGCTGGCGGCCCAGCGCGAGGGGGACCCGACGTGGGCAGCGACCACGAAGCCTCAGCCGCCGCCAGCGCCGGTGATGGGGAACGAGATCGGGGGGGCGGTGGGTTCAGGCGACCGTGGCCGGGATGGGGGCGCGGCAGGCGGCGGCGAATTCCAGGGTGCTGGCCCGCAACGCCAGGCGACGACTGCGGATGGCCGGGCGCACGGTGTCGGGGTCGTCGAGGATCGCGGTGGCGCGGTCGAGCAAGGCGTCGGGATCGAAGCCGAGCGTGCTCAGGCAGTGCTCGCCGAGCTCCAGGAGCTCGAAGAACCCCTGGTGCTTGATGTCGTAGGCCAGGCCCAGGCCCGGGGTATCGACGGAGTGGGCCAGGATGCACGAGTGCAGCATGCCGCCGATGTGCAGGTCGAGCTGCCGGTACCGCGCCAGGAGTTCGGGGAGCCGGGCACGCACCGGGGTGACGACCAGGCCGCGGGCGGCGAACAGCCGGGGGAGGATCGTCTCGCTGGGGTAGTGCCGGAAGTATCGGAACCCGCAGTTGAACCGGCGCTGGAGCTCCTGGAGGACCTGGACGTACTGGTCGAGGTTCCGCTGCAGGAGGGCATTGGGGATCGGCCCGTGGAAGCTGAGGTTCAGGCCCACGATCGGGGCGCCGCCCGCGCGGGCGGGGGGCACCGCCTCGACGGGCCGGAGGCTGGCCAGGTGCAGCGCCGGATCACCGACCAGTTGGGGGGCCGCGTCGGTGAGCTGCGCCAGCACCCGGTAGGTGTGCCAGTCGCGGACGCCGACCAGGCGGGCGCGACCGAACAGGTCGCGGAGCAGGCGGGCGTCGGGCTCGTGCAGGTCGAACGGCTCATCGGTGCCGGGCCGCAGCTCGGGGCCGTTGATCCCGATCCCGAAGAAGATCGGCCGCACCCCGGTGCGCTCGAACTGCCGCAGGTCCTCGACCACGCGGCGGGCGAGCCGATGCTGGCGATCGAATTGCAGGTACCCGCCGCCGGCGACGATGACCGTCGGAGGCCGCCGGCCGGGCGCCTGGCGCTCCAGGGTGTCGAGCTCGCCCCAGTTCAGGCGCCGGATCGGGGCGGAAGACCCGACGGCCCCGAGGCAAGCGATGACCGCCTCGGAGATCGCATGATCGCCGATGTTGACCGCGTCGGCGCGGTCGTAGTCGCGGTAATCGAGCGCCGTCAGATCTCCCCGACGCGCCCGAGCCAGGTCGCGACGGGCGGCCCGCCAGCCCCGGAGCCGGGCCTTGAGCGCCCCGGGGCCGATCGCCACCCCCGGGAGTCGGGCGGCAGCGCCGTAGATGACGACGAGCTGGGGCATCGGTCCGGGTCCGGGCCGCGACGGATGAGGAGGGCGCGAGCTGGATCGGGCCGACGTGGGGCGGATCGGGGGACCGGTCGGCCGCAACCGCGGACGGCACCAGGGCCCGACGGACCGTGACGGTGCGGCCAGCCGCGTGACACCCTGGGAATCGGCCGGGATGGAACCAGAGCTTGAAGAATCTTCAACCGAGGATGAGTCGATGCCGGCTCAGAGCCGGCTCCAGGCGAGGCGATCCAGGTCCAGGCGGTACGCGCTCGGGTTCGCGACCAGACTCTCGCGCCGGCCGTTCGACTCGCAGCGCTCGCCGCCGGCGACGATCAGCGACCGGGGCCCCTCGATGCGGGTCCGGTGCTTCGAGATCCAGCCGGGGGCCGTTCCCGTCGGGCTCAGGCGCTCGATCCGCCAGGTCGCCACGTCGAGCCGGCACACGGGCGTCTGGCCATGACGGCGGGTGTCCTGGTACCCCAGTGACCCGATGATGTAGATGGCGCCGTCGAGGTAGGTGGCGGAGTGGAAGTCGGTCGGCGGGAACAGGCTCTCGGGGTAGCCGTAGACGGTGAACTGGCCGTCGGGCTCGTGCACCACCACGTCGTTGTAGATGCAGAAGTCCGGGTCGTAGTGGTCCTCGTGCTCGCCGGCGATCTGGACGAAGCGGCCGTCGGGCAGGGGGGTCAGCGACATGCCGAAGCGGTCGAAGCACCAGACGGAGGTGTCGTCCCGGCCGGTGTCGCCGAACTGCTGGCGGGCGTCGTAGGCGCGGGTGCCCGATCGGATCATGGCGTGCCAGAACGGGACGTCCATCCGCTCGGGGTTGGCGCGGCCGGGGCGTCGCGAGCGGCCGGCGCGGTACTCGGCGACCGTGGCGGCGATCGGCAGGGTCGGCTCGGGCGGCAGGCCGAGCCGGGCCCGCTTCGTGGCGGTCGGGGCATCGCTCCAGTCCGCCCCGGCAGCGACCAGGAGCTCGGCCACCTCGGGGGTGGCGGCCAGGCCGATCGCCGATTCGTCGAACCCGTTGCGGCGGGTCCGGTCGGCCCCCGCCTCCAGCAGCGCGGCGACCGTGGCGGCGTGCCCGACCTCGGCGGCCCGGATCAGGGCGGTCTCGCCGTGCTGCTCGAAGGCGTCGACGTCGGCCCCCTGGGCGATCAGCCAGCGGACGAGATCGGTCCGCCCGCCGGCAGCGGCCAGGGTCAGGGCCGTCTCGTCGAGGGCCCCGCGCTCGTCGACGCCGGTGGCGTGCGGCCGGACCAGGGCGGCCCGCTCGACGTCGCCGGTCATTGCGGCCACGAGCCAGGGGGTGCGGTGCAGGGCGTCGCAGGCCTGCCAGTCGGCCGGCTCCGCCGCCGCGATGGCCGCTCGCAGCGTCTCGATCGAGCCGAGGGCGATCGCCTGGAGCAGCGGCGTCCAGCCCAGCGGCGCGGGGTCGGCGCCGCCATCGAGCAGGGCCTGCACGGCGTCGTAGCGCCCGAACCGCGAGGCGGTCCCGAGCGCGGTCTCCCCGTACGAGGTGCGGCCGTCCGCGACGGCGCCGTGGGCGAGCAGCAGGCGGATCATCGGCACGAGGGCGGGGCTGTCGAACAGGCCGTAGGCGGTGTGGATCAGCGGCGTGTAGCCCTGGGCGTAGACGGCGTCGGCCCGCGCGCCGGCGGCGAGCAGGCACTCGACCCTGGCCAGGTTTCCGCCGCTGGCGGCCAGGGCCAGCGGGGTGGGACGCTCGGCGCGCTCGGCGAACACGGCGTTGACGTCGGCCCCGGCGGCGATCAGCTCGCGGATCAGCGTCAGGTCGGCCGCCGGCGCCGCCAGGGCCCGGGCCAGCGGCGTGAGGCCGGCCGGGTCGCGGGCGTCGACGGGCTCGCCACGCTGCAATGCCTGGCGGACGCCCTCGAGATCGCCGGCGGCGGCCAGGTCATGAAGGCTCATGGGCAGGGGCTCTCGATGGGTTCGGACCGCCGCTCCGGCGCAGATCGCGCGGGGTCGCGTTAGGATACGGCCTGGACCGCCGCCAGGGGAACCGATTGCGATGCAGGCCATCCTGACGAGCGTGGGCACCGACGGCGACGTGCTCCCGTTCGTCGGGCTCGCCGCCGTGCTCCGCGACCGTGGCCATCGCGTCACCCTGGCCCTGCCCGAGCCGTACCGCGCGCGGGCCGAGGCGCTCGGGGTCGGGTTCTGCCCGATCGTCGGCGCCGCCGACGTCGAGCGGATGCTGGCCGACCCCGACCTCTGGCACCCGTTCCGCAGCGGCCAGATGATGGCCCGCTGGGGCGCGCCGATGATCGCGCGGCAGTTCGAGACGCTGGCCGAGCTGGCGGCCACCCCGGGCGGCGTCCTGGTCGCCAGCCCCGGCGTGCTGGCGGCCCGGCTGGTGCAGGAGGCGCGGAGCGTGCCCATGGCCACGCTCCTGCTGCAACCCGGCCTGCTGCCGAGCTGCACCGCGCCCCCGGCGATGCCCGGCGGCGCGGACCTGCCGGCCTGGTTGCCCGGCCCGCTCCGGCCCGGCTACTGGCTGGCCGTCGATGCGGCCGCCTACGCGCTGCTGGCGCCGGCGCTGAACCGGATGCGATCGCGGCTGGGCCTGCGACCGGTGCGGCGGGTCTTCCGCTGGTGGCTCTCGCCCGAGCGGGTGATCGGCCTGTTCCCGGCCTGGTACGCGGCACCTCAGGCGGACTGGCCGCCGCAGCTGCGGCTCGTCGGATTCAGCCGGTTCGACGGCGAGTCGGGTCCGCTGGCTGACGACGTGCAGGCCTTCTGCGCGGCGGGGCCACCGCCGATCGCCTTCACGTTCGGCACCGGCATGCGGCACGCCTCGGAGTTCTTCCGCACGGCCACGACCGCCTGCTCGGCCCTGGGCGCCCGCGGCCTGCTGCTGACCCGGTTTCTCGACCAGATCCCGGACCGCCTGCCCCCGGCGGTGCGCCCGTGCGGCTTCGCCCCGTTCCGCCAGTTGCTGCCGCGCTGCGGGGCGGTCGTGCACCACGGCGGCGTCGGGACCACGGCGGCCGCGCTCGAGTCGGGGTGCCCGCAATTGATCCTGCCGCTGGCCTGGGACCAGCCCGACAACGCCGCCCGCGTCGTCGCTCTGGGCGCTGGGCTGACCCTCGGGCCCCGCCAGCGCGGCG
>CAZUZD010000106.1:0-17759 GCA_964624465.1 uncultured Isosphaeraceae bacterium
CAGGGCGATGACGGCCGCCGCGGCGCCGCGGCCCAGCAGCCAGTGCGCCCGGAGTCGGGGGGCCTCGGAGCCCGGCACCGGCCCGGGGGGCGGGCCGGCGGGGTGGGAGGCCAGCTCGACGCGGGTGGTGACGCCGGTACCCGGGGCGCCGCCGGGGGCCTGAAGGGTGGGCAGGTGGGGCTGGGTGGCCGTGCTGGCCAGCACCTGCTCGCGGACCCGGGCCAGGTCGCGCAGCATCTCGGCGGCCGACTGGTAGCGGTCGGCGGGCTCCTTGGCCAGCAGCCGCATCACCAGCGCCACCAGCCCGGCGGGCAGGTCGGGGCGATGCACGGCCAGGCTCACCGGCTTCTCGCGGATGTGCTTCAGCGCCAGGGCCACGGGGGTCTCGGCCTGGAACGGCGGCACGCCGGCGAGCATGTGGTAGAAGGTCACGCCCAGCGAGTACAGGTCGCTGCGGTGGTCGAGGTCGAACCCCTGCACCTGCTCGGGGCTCATGTACATGGGCGTGCCGAGGGTCATGCCCGACTGCGTCAGGTTCAGCCGCTGCTCCTCGGGCAGGCGGCAGAGGCCGAAGTCGGCGACCTTGACCTGGCCCTTGCGGGTCAGCAGCAGGTTGTCGGGCTTGATGTCGCGATGCACCAGCCCGGCCTCGCCGGCGGCGCCCACGGCCTGGCCGGTCTGGCGCATGATCGACAGCGCCAGCGGCAGCTCGGGCACCCCCTTGCGGGCGAGGTACTCGCGGAGGCTGGTGCCCTCGACGAACTCCATGGCGATGAACTTCAGGCCATCGACACCGCCGAGGGTGTAGATGTGCACGATGTTCGGGTGATTGATCCGGGCCGCGGCCCAGGCCTCCGACTCGAACCGGGCCATGTACGCCGGGTTGTCGAGCAGCTCGGCCCGCAGCACCTTGAGCGCCACCGGGCGGTCGAGGCTGAGCTGCCGGGCGCGATAGACCTCGCCCATGCCGCCGTGGCCCAGCAGGCGTTCGACCTGGAAATCGGCCAGGATCCGGCCCGTGAGGTCCCGATCGGCCGCGGACGGCCGGGGCTCGGGGCTCGGGGGCGATCCGGGCTCGGAGGCTGGGGGCATGGGCGGTCGTGCCATCGCGTCGCGGCCGCGTTCGGGCCGACCGGCGGCCGTTTGCGTCGCGGTTCTCGACCAGTCTACGCTGTGCCTCACGGGCGGCAAAGTGCAAAGGCGGCGGCTGCCGTGGGAGCCCGCCGATGCTACAATGCCCTGCATTGGGATCCGCGCCGGACGCCCCGCCGGGCGACCGCCGCCACCCCCGGCCGCCGGGCCGAGCGAGGGACATGGCGATGACGACGATCTTCGGCCGGCTCGCGACCCTGGGCGCGGGTCTGCTCGCTCTCGGGCTCCTCCCCGGACCGCAACCGGCCCCGGCGCAGGACCCCGCCGGCGACCCCCGCAGCGGCCTGCACCAGATCCAGATCCCGCCGCAGGGCGACTGGGCCCGCGTGATCACCGTCACCGCCAAGTGGCTGGTGCTCCAGGACGAGCAGGGCCGGCAGTACCCGGTGAGCATCGACGCCATCGGCCAGTTCGCCATGCGCTGGCCCACCAGCCTGGACCGCATCCCCGCCGACGCCCTGATCGAGGTCACCGGCCGGAACCTCGGCAACCAGCGGGTCCAGGCCGATCACCTGGACGTGTACCTCGGCCCGGCGCGGAACCTGGTGGTGCCGACGGCGCAGTACATCATTGGCCTGGGCCGGGTGGTCACCCCGTTCGACTTCGAGCGGCTGAACACCTTCGGCATCAACCTCCAGTACATCCTGCAACCGGGCGAGGACCGGATCCCGCCGCGGTTCCACGTGGTGGCCCCGCCGGCGCAGCTCGACCCGCTGCTGCTGAACATCGGCGGCAACAACGTGATCACTGTCGTGCCCGGCGGCGAGGGCATGACCATGACCCAGGTCACCGCCGGCGCCCTCAGCCTGGTCCGGCCCGGCGACCTGGCCTTCTGCGTGGCCAACCTGCCGCAGAGCACCGCCCGCACCCTGGTGCTCGACCAGCTCGTCATCTACAAGCCGGTGCCGATCGACCAGCTCGATCGCTGAGCGAGACTCAGGGGGCGTCGGCCTTCGGCTCGCGGCGCTCGTTGGTGGCGGCCGGCTTGACCACGGCGGCGGTGGCCGGCTCGTCCTCGGGCTCGAGCGGGCCGCCGCGGTCGCGGTACAGCGGCAGGTAGCGGTAGTAGACCTCCAGGGTCAAGAGCGACAGCGAGGTCGTGAACAGCCGGCCGGCCTTGGCGCCCCAGAGGTCGTCCTGCGGCCAGGTCGGGTCCCAGCTGCCGCGATCGCACCCGGCGCCGCCGACCTGCATGCCGACCAGGCCGTCGCGCACCCGGGCGTTCCACTGCTCCCAGCTCTTGGCCCCCATGTTGTGCAGGAGCTGGGTGGCGTAGTACCAGTAGTAGATGTTGCGGTCCTTGGACTCCTCCAGGTGGGCCGCCACGATCTGCACCCCGCGCTGCAGGGCGAGCTGCTCGCGGGGCCAGCCCAGCAGCTGGCGGCAGACCAGAGCCTCGGCGGTCATCGACATGCTGGGGGCCCAGCCCGGCATGTAGCCGTAGGTGCTGCGGGTCTTGTCGTTACTGACCGACTCCAGGTACCGCGACGCCAGCCGGACCGTGCGCCTGGGCACCGGCACGCCGGCCAGGTCGGCGCTGCGGAGGGCGAAGACCATCCAGCCCTGCACGCTGGTGTCGCCGGGGGTCATGGGCGCGTACCGCCAACCGCCGGCGAAGTGCTGCGACCGGGCGATGAACGCCACGGCGCGCTGCAAGGGGGCCCGCAGCCGCTTGTCGTGCGTGAGCGCGAACGCCTCGCCCAGCGCCATGGTGGCGATGGCGTGGCTGTAGAGCGCCGAGTGGTTCGTGCCGCCGGTGAACAGCGCGCCGTCGGGCGATTGCGCCGCGACCAGCCACCGCAGGCCGTTGCCGATCGTCGCCTGGTAGCGGCCGGGCTCCAGGTGCGAGTGGCCGGCCCCCAGCAGGGGCAGCAGCGCCAGGCCGGTGGCGGCGGTGTCCGACTCCATGGCGGTGCGCTCGGGGCAGCCGGGGGTGGTGCAGGCGTCGCGGGTGTCGAGGCTCCAGCCGCCGTCGCCGCGCTGGTGGCGGGCGATCCAGTCGAGCCCGCGCTCCACGGCCGCCTCGCTCTCGACCGTGCCCCCCTCGCGGCGCACGAGCCTGGCCTTCATCGGGCCCCGGCGGCCGGTGAACGGCACCGAGGACTCGCCCGGCTTCAGCCCGGCCGCCTCGCGATTGGACCCGGCCAGGCCCGACCGGCCGGCGGCGCCCGAGAGCTCGGCGGCGGGCGCATCGGGGGTCAGGTCGAAGTCGCTGCCGAAGGCGACGTCCGGCCCGAAGTCGGGCGTGTTCAGCACCGACGGGTCCACCTGGCCGGCCACCGCCGGCAGCGAGGGCGGGTCGAGCGAATCGAGCCGGGTGAACGGGTCGCCCGAGCGGTCGCCGGGCTCCAGGGTCGTCACGTCGTCGCGGAGCTGGCCCAGGATCGCCGTGGGCTCGGCCGCATCCTCGCCGGCGTAGCGGACGATCAGCGCCAGGGCCACCAGGATCAGGACGTGAACGACCAGGCTGGTCACCCACGGCCCGCTCCGCTTGAGCCAGCCACCGGCGTAGCGGCGGGCGCGCCGACGCTGCCAGCGCGCCCGGGTCAGGGCGGTGTGCAGGCGGGGCCGGCGGGGGTGCTCTGGCGGCATCGGGGCGCTCCGGCTCGGGGCCGACCACCGGGGCCCGGGTCCGGACCGCCAGCGACTGCCTTCCCACGGACGATCCCCGCGGGTCGGCTATTCGATTGTAGCGACCCGGCACGGCCGGGGAGCCCGCTCAGGCCCCGGGGACCAGCGAATAGGTGCCGGCCATCTCGCGCTTCAGCTTGCCGAGCTTCACCAGCTCCTCCCAGATGCCGGTCGGGTGCCCGCTGGGCGGGGTGATGCCGGCGATCCCCGAGCGCTGACCACCGGGCTTGCCCAGCCGCGACTCGTCGTCGAGCCGGGCCAGCTTGAGCCGCTTCTTGAACGCCTTGAGCGCCACCTTCAGTTCCTCGTCGGTCGCCATCGCGGCCCTCCCCGGACGGGTCCCGAGGCGCCCCGGCACCGGACCGGGGTCGGCACCCGACCCGGGGCTCACGATAGGCCGACCGGGGGGGAAAGTCCAATACCCGCCGGCCCCGGCGGGCCGCTATCATGGCCGCGACGATCGCCCGACCGACCGACCCGGCCCCGACGAGGCTCCGGCCATGCCCGACCCCGCGCCCCTGCGCCCCGAGACGACCTGCGCCCGCCCGCCCGAGCCGCCGCCGTCGGTCAGCCAGCCGCTGGTGCCCCCGCTGAGCCTGAGCGTCGTCTGGACCCTGGCGAGCCTCGACCAGGTCGACGACATCTACGAGGGCCGGGCCCCCGGCTACATCTACGCCCGCGACGGCCACCCCAACGCCACCCAGCTCGCCGCCAAGGTCGCCGACCTGGAGGGGGCCGAGGCCGCCCTGGTCTGCGCCTCGGGCATGGGCGCCGAGGCCGCCGCGCTGCTGACCCTGCTCGACGGCGGCGGCCACGTCGCCCTGGCCGACGGCGTCTACGGCAAGACCGGCCGGCTCGTGCGCGAGCTGGCCCGCTTCGGCGTGACCAGCGACCGGTTCGACGCCAACGACCCGGCCAGCCTGCGGGCCGCGCTCACGCCGGCCACCCGGGTCGTCTTCGTCGAGACGCTCTCGAACCCGCTCGTGCGCCTGCCCGACCTGCCGGCGCTGGCCGAGATCAGCCACGCGGCCGGGGCCCTGCTCGTGGTCGACCACACGTTCGCCCCCCTGCTCTGCCGGCCGCTGGCGCTGGGGGCCGACCTGATCACGCACTCGGGCACCAAGCTCATCGGCGGCCACAGCGACCTGACGCTCGGCCTGCTGGCTGGCCGCCGCGACCTGATCGAGCGTTCGGCGGCGGTCGCCTCGACGTTCGGCCTCAGCGGCAACCCGTTCGAGGCGTGGCTGGCGCTGCGGGGCCTGGCGACGCTGGCCCTGCGCTCGGCCCGCGCCTGCGCCACCGCGCTCGAGCTGGCCGGCCGGCTCGAAGCGCACCCGGCGGTCGCCGCCATGCACTACCCCGGCCTGGCCTCGCACCCCGACCACGCCCGCGCCGCCGCCCTGCTCCGGGGCGGCTTCGGCACGATCGCGACGATCGACCTGGGCGACCGCGACCGCGCCAATCGCTTCGTCCAGGCCGTGGCGCCGGCGATCCCGTTCGCCCCCAGCCTGGGCGACGTGGCGACCACCCTGAGCCACCCGGCCACCACCAGCCACCGCGGCCAGACCCCCGAGCAGTGGGCCCGCCAGGGCATCACCCCCGGCCTGATCCGGCTGTCCGTCGGCCTCGAAGATCCCGCCGACCTCTGGGCCGCGCTGGCCGGCGCGCTCGACCGCTGCTGAACCCCGGGGGCGGTCCAGGCGGCCACCGGTCGACCTCCGGAGCCGCCCGCATTCCACACAAAGCGGAACCAGAGAACCCGAATGCGAAATCCTCGCCCCGGAGCCGGCATTTGACCACCGTCCGTGGCTGATCTCTGATATATCCTGGGATGCCTGGGGTCTGACAGGCGCTGGCGCGACCGACGCGAGGCGGCGTTCGATCTGATCGGGCCGATTCTCCCCAGTCGACCCGGCCGTCCTCCGCGCCCAGGCCACCCGGCGCCGGGGAGAAATCTCATGGCCAGGATCACCGGGACAACGCGCGGTCGACTCGTGCTCGCCATCGGTCTCTGGGCCGGCCTCGCTGGCTCCGGCTCCGCGACCGCGGACTTCCTCGTCGACGCCTCCGCCCACGCACGGTCGGGAAGCTGGTGGTACGGCCCGACGGACACCGGCTCCGGCTCGAGCTGGTTCATCTCCGATCGCAGCGCGACGGCGGCCCAGATGAAGTGGACCGATGGCGCAAACACGGCGGATGCCGTGGTGGTGCCGGTCAGGAATCTGTCGGAGCCGAAGTTCCCCCAGGGCATCATCGGCACCCCCAACACCACGAAAACGCACATCTTCACGGGGTTCACCGGCGGGGCCGGTCCGGGTGCTGTGGGAAGCACGGCGACCACGTCAGGCTCCGGGGCCAGCTCGGTGACCTACGGGGTGGCGGTCAACGACTACGAGGCCAGCTGGAACGTGGTGGCGACCGGCACCCTGGGCGCCGGCGCGGGGGCGTACTACGACGCCTATGCCGCCGGCAACGACCCCTGGCCGGTCTTCGCCGAGGACTTCGTGGGAGTCGCCACCGGGACCTTCGACCTCTGGGTCCCGTTCGAGATCACCGGCGGCCAGTCGCTGGGCACGGGTCAGGACGGCCAGGTGCAGTTCGCCAGCGGCTTCGGGTTCGACGTGAGCTACACGACCTCGGAGGAGTCGCTCCGGCTCCTGGACGTCGCGGTCAGCGGCACCACCTCGCACGTGGCCCCGGACAGCCCGCTGAACTTCAGCATGTTCCGGATCAGCAGCGTGACGGCGGCCCCCGACACCTCCAACCCGCTGAGCAAGAGCCAGCTCGAGGCGCTGCTGAACGCCGACCTGCTGACCGACCGCACCATCGACACCCCGATCACCCTGGGCCTGCGGGTCACCGGGCTCAAGATCCCGACGATCCTGCGGGACGACGGGTCGGTGGCCCAGATCAGCGCGGCCAGCCACGCCTTCGAGCGCCAGGCCCTCGTGCCCGAGCCCGCCACGCTCGTCACCGGCCTGATCGGACTCCTCGCCGCCGGCGGCTGGCACCACCGGCGGTCGCGGTCGCGGCCGGTGCCGGCCGGATCCTGAACCGGCCTCGGAGGCCATTGGCCCCCCGGGCCGCCCCCGGCCCTCGCTTCAGCGCGAGGGCTGGGTGGTTTCCTTGCGGAACTGGCGGCCGGCGGTGCCGAGGATGGCCAGCGACTCGTTGAGGTCGCGGCAGGCGGCGTGGAGGTCGCCGGCCTTGTAGGCGTCCTCGGCCTGCTTGCGGATGCGGGTCAGCTCGGGCCAGTCGATCGTCCAGGCTTGCTCGACGGCGACGGCCTGCGACTGCTTGACCACCTCGGCCAGGCCGGCCAGGAGCTTGGCGTCGAGCGGGCAGTCGGCCGAGACGTACAGATTTTCCTCGACGTCGGCCCCCTTGGACTTGCGGCCGCCGAAGAGGCCGGCGAGGAAGGAGCCCCTGGCCTTGCGGCCGTCGGCGGCGACGCCGTTGGCCGGTTCGGTGCCCGGCTCGACCCAGGCGCCGACGCGGGCGACGATCACGGTCACGTTGTCCGACCCGCTCCGCAGGTTGGCCAGGTGCATCAGGTAGCGGGCGGCCGTCTCGGGGTGGAACTGGCTGGCGATCGCGCCGATCTCGGGGTCGGTGACCGGGCCGGAGAGGCCGTCGGAGCAGACGACGTAGACGTCGCCGGTCTCGATCGGCAGCGGGCCCTCGATGTCGACGTCGACGGTCGGCTCGGGGCCCAGGCTCCGGGTGATCACGTTCTTGGGGTACGCCTTGTGGACGTGCTCGGGCTTCATGTGCCCTTTTTTGACCAGCTCCCAGACCAGGCTGTGGTCGAAGGAGAGCTGGTCGATGCGCCCCTGGCGGACGCGGTAGACCCGCGAGTCGCCGACGTGGGCGATCATGGCCCCGGCGGGCAGGAGGACCAGGGTCGAGCAGGTGGTGCCCATGCGATGGAAGTCGGGGCTGGCCTGCGACTTGGTGTAGATCTGGCCGCCGACCTCGTGGTACGCCTTCTCGAGCGCCTCCTCGGGGCTGCCGGCCTTGGTCTTCAGGTAGATGTGCGGGATGTTGTCGCAGGCGAGCTTGCTGGCCAGCTCGCCCACGGCGTGCGCGCCCATGCCGTCGGCGACCATGAACAGGTGGCCGCGGTTCTTGAAGCTCTCGGCGCCGGTGGCGCGCACGATCGCGAAGCTGTCCTGGTTGTTGGACCGCCGCATGCCGGTGTCGGTCGCGGCGCCTTCGACGATCTCGTCTGCAAAGTTCACCGGCCCGCCTCTGTGCTGAACCGCCCGGGGCGTCGGGACGCCCCGGCGGCGACCTGGTCCGTGCCGCCGGCCCGGGCGGTCCCCCGGCCGGGCGAACCGTCGCGGCGCCGTGACTCCCCAATCTTCGAACGTCGGCCCCGGCCTGTCAAACGGTTGACGGCCGGCCCGGCACCCGAATCGCGGCCTACCCAGCTACGCCGTGGCATCCGCTCCTGTGACGCCCCGGCCCGGAATCGGCCCCGGGCGGCGGCGGCCCGGGGCCAGGCATGGCGAGGGGCCCGGCGGTTTCGGTACCGTGTCCGGTGCCACGGCCCGAGCGGCCTCGACCCCTCTCCGGACGCTCCCCGTCCGCCCCTCGATCGACTGGGACCCGCATGAGCGCCCCGCTGAACCTGCCCGAGATCGGATTCACCAAGGTCACCCTCGGCAACGGCCTGGACGTCATCGCCCGCCGGCAGCCGCACCTGCCGATCATCGCGGTGAACCTCTGGTACCACGTCGGGTCCAAGAACGAGGAGCGCCGGCAGCGCGGGTTCGCCCACCTCTTCGAGCACCTCATGTTCGAGGGCTCGGAGCACTACCCCGGCGACTTCTTCAAGCCCCTGCAGCGTCGCGGCGCCAGCATCAACGGCTCGACCTCGACCGACCGCACCAACTACTACGAGGACATGCCCGTCGCCCACGTCGAGCTGGCGCTGGCCATGGAATCGGACCGGATGGCCAACCTTCTGCCGGCGCTCGACGACACGAAGCTCCGGGTCCAGAAGGACGTCGTCAAGAACGAGTACCGCCAGAACTACGCCAACCGCCCGTATGGCCAGGTCTGGCGGCTGCTGGCCGAGGCCCTGTACCCGCCCGACCACCCGTACAGCTGGCTGACGATCGGCGTGATGGAGGACGTCGAGGCGGCGACCCGCGACGACGTCGAGAGCTTCTTCCGGCGCTACTACGTGCCGGCCAACGCGAGCCTCTGCCTGGTGGGCGACCTCGACGAGTCGGCCGCGATCGCCCAGGCCGAGCGGTACTTCGGCGGCATCCCCGGCGGGGCCTCGGCGCCCCGGCCGCACGCGCCGGCCATCGAGCTGGGCACGGGCCGGGCCCTGGTGCTGCACGACAACGTCGAGCTCGACCGCGGCTACCGGCTCTGGCCCACCGTGCCGCACTTCGCCCCCGACGACGCCGCCCTGGCGCTGCTGGCCGACGTGCTGGCCCGCGGCAAGGCCAGCCGGCTGTACCGCACCCTGGTCATCGAGCGCCAGATCGCGCAGGACGTGACCGCGTACCAGGGGGGCCGCGAGCTGGCCGGCAGCTTCGGGGTGGTCACGACCGTGCGGCCGGGCCACTCGGTGGCCGAGGCCGACGCGATCGTCGACGCCGCCGTGGCCGACCTGGCCGCGCACGGGCCCACCCCCGACGAGCTGGAGCGGGCCCGCACCGCGCGGGCGGCCGCGTTCCTGTACTCGCTCGACAACGTCGGCGGCTTCGGCGGCGTGGCCGACCGCCTGAACGCGTACAACACGTACCTGGGCGACCCGTCGCGGTTCCGCCAGGACCTCGACCGGTTCCGGGCCGTCACCCCCGGGGCGATCGCCGCCGCGGCCCGGACGTACCTCGAAGGCCGACCGGCCGTGAGCCTGACCGTCCGCGGCCGCGCCACGGCGCCGACGGTGGTGCCGCCGCTCGACCGCACCGTGCCGCCGCGGCCGGCGCCGGTGGTGGCCTATCGCGCGCCGAAGCCCGTGGTGCGGCGGCTCGCCGGCGGCGCCGAGCTCTGGGTGATCCCGCGCCGGGACCTGCCGATCATCGCCGCCACGGCCGTCGTCGACGCCGGCGCCGCCGCCCACGGCCCCGAGCGCGGCGGCCTGGCCGAGCTGACGGCGAACCTGCTCGACGAGGGCACGGCGCGCTACAGCACGCAGGAGCTGGCGCTGGCCGCCGAGCGGCTCGGCACCAGCCTGGGCACCTCGGCCGGCTGGGACGGCTCGTACGTGAGCCTCCAGTGCCTGAGCCCGCACCTGGAGGCGAGCCTCGACCTGGCCACCGAGGTGCTGCTGCGGCCCACGTTCCCGGCGCAGGAGTTTGCGCGGATCCAGGGCCAGACCCTCGCCGCCCTCCGCGCCGAGCGCGACAGTGCCGAGTCGCGGGCCTCGCGCGCCCTGCTCCGCGCCATCTACCCCGAGGGGCACCCCTACCGCGTGCCCGTCGACGGCGACGAGGCGACCGTGGCCGCCCTGACCCGCGACGACCTGGTGGCGTTCCACGACCGGTTCTACCGGCCGACCCGCGCCGCCTGGGTGGTGGCCGGTGACGTCGACCCCGACGCCGTGGCCGCGCTGCTCGACGCCAGGCTCGCCGGCTGGGTCCCGAACCCCGAGCGGACCGCGACCCCGACGGTCCCCGAGGCACCCGGCGTCGGCTCGCGGCCGAGAATCCTGCTGCTGGACCGCCCCGGGGCGCCCCAGTCGGTGGTGCGGGTCGGCCACATCGGCATCGACCGCCGGCACCCGGACTACGACAGCCTGGTCGTCTTCAACCAGATCCTCGGCGGCCTGTTCACCTCGCGGCTCAACGAGGTGCTCCGCGAGCAGAAGGGGTACACGTACGGCATCCGCAGCCACTTCGACGTCCGCCGCGGCGCCGGGCCGTTCTCGGTGGGTGCGTCGCTGGAGAGCGGCCGGCTGGCCGAGGCCCTGGCCGACCTCCGCGTCGAGGTCGAGGCCCTGCTCGACGATCGGCCGCCGACCGAGACCGAGCTCGACGACGCCCGCCGCAGCCTGATCGAGGGCCAGGCCCGCCACTTCGAGACCCCCTCGGCGCTGGTCTCGCGCTACGCCGGCCTGTTCCTGCACGGCCTGCCCCCCGACCACCACGCCGGCCTGGCCGACCGCCTGGGCGCCGTCACCGTCGCCAGCATGCAGGCCGCCGCCCGGACCCACCTCCGCCCCGAGTCGTTCGTGGTCGTCGTCGTCGCTGATGCCGACGCCGTCGCCCCCGGCCTCGATCGGCTCGCCTGGGGCCCCCTCGAACGGATGTGACGCCGCCCGCCCGAGCCCCGGACCGTCGCCCCCCGCGTCCCGGGCCAGGAATCGGGCACCCCCGAGGATCCGCCCTACGGATCGAGACCATTCCGTCTGCCCGGGTCTGCGGTCCACCGCGGGTCCGGATCCGGGGCCGTTGCGGCGATTGCATGCAGAAATGCGGACTGCTTTCGTTCGGTCGTCCATTTCCGGTGTCGTCGCGCTGCGAACGAACCAGCGATTGGTTACGATCGCCGACTCTCCCCTCGATCGTTCCGTGTTACCCCGCCGCCCGTCGTCCGTCCGGGGCCTGCATGCGGATGGGGATGCCCACGCCGAGCACCCGCGAGGTCGAGCCCGCCGCCACGCCGCCCGAGCGTGGCGCGGGGCCTGGCGCGCGCCGGGGTGCGGCGCGGCTGGCCGGATTGCTCTGGGCCGGATTCGGCCTGGTCCTCTGCGGCGGGGCCCTGGTCGCGGTGGCCGCCGGCTGGATCCACGCGGCCGGGCCGATGCTGGCGGCGGGGTTCTGGGCCTGGGCCGGCGCCATCTTCGTCGCCGCCGGCTGGCGGACCCTGCGGCCGCGCGGGCCGGCGTCCGAGGTCGGGCTCAGGCTCCGCTGGGACGCCATCGGCTCGATCGGATTCGCGCTGCTGCTGATCGCCTGCGACTGGCTGTACTACGGCCTGGAGCTGCGCGCGAGCGTCGATCACACCCTGCATCAGGTGCTGGTGGCCCCCATCGTCGCCGGCCTGCTGGCGCTGCACGCCACGCGATCGGCCGGGACCGCTCCCCCCGACGACCCCACGCCGCCGGCGGCCTGAGCGGTCGCCAGGCGGTTGCCAGCGGTGCCGGCCGCCGGGCATGATCCGGGACCGGACGCAGGATCGCCGCCACGGGGGACCGCCGCCTCATGAACGCCGAGCAACTGCGGGCCCTCCAGGCCCCGCTCAAGGACCGCTACCGCGAGACGCCCGCCACGGCGCAGGTGACCCTGCAAGCCCGGGGGGTGCTGCACCCCGGATCGCAGACCTGCGCGGTCGAGGGCCTGAACCCCGTCGCCGCCGGCCTGCACCCGATGGCCGGCGGCGACGGCACCGCCGCCTGCGCCGGCGACATGCTGCTGCAAGCGCTGGTCGCCTGCGCCGGCGTCACCCTGACGACGGTCGCCACCGCCATGGGCATCCCGATCCGATCCGGGACGATCACGGCCGAGGGCGACCTGGACTTCCGCGGCACCCTGGGCGTGGCCCGCGACGTGCCCGTCGGCTTCACCGCCATCCGCCTGGCGGCCCGGCTCGACGCCGACGCCACGCCCGAGCAGCTGGCCAAGCTCCTGCAGCTCACCGAGCGCTACTGCGTCGTGTTCCAGACCCTCAGGACCCCGCCCCTGCTGACGAGTTCCCTGGTCGACCCCGGCGCCTGAGGGGGGTCCAGGGGGTTCCCGACCTGACCCGACCCGGACCGAGGTCCCACCCGCATGTCCGAGGCTGCGCCGGATCCGGAGCCGACCGCTCCCGCTGCGCCCGCCCCCGGCGCGGCCGGAGCGGAGGGTCCGGCGTTGCTGGCCGTGGACATCGGGCTGCACACCGGCGTGGCCCGCTACGGGGCCGACGGCCGGCTGGAGTGGTACCGCTCGCAGCACTACGGCAACATGGCCCGGCTGCGTCGTGGGGTGCACGGCGTGCTGGCGGCGAACCCGGGCCTGGAGCGGGTGGTGCTCGAAGGGGGCGGCCCGATCGCCGAGGTCTGGGCCCGCGAGGCCGGGCGCCTGGGGCTGGTGGTGCGGCGGATCTCGGCCGAGCGCTGGCGGACCCTGTTCTTCATCCCCTCCGACCACGTCGACCGCGACCGCGCCAAGGCCACCGCCGACTGGATGGCCCGCCGCGTCGTCCTCTGGTCCGGCCTGCCCCGCCCCAAGGCGCTCCGCCACGACGCCGCCGAGGCCATCCTCATCGGCCTCTGGGGCGTCCTCGACGCCGGCTGGCTCGGCCGCGCCCCCGACCTGCGGCCGTGACGCGGCCCCTGGCCGCCGTCCGCCCCACTTGGCTCCCGAGGACGAGACCCCGGGCACCGCGCGCCGGGCCATCGAGCCGGGTCGCTCCGCGGCCGGGGGGCTGGGGTCTCGTCCTCGAGACCCCGGCGAAGCGCCGGGGAAGCCGGGGTCCGAGGACGGACCCCAGCCACCCGGGAAGGACAAGACCCCGGGTACCCGGCGGGCACCCCATTCCTGCAGTCATGCCCGGAGACGCCCACAGCCGGGTAGCCCGGACGACTTGTTCGTCCGGGTCGCGCAGCGACAGGCGGCGTCGGTCCAGCCGTTCGACTGGACGACCGACCGTCCAGACCTGGTCCGTCAGACCCTCACAAACCGGGTGCCCCATCCCAATCGCCTTCGGGAGCGTTGGTGAATCCTCCGCCTGAGGACACGCGGGGGCGGCCCTGACGCCGCCTGTCGCTGCGCGACCCGGACAACAAGTTGTCCGGGCTACCCCCTGCTCCGTTTTGCGGGCGATTTCCGTTCAACCCACCCGGCTCAGCTGATGATCTCCAGCTTCGGCATCTTGGGCGCCTTGAGGTTCTGGACGCTGATCTGGGCGGCGAGCTGCTCGACGACGCCGAGGAGGTAGGGGCGGGAGGGGTTGTCGGTGGAGAGGGCCTCGTCGAGGCGGCCGGCGTCGCCGCGCTCGCGGAGGGCGACGTTCAAGGGGACCTCGCCCAGGAACGGCACGCCCAGCTCGGCGGCCTTGCGGCGGGCGCCGCCCTGGCCGAAGACGTAGACCCGCTCGTCCCCCTCGCCGGGGAACAGGTCGCCCGAGGCGGCCAGGGCCCGCGCCTGGGGGCCACCGCGCTCGGCCAGGTAGGCGCTGATGTCCAGGAAGCTCATGTTCTCGATCATGCCCAGCAGCGGCACCTTGAGCTGGCGGAACATGCTGATGGCCCGCACGGCATCGAGCAGGGCGACCTCCTGCGGCGTGCACACGACCACCGCGCCGGTCAGCGGCAGGGTCTGCGCCAGCGTCAGGGGCACGTCGCCGGTGCCGGGGGGCAGGTCGATGACCAGGTAGTCCAGTTCCCCCCACTCCACCTGGTGCAGGAACTGCTGCATGATGCCGTGGAGCATCGGGCCGCGCATGATCACGGCCTTCTCGGGCTCGAGCAGGAAGCCCATCGACATGAGCTTCAGGCCGCCGGCCTCGATGGGCGCGATCCGCTCGCCGCGGGCCATCGGGCGGCCACGGGCGCCGACGAGGTGCGGGATCGAGGGGCCGTAGACGTCGGCGTCCATCAGGCCGACCTTCGCGCCGTAGCTCTTGAGGCCGTAGGCGATCGAGGCGGCCATGGTGCTCTTGCCGACGCCGCCCTTGCCCGAGCCGACGGCGATCACGTTCTTGACGCCGGGGATGTCCCCCTTCTCGGTGATCCCCTTGCCGCGGACCTCCGAGCTCATGGTGATGTGGACCTTGAGCGCATCGCCCAGGCGGGCGGTCAGGGCAGCGCGGATATCGCCCTCGATCTTGGCCTTCAGGGGGCAGGCGGGGGTGGTCAGGTTCACCGTGAGCCAGAGGGCGTCGTCGGTGACCTTGATGTCCTTGATCATCCCCAGGTCGACCAGGTCGCGGCCGATCTCCGGGTCCTTCACTCCCTTGAGGGCGTCGAGCACGTCGCGTTCGGTCAGGCGGGCCATGAGCGGCAATTCCTCGGCGGGCGGGAGGGGAAGCGGTCCGGGAGTGCGGGGCGCGGGGGGCTCGGCCGACGGGCCGGGCCCCGGCATGCCCCTGATTGTACGAGCCCGGCGACCGGGGGCCCACCCGGGCGGGTCAGAGCGGCGCCGTCAGGGCCCGTTCCCAGGGTTCGAGCACCGGCTCGGGCAGGCTGCCCCAGCCGTCGCGACCGGCCCGCCGCAGCGCCAGGGGGCACCAGCGGTCCAGCAGCCCGACGACCTCGGGCGGGTTGACCGGTCCGGTCAGGACGTGGGCCGCCCCCAGCTCCCGGGCCAGGGTGGGCACGCCCGGGTGGGCGCCGGGGTCGAGCACGAGCACCAGGGCGTCGGCGGTGGCATCGCCGCAGCGGGCCAGATCGTCGAGGCCGCGGGCGGGCCCGCGGGCCAGGTCGATCAGGACCAGGGCCCCCCGGCCGGGGGCCAGGGCGGCGCGGAGGTCGGCGGCCGAGCGGGTCTCGACCAGGTGCACGGGCCAGCCGGCGACGCGGGGACGGAGCTGGCGGGCCCAGGTGGCCAGCCGCTCGTGCACGACCAGGGGCAGGCGGCGTTGCGGCATGGGCGCGGCACCGGTCGGGGGCCCGGCCCGGTCGCGGCGGCGGTGGGCCGCTTGCTGGGCCGGGGGGGCACGGGCTAAGATAACCGGGCCGGAGGTCCTGTTTCGAGCACGGAGTCCGGCCGCTTCCCGCCCCGGTGAGTCGCGCGGCGGAACGGAGTCGTTGGACCGCTCAGGCCATGGCCGACCGCGATTTTTACGAGGTCCTGGGTGTCGCCCGCGACGCCACGCCCGACCAGATCAAGAAGGCGTACCGGGCGATGGCGCGCAAGCACCATCCGGACGTCAACCCGGGCGACAAGTCGGCCGAGAAGGCGTTCAAGGAAGCCCAGAACGCCTACGACGTCCTGAGCGACCCGGAGAAGCGCAAGCTCTTCGACCAGTTCGGCATGGCCGCCTTCTCCGGCGGCTCGGCCGGCCCCCGCGCCGACGCCGCCGACTGGGCCCGCGGCCAGGGCGGCCAGGGCGGCCCGGGTGGCTCCGAGTTCGTCGACTTCAGCCAGTTCTTCAACGCCCAGCCCCGCGGCAACTATTCCACCGGCCGGGGCAACCCGTTCGCCGGCGGCATGGACGAGGGGGGCGGGGGCGGCGGCGGGATCTTCGAGGAGATCCTCGGCAAGTTTCGCGGCGGTGGCGGCGGCGCGGGCCGATCGGCCCGGCGGCCCCGCACCGGGCCGGCGCCCACCGAGGCGAACCTCGCCATCCCGTTCCTCACCGCCGTCCGCGGCGGCGAGACCTCCATCGACGTGGTCCGCTCCGACGGCCACCGCGAGTCGCTGGTCGTCAAGATCCCCTCCGGCACGGCCGACGGCGCCAAGCTCCGGCTCCGCGGCCGCGGCGAGCCTTCCCCCGACGGAGGGCCGGCCGGCGACCTCCTGATCCGGGTCGAGGTCCAGCCGCACCCGTACTTCACCCGCCAGGGCCGCGACCTGCTCGTCGACGTGCCCCTGACCGTCGGCGAGGCCGTCCTGGGCGCCCGGGTCGAGGTGCCCACGCTCGACGGCCCCAAGACCCTGCCGATCCCGCCCGGCACCTCCGGCGGCCAGAAGCTGCGGCTCCGGGGCCAGGGCGTGCCCGCCCGTGGTGACAAGCCGGCCGGCGACCTGTTCGTCGTGGCGAAGATCGTCGTGCCCAAGCTCACCGACCCCGAGAGCCAGGAGCTGATCCGCCAGTTCGCCGAGCGGCACCCGATGGACCCCCGCCGCGGCCTCTGGTGAGCCGGGCGGTCGACCCGTCCGGCGCGAACCCGCCCCCCGCCACGCGACCGGGACCCCGAGCATGCGTGTTGCGATCATCCCCCGAGAGCAGGTGGCCCGGCGGCTGGCGGTCAGCCCGGCGGCGCTGGCGCAGTACGAGGCCCGTGGCCTGATCCGGGTCGTCCGCGAGGGGGCCGTCGAGGGGTACGAGCCCCGCGAGGTGCGCCGGGTCTGGACCGTCGTGAGCCTGCACCGCGAGGCCGGCGTCAACCTCGCCGGCATCGAGGCCATCCTCCGGCTCCGGGCCCAGCTCGACGACCTGGCCGAGCACCTCCAGCACCTGGGCGACGCCCTGCAATCCGCGCTCCGGGAGCCCGACCGTGACGGCGAGACCGACCTCGAACCCGGCGCCGACCTCGACGCCACCGACGCCGACGCCGACCCCGGGCGGCCCCCGGCCTGAGCCGGCGGCCCTGGCCCTGGCGGCCGTGGCGCCGGTGCCGCCCCGGCAGCGGGTCGAGCGGGTGGTCGCCCTCTGGGGCGTGGTCACGCTCGTGGGGGTCGCGATCCTGGGCCTGTTCGTCGTCTGGCACCTGGTGCGCCGCGGCCGGCTGGTCCGCGACCGCCTGGGCCACCCCCGCATCGTCCAGTGGCCCGAGTTGCCCGACCGCGGCCCCGAGCCCTGAGCCGCCCGGCCCCTGCCCCCCGCATCCCGACCGAACCGAAGACGAGGCCGACCCTGAACGCCCCCGAGCCCGAGACCCCGCCGTCGGCCGCCCTCGCGACCACGCCCGAGCCCGTGACCGTCACCCCCGAGGTCGAGGTCGAGGGGCCGCCGCCGCCACGGGCGCGGTTCCGGCCCCACGAGCGGGTGCTGGCGCCCGGCGATTTCCAGCGGGCGTTCCAGGCCCGCCGCTCGGTCTCCGATGCCGCCATGGTCGTCTACGGCACCCGCAACGGCCGCGACCACGCCCGGCTGGGGCTGTCGATCGGCAAGCGCAAGGTCCGGCGGGCCTCGGCGCGGAACCGGCTCAAGCGGGTGCTCCGCGAGGCGTTCCGGCTCTCGAAGGCCGAGCTGCCCGCCGGCGTCGACCTGATCGTCGTGCCGCGCGGCGTGGGCCTGACCCTCGACCAGGCCCGCCGCTCGCTCGTGCGCCTGGGCCGCGACCTGGCCCGCAAGCTCGAACCCCGCCCCCGGCCCCCCGAGGCCCTGCCCGTGCCCGTGCCAGTGCCCGTGCCGGTGCCCCC
>CAZUZD010000107.1:0-17719 GCA_964624465.1 uncultured Isosphaeraceae bacterium
CGGTTCGGGCGCGTGCACGACAACCTGCGGATCAGCGTCACCGACCGCTGCAACATCCGCTGCGTCTACTGCATGCCCGAGTCGGTCGTCTTCATGCCGCGCTCCGAGCTGCTCACCTTCGAGGAGATCGAGCGGTTCGCCCGCGTCGCCGCCACGCAGGGGATCACCAAGCTGCGGCTGACCGGCGGCGAGCCCCTGGTGCGCAAGGACCTGCCCGGCCTGGTCCGGCGGCTGGCGGCGATCCCCGGCATCCTGGACGTGGGGCTGACGACCAACGGCATCCTGCTCGCCCCGCTGGCCGCGGAGCTCTGGGACGCCGGCCTGCGCCGGATCAACATCAGCCTCGACACCCTCGACCCCGGCCGCTTCGATCAGCTCACCCGCCGCCCCGGCGTCGAGCAGGTCATCGAGGGCATCCACGCCGCGAAGGCCGCCGGGTTCGCCCCGGTGAAGGTCAACGCCGTGGCGATGAAGGGGATCACCGAGGAGGACGTCGTGCCGCTGGCCGCCTTCGGGCGCGCGCACGGCCTCGAGATCCGGTTCATCGAGTACATGCCGCTGGACGTCGCCAACCAGTGGGAGCGCGGAAAGGTCCTGCTGGCCGACGAGATCCTCGCGCGCCTGGCCGCCGCCTTCGGCCCCCTGGACCCCGACCCGGAGGGCGACCCCCGGGCCCCCGCGCAGGATTACCTTTACCGCGACGGCGGCGGCCGGGTGGGCCTGATCGCCTCGGTGAGCCGCCCGTTCTGCGCCAGCTGCAACCGCGTGCGGATCACCGCCGACGGCAAGCTCCGCAACTGCCTGTTCGCCCTCGACGAGCTCGACGTCCGCTCCCTGATCCGCGCCGGCGCCGACGACGCCACCCTGGCCCGCCTGCTCCAGGAGAGCGTCGCCGGCAAGTGGGAAGGCCACGAGATCAACACCGCCCGCTTCATCAAACCCGATCGCCTGATGCACTCCATCGGCGGCTGACCCCCCGCAGCCTGGCTCCGCACGCGGAACCCGGGCACCCAGTCGCCGATGGTGCGGAGTTTCGTAGGGCGGATCAGCGGAGCGTCATCCGCCGGGACGGATCAGGGGCCTCGCTCCTCGCGTGGTGGATTGCGCTGCCGCTGATCCACCCCACAAATGAACACTCCCCTGTCGGGTGGATCAGCGCCAGCGCAATCCACCAGGTCGGGTCGGAAGCCAATCGAATCCTGGGGCCTCCCCGGCGTGCCCGGCGGATGACGCTCCGCTGATCCGCCCTACCAGCCAGACCAAGCCAAAACCGGGGTGCCCGGGTTCCGTCCCCGGAGTCCGGATCACGGGGGCAACCCACGCGGCCCGCACCGGCCGACGGCCGTCGCCCGCCGCGCGGCCAGGCCCCGGCCCGACGTCAGCGGGTGGCCCGGATGCGGGTTTCCAGGGACCGCTGGGTCGCCGGCACCTCCTGGGCCTTGGAGCCGGCCCGGATCGTGCAGGCCGGGGCGCCGCCCAGCTGGACGTCGATGGTGAACTCTCGCCGCTCCTGGGACGGCACCTCGGAGACCTTCCAGGTGAAGGTCCGGTTCAGCGCCGACCAGGTCGCGCCGCGCGGCGTCACCGCCAGCGGCCGGGAGTCGACGTCCACCCGCGCCGCCACGATCACATCCCGGGCGACTTCCCGGCCGGTGTTCGTCACCACGATCCGGTAACGCACGGTTGAGCCAGCCGCTCCCTCGTCGGGACCGATCAGCTTCAGGTCGAGGGTCGGCTCTGGAACCACCGCCGGGGCGCGTTGTGCGCCTGGGTCCTGAGGAGCGTCCCGCCGCGTCGGTTCGCTCGGACCGCTCATGGCGGCGGCGTCACGGGCGCCGAGGTCACTCGCCTGGGACCGGGGAAGACCCGGCGGCACGCCGAGACCGAGCATCCCTGCCAGCACGGTCACCAGGCCGGCACTCGCCCAGCCGGAACGGCCGCGGACCGGTCTGACGGCGGCGGGCGTTACCAGCCGCTCGATGCGGTCGCGCAGCGAGGCCCCGGTGGCGGCGACCCCGAGCCACGAGCCGGCGCGCAGCTCCTCCAGCCGGAACAGCGCGCGGGCGACCAGCCGACGATCGCCGCCGCAGAGCGCCACCGCCACCTCGTCGCAGCCGTGCTCGCGCTCGATCCGCACCTGCCGCGACACCCACCAGACCGCCGGATGGAAGAACAGCAGGGATTCCAGCACCGCCTGGGCCAGATGGACCGGGACGTCGTGTCGCTGCACATGGGCCAGCTCGTGCGCCAGGACGGCCTCGGTCTGCGAGGCCGTCAATCGGCCCAGTCCCGCCACCGGCAGCAGAATCAGCGGCCGGCGCCAGCCGAGGACCGAGGGAACCTGGACCCGCCGCGAGAGCCGGCACGCGACCGGCCGCCGCCGCCCGATCGCGGTCGAGAGCCGCTCGACCACCGCCTGAAGCTCTCCGGGCAGGGGTTCGATCCCGCGCACTCGCAGCGCCCTCAGTTCCACCAGGCCCAGGGCCAGGCGCACCAGGCACACGCAGGCCCCGAGCGCCCACATAGCCACGAGCGCGGGCAGCCAGCCTGCAACCCGCGATCCCAGGCTCGCCACCCAGCGGGCCGCCCCGGAGCGAGTCTCCCCCGCTTGAACCGGCGACTGGACCGCCGCCACCTCGGCCCCCACCGATCCACCCTGTTGTCGGGTGGCCGGCAGAACTCCCGGTGCTTCGGGCCTGGCGACGAGCGCCCGGGCCGTGGTCAGCACGGGACAGGCGGCCAGCAGCAGCAGGCCCGCCAGGGCGATGGCGGATCGCCGGGCCGCCGGGCGGTCGCGACCGGCTCGCAGCAGCGCCGCAACGCCGAGGCCGATCAGGGCCCCCTGGATGACGAACAGCACCAGCGCCCAGCCCACTGCCAGGACGACCAGATTGACCCCCTCAGGCATCCCGTCCGCGATCCATCGCATCGCTCTGACCCTCCAGTGTGTCCAGCAGGGAACGGATCTCCGCCAGCTCCTCCGGCGAGGCCGGCCGGGCCGACAACGCCCGCAGCACCAGGTCACGGCCCGAACCACCGAAGGCCTTCTCGATCAGGTCCAGCACCAGTCGGCGCTGGGTGGCCTCCCGCTCCGGTCGGGCCCGGTAGACGTGCGAGCGGTTCGACTCGTCACGCTCGACCAGCCCCTTGGCCGCCATGATCTGCAACAGCTTGAGCACCGTCGTGTACCCGGTGCCACGCGCCGGACCGATCTGCTCGTGGACCGCGCGGACCGTGCTCGGCCCCCGCTCCCACAGCACCTGCAAGATCGCCAGCTCCGCCTCCGACGGCCGTGCCGCCTCCGCTCCGGTCATGTCCTGCCCCACCGCCGCCCACCAACATACGAACGACTTCGTAATACTCTACGAAGTCCTTCGTACGATCAAGCTCGGTGCGCCGCACGGAGGGAGATTTTGACCTGCCTGGCCCCATCAGGGCGTGGTCTTGATCAGGAAGACCTCGGCCACGCCGACGGTGCGGCCGTTGCCGCCGCGGGCGGGGGGGCCCTGGAAGGTGAGGGTCAGGGAGCGGTCGGCGGTGGCGGCGGGGGGGATGTCGAACTCGACGGGCTCGTAACGGCGGTCGAGGGGGGGATGCACGGGCAGGCCGTCGGCGGTGAGGGTGATCGGACCGAGGCTGTAGACGGCGCGCACGCGGTAGTGGGCGGCGGGGTCGAGGCCGTGGTACGTGAGGGCGATGGGCTGCTCGTAGAGGCCGATGACCTGGTCGAACCACGAGCCGGGCAGCTCGACCGTGCCGTCGAAGTGCAGCAGCGGGCCGCGGCGGGCGCCGGGGTCGTCGGCGTAGGCGGGGCCGGGGACGAGATGGGGCTGGCGGGACGGGTTGCCGAGGTCGTCGTAGAAGCCGCCGGGGCCGGGGTCCTGGCGGTGCAGGATCGTCCCGAGGCGGGCCAGGCGGGCGGGCTCGTCGGGCAGGGCGCGGATGGTGGCGAACTGGGCCAGCAGCCAGGGGGCGTCGTTGAGGGCGCGATCGATGGTCGCCTGGCTGGTGCCGCGGCCGGGCTGGCCGGCGTAGCGGTCGACGTCGAGCTGCATGCGGATGCTCTGGAACAGCGCCTCGGCCAGCTCGCCGCAGCGGGCCCGTAGCTCGGCGCCGGGGCGGTGCCGCAGGGCCTCCCGCAGGATCGCCTCGGCCCGGTCCAGGGCGACGAGCGAGCCGTCGGCGCCGGCGGAGCGCAGGGCGTCGAGGGCGCGGACCTCGGCGGCCTGCTCGTCGAGCAAGCGACGGCGGACCAGGGCGTCGTAGTGGGCGCGATAGACGGCCTGCTGGAACCGCCAGTTCTGCTTCACCCGGGGCGCGGCCCGGCCCTCGAGCGCCTGGAACTGGGCCAGGGTCGTCTCGACGTCGGCGTTGGTCGCCAGCGGCCCGCGCCAGTTCCGCTCCAGCGCCAGCAGGCCCTGGGCGAAGTCGTCGGCCAGGGTCGAATCGATGAAGTAGCGGCCGTAGTCGCGGAGGATCTCGGTCAGGTCGGCGTCGGGGTCCCAGCCCAGGGCGCTCCAGACGGCCTTGTTCACGTCGTCGTTGCAGCCCTCGGAGTAGGTCAGGAACCCGCACGTCAAGGGGCCGAGCCCGCGCACGATCGCCGCCTGGTCGACGGGCCGGGGGTTGATCACCTCGCGACCCTCGGTCAGCGCATACGCCTTGTCCCAGCCCAGGACCGGGTACTGGCAGGTGCGGGAGTGCGTGATGTCGGGGTAGAAGCGGATCGGGTACCGCCCGGGCACGGCGCGGCGGAACTCGGGCAGGTCCATCCGCACCTGCGGCCCGAAGACGAGCCCGTCGAGCCAGGCCGGCTCGGCCCGCACCCGGCGCATCAGGTCGTCGAAGGCCGGGCCGTCGAACCCCTGGGGCGAGAGCCAGAGCGTGGCCGACGGGTGGTGCCGCTTGAGGTTCGCTGCCTGCTGCTCCAGGAGCGCGAAGAGTGGCCCTGGCGGGGTGTGGCCGGGGTCGCCGCCGGGCACGAACACGGCGTCCACCCTCGGCAGGGCGGCGAAGACCTCGGCCCACTCCTTGAGCGAGCCGGCCACGGCCGCCGGGTCCTCGTAGTTCGCGTCCATGGCCGGGAACCAGACCCAGACCTGGAGACCGTACTCGGCGGCCAGGCCCGACATGGCGGTCATCATCGCCTGCGGCGGCAGCGGGAAGTGCGGGCTGTCGAGGTCGTCGTCGGTGCGCGGGGGCACCAGCTCGATCGCGTTGCAGCCGAAGACGATCAGGTCGCGGAAGTACTGCTCCCAGATCGGCAGCGTCCAGCCGTCGTACGAGTTCGTCTTGGCCCGGTACCCGAGCTGATGACCCCGGAGCGCCGATCGCGGCGAGCTGGCCGCCGCCAGGCCGTCGGGCAGCGTGATCCGATCGCGTTCGAGCCGCAGGGTCCGCAGCAGGCGGCCGACGCCGAAGAGGGCGCCGCGGGCATCCTCGCCGAGCACCCAGACGATCGGCCGGTCGCCGTCGCGGGCGACCTCGACCCGGTAGCCCTCGGCGCGGTTCGTGCGCGCCACCGTCGGCCAGGCGGCGCGAGGCACGCCCAGGTCGGCCAGGTCGGACTCGCGAGCGACGACCACCACCGGCAGGCCCGGGGCGATCCCGGCCCAGCCCGAGGTCCGGGGCCACTCGCGTCGGGAGCGGGCCCGCACCTCCTCGACCAGCATGGTCCCGGCCTTTGCGACGATGCGGGCGTCGGGTGTGTCGGTCCCGGGGGTGGCGCCGAGGACAACTGCGCGGGTCAGGTCGAGTGTACGGGACTCCTCGGCGCTGGCATCCGGGTGGGGAGCGAGGGCCAGGAGCGCCAGCAGGGTCAGCGCGAGGGGTCCGGGGGACCGCGGGTCACGAGGGGACCGACTCATGGGCGTGGGGCGCTCCGCCGCGGGGACCGACCGGCCCGCGGGTCAGAAGCCACCGTGGCGTTCCGCGGGCGCCTCCACAGGGTCGTGCAGCGGCACGCCCCCCCGCAAGAGCCAGGCGTCGCGGAACGCCAGGCCCAGCACCAGCAGCGACCCGACCCCCGCGCCGAAGAACAGGCCGCTGACCAGGCCCAGGCCCAGCCCGAACTCCGCCGGGCTCTGCGGCGGCGGCGGCGGGCCGCCCATCGGCCCCGGCCCCTGCGCCTGGAGCCAGACGACGAACGCCGGGGCGAACGTGCCCACGGCCGCCCCCACCACCCCGCCGGCCACGCCGCCGACCAGGGTGCAACTCACCACGGCGGCGATCGCCTGCGGCAGCCGGACGATCGGAGAACGGTCGCGAGCGCTCATGCGGAGCAGGCCCCCGTTGGCAGCGGCCTCAGGCGCCGATCGCCGTCCATTCGGCGTGGCGGACCTGATGCGAGCGGACCCTGGCGGCGTCGAGCAGGTGCCCCAGTCCGGGCCGGGCCGCGACCCGGAAGCTGCCGGGCTCGTCGCACTCGATCCGGGGCACGACCAGGTCGTCCACATACCATCGGGTCGCCGGGGCCACGCCGCAAGGGTCCTTGCAGTTGGGCAGGGTCGCCAGGTGCAGCGCCTGCGCCAGGCCCACGCCCAGCTCGGGGCCGACCGATACCCAGCAGCCGACGTGGTAGTCGCAGCAGCGGTCGTGGCGGGCCCGCGCCGGGCCCAGGCCGCCGAGTTCCTGGATCGAGAGCCGGGCCATCCGGCACGCCCCGCGCTGCAAGGCCGCCTCGTTGGCCGCCGAGAGGCTGAGCGCCGTGGCCAGCTCCCCCTGCAAGTTCACCATGGCGTCGAGCTGCTCGGGGGCATACGGCTGCTCGATCCAGAGGTCGACGTGGTCGTCGAGCCGACGGAAGACGTCGGCGTGCTCGGGCCCAACCGGCCGCCGGCGTCGACGGCCAGGTCCAGCTCGGGGAAGTGCTGCCGCACGGCGCCGACGAACTCGAGGTCGCGGCCCGGGGCGATCGCCACCGAGACGGCGCGGTAGCCCTCGGCCAGGTGCGGCTCGATGGCCCGCATCAGATCGACGACCGTCGGGTACAGGCCCATCGTCAGCAGGCCGCCGACGCCCAGGCCGATCCGCAGCGGCGAGGCGCCCAGCAGCTCGGCCAGGCTCCGGTGCGCCTGCTGCCCGGCCAGGTCCCAGAGCGCCGTCTCGGCGGCGGCCGCCGCCGGCGGTCGCACCGGGCCGAACCCCTCGGCCATCGGCCCGATCGCCTCCGGATCGGCGAGGGTCCGGCCCAGCAGCCGGCCGGCGATCGCCTCCAGCTCCGACCAGCAGGCCGGCAGCTCGGCCGGGTCGGCCGGGCTGCACTCGCCCAGGCCGACAACCCCCTCGGCGGTCTCGACCGACAGCAGGAGGGACTCCCGGAGGAGATTCTCCCCCGCCGCGCCGGGCGGGCGGTCCTTGAATGGCACCTGCACCTGCACCAGGGCAATGCGCTCGATCGGTCGCGCCATGGCCACGCTCCTGCCACGGGGAACCACGGGTCGGAGGGTCGCGGACCTCGATCCTTCATCTTCGGGGCCATCCCGCCGGCCGACAAGGCGCCAAGGGCCGCCAATCCCGGCCGAGCCCCGACCCCCGGGCCCCCGGGGCTCGCCCAGGTCGCCCGCCTTAACCATCATGGACCGAAGCACTTCGGCTCGCCCCTGGTTGCCGGCGCGGGTCGGGCTCGCTAGACTGGGGCCAGCCCCCGAGCGGTCGTCAGGACCGCGACAACCTCCCGATTCCCCGCGGACCCGGACGCATGAGCCCGTCGCCCGAGCCGAATCCGAACCCCGCCCCTGGGCGCCCCGACGCGGTCGTCGAGGGGCCCTGGTACCGCGACGGCCTGGCCTTCGCATGCACCCGTTGTGGCGCCTGCTGCACCGGGACGCCCGGCTATGTCTGGGTGAACGTGGCGGAGATCGATCGGCTGGCCGGGCACCTGGGCCTGGACCGGGATGCCTTCGGGCGGCGGTACTTGCGGCGCGTCGAGGGGCAGCTGAGCCTGATCGAGAAGCCGAATTACGACTGCATCTTCTGGGACACGACCACCGGCTGCACCGTCTACGAGGCGCGACCGACCCAGTGCCGCACCTGGCCGTTCTGGCCCGAGAACGTCGCCACCCCGGCCGACTGGGAGGGCGTGCGCCGGGTCTGCCCGGGGTCGGGCCAGGGCCCGCTGTACAGCGTGGGCCAGATCCAGGAAGCGCTGCGGCAGTCGCCCGATTGAGTCGCGGCCCAGGCCGCCAGGCGGACCGGGCCCGGAGCCGTCCCGTTGTCGTGTCGAGGCCGCCCCCGCCGGGGCCGAGGGCCGCATGCCCCCGCCCCCCGTCGCGCCCCCAGCCGGACTCCCCATGAGCGCACCCCAGGGCCCCCAGATCCCCAGCCCACTGCCGGGTCCCCCGGAGGCGGTCCGCGAGGGCCTGCATGCGATCTACCGGGCGCTGGAGGCCGACGTGGCGGCCGCCGGGCCGGTCTGCGAGCTCAGTGGCCGGTGCTGCCGGTTCCGGGAGTTCGACCACACCCTGTTCCTGACGGCGCCCGAGGCGGACCTGCTGCTGGCCGAGGCCCCGACCCCGCCCCGGCCCCTGGACGATGGCGACACCTGCCCCTGGCAGGACGACCGCGGCCACTGCACGGCCCGCGACGCCCGCCCGCTGGGCTGCCGGGTCTACTTCTGCGATCCGTCGTATCAGGAGCGGGCCCACGAGCTGACCGAGGCGTATCTGGGACGGCTCCGCGTGCTGGTGCAGGCGCACGACCTGGCCTGGAACTACGCCCCCCTGCACCGCCACCTGCACGCCGCCCGCGCCGACGGCCGGTTCCCGGCGCCCCCGGCCGCCGGGTCGTCAGCCGCCCCCGGAGCCGGGGCCCCCGACCCGCGACCCGACCTTTTGGCTTGACACTAGTCCAAGCCACCATTACCTTTGAGCCGACGCTTCCGGGCTAGGACCGGCCCCGTCCCCTGGAGATCGCCCCGTGACCAAGAAAGAGATCGTCAAGAAGATTTCCGAGGAGATTGGGCTCACCCAGCTCAAGACCAAGGACATCGTCCAGCGCACCTTGGATGCGATCATCCACACCTTGGTGACCGAGGGCCGCATCGAGCTCCGCAACTTCGGGGTCTTCGAGGTGAAGCGGCGGGCTCCGCGCAAGGCGCGCAACCCGCGCACCGGAGATAAGGTGAGCGTGCCGGCGAAGAACGTGGTGACGTTCAAGCCGGGCAAGGAGATGGAAAAACTCGTCCGATCGATGAATCCGGAAAATCTTCCACTGCTGGACGAGGCCGCCGATGCCGATGAAGACAGTAACGGTTCGGCCGATTCGACCGGCAGCACGCGGGTGACCACGTCCGCCGGGATCGAGGCCGACTCGGACGACGAGTGAGCGGCGCAACCCCTCCGACCCGGGCCAACGGAATTTTCGCTGGCCTTCGACGGGGTGGCGTGCCGATTCAAACGGTGACCGAGCCGAGCCGGATTGAGCCGAGCCAGGGCCGGCGAGCGGGATCTCCCAGGCGGAGCCTGGGCCCAGATCCTGGAACTCTCGTCGGCCCCCCTGATCTCTGCGATCGCGCGACGGAACTCGCGACCTGGTGATCGGTGGCATGCCCCGGAGGCGGGAGGATCCCGAAATGCGTAAGCTCTTGGCGGCCCTGACCCTGATGGTGGTCTTCCTCGCCATCGGCGAAGGATGTGCCCCCGTACCGCTGCCGCACTACGCGGCCTACCCGCCCCGGCGGGTCGAGCAATTGCTCGTCGACAGCGAAAACCTGCGACAGGCCGGCGACGAGTGGAACCGGATCTGGTTCCTCGACCAGCCGTCGCACATGACCCCGTTCCGCACCCACGGCGGCCTGGGTCCCTGATCGAGGGCCTGCCACCGACCCCGGTGTGCTCGGTCCGTTGCCCTCGCGGCGACCCCCGAATTCCGCCGACGACCGGTCCGGGCCCTGGCCCCGACCGGTCGTTCCGGCATGCGCACCGCCCCCGTTGGGGGCTTGACCCGACGGCCCCGGCCCCCTGCAATAGGGGTCGGAGCCCGACCCGAGGGTGGCCTCGGCCTCGCCCCGCCTGCCCACCGACTCCGCTCGAACCGCGCGGCCCCCGGGCCCAGCGGTTCGCCTGGCCTGCCCCGCCCTGCCCACCGCCAGGGTCGCTCCAGTCGTGCGGAGCCGACCCGCCGCGCCCGACGGAGATCCGCCATGCTCAGGTTCCCGGACCCCGGTCTGGTGGAGTCCCACGGCCGCCTCACGCGCCGGGAATGGCTCCGGGTGGGCGGCATCGGCCTGGGCGGCCTGTCCCTGCCGATGCTGGGGTCGCGCGCCTCGGCCGTGCCGGCGAGCCTCAAGGGCTCCGCGCTGGCCAGCAGCTTCGGGCGGGCGAAGTCGGTGATCGTCTTCGGCCTGATGGGCGGCCCGCCCCAGCACGAGACCTGGGACCCCAAGCCCGGGGCCTCGGAGGAGATCCGGGGCGCCTTCGGCTCGATCGCCACCCGCACGCCGGGCCTGAGCGTCGGCGAGCTGATGCCCCGCACGGCGCAGCTCACCGACCGGATCGCGGTGCTGCGGGCGGTCGTCACCAACGACAACGCGCACTCCTCCAGCGGCTACCAGATGCTCACCGGCATCCCGCACCTGCCGCCGAGCTTCGAGAACGCCACCCCCAAGCCGCCGAACCTGGCGCCCTCGATGGGGGCCATCGCCCGCTACCTGATCCCCGACACCGGCGGCATGCCCTCGGCGGTCACCCTGCCCGAGCACCTCTGGAACGACGGCAACATCCCCTGGCCAGGGCAGGACGCCGGCGACCTGGGCCGCAAGTTCGACCCCTGGCTGGTGAACTGCGACCCGACCCTGGCCAGCTTCCAGATCCCCGGCCTCGACCTGCCCGAGGGGGTCAGCGTCGGCCGGCTCGACGGCCGGCGCTCGCTCCGCGACCAGCTGGCGGCCACCTTCGACGCCGCCGGCGAGAGCGGCCGGTTCGAGCAGTTCGACACCCACGGCCGGCGCGCCTTCGACATCCTCAGCAGCGGCCGGTCGCGCAAGGCCTTCGACATCACCGCCGAGGACCCGAGACTGCGCGACCGCTACGGCCGCAGCCGCTTCGGCCAGAGCTGCCTGCTGGCCCGCCGCCTGGTCGAGGCCGGCGTCTCCCTGATCCAGGTCAACTGGACCCGGATCCCCGACAAGCCCAGCGGCGGCGGCTGGGACACCCACGTCACGCACAACGCGTCGATCAAAGACCTGCTCATGCCGATGATGGACCAGACCTACTCGGCGCTCCTGGAGGACCTCGAGTCGCGGGGCCTGCTCGACGAGACGCTGGTCGTCTGGTTCGGCGAGTTCGGCCGCACGCCGCGGTTCAACCCGCAGGGGGGCCGCGACCACTGGGGCCGCTGCTTCTCGCTGGCCCTGGCCGGCGGCGGCATCCGGGGGGGCCTCGTGCACGGGGCCTCCGACCGGAACGCGGCCGAGCCGGTCTCGGGGGTCGTCACGCCGGGCGACCTGATCGCGACGATCTTCCACTGCCTGGGCTTCGCGCCCGAGACCGAGCTGCGCGACCGCACCGGCCGGCCGGTGCCGCTGAGCCGGGGCCGGGTGCTCGGGGAACTGCTCGTCTGATCGGCCGGTCGCCGGCCCGGCGGCGGGGGTGTGTCCCCTGGCGTCGGGCGGTGCGGGCGGTAGGATGAGGCCGATGAGGGGTCCGTCCCGGGGCCGCGCCACCGTCGCGACGCGGGGACTGGCCGACACGATCGAAGTAAAGCTGGGTGGGAGGACGCCGCCGATGCATGCGCACGGGATCAAACCGAGCCTGACCCTGGCCGCCGCCGCCGTGGTGGGGACCGCGCTCTGGGCCGGGGCCCAGATCGACACGACCGGCAATGCCATGGCGATCGCCGCCGAGCGGTTCCTGGCGGCGCTCGAGCCCGAGCAGAAGGCGAAGGCGACCTTCGCCTTCGACGCGCCCGAGCGGCTGAACTGGCACTTCATCCCCCGCGAGCGCCAGGGCCTGCCGATCAAGGCGATGAGCTCCGAGCAGCGGGCGCTGGCCTTCGGGCTGGTGCAGTCGGGCCTGTCGCGCGAGGGCGGCCTGAAGGCGACGACGATCATGAGCCTGGAGGCGATCCTCCGCGAGCTGGAGAAGGGCAGCGGCCCAGTGCGCGACCCCGAGCTGTACTTCGTCTCGATCTTCGGCCAGCCGTCGGGCCGGGGCACCTGGGGCTGGCGGATCGAGGGCCACCACCTGTCGCTGAACTTCACGGTCAAGGACGGCAAGATCACCTCGGCGACCCCGGCGTTCTTCGGGTCCAACCCCGCCGAGGTCCGCCAGGGCCCGCGCCAGGGCCTGCGGGCGCTGGCCGAGATCGAGGACCGCGCCCTGCGGCTGTTCCAGGCGCTCGACGACGACCAGAAGAAGGCCGCCGTGGTCGCCGACAAGGCGCCCAACGACATCCCCAGCAACTACGGCGCGCAGGGCCAGGCCGGCCTGCCGGCGAAGGCCCCGACCCTCGAGCCGGTCGGCCTGCCGGCGACCCGCCTGAGCGCCGACCAGCGCAAGCAGCTCGACCTGCTGATCGACGCCTACGCCGGCAGCATGCCCGAGGAAGTCGCCGGCTCGTGGCTCTCCGACGTGAAGCGCTCCGGCGACGACGTCCGGTTCGCCTGGTACGGCCCGGCCGAGCGGACCCAGGCACACGGATACCTGGTGCTGGGCTCGACCTTCGAGATCGAGTTCAACAACACCCAGAACGGCGCCAACCACATCCACAGCCTCTGGCGTTCCCGGATCGGCGACTTCGGCCAGACCGCGACCGCCGCGGCCCCCTGACGCTCCCCGGCGTCCGGGATCGGGCCCGGCCGGGCCCGATCCCGTGCCCCGGACCGGGGGAGTGCCGACGTCCACCTGGACGCTGGCATGTTCAAGCAAAACGGCTTTACAGGGGTGGTTTTGCCGGGGCGTTCCCGGATAGGATGTGCCGTCGGCCGATCGAGCGAGGTCCGGTCGCGGCGGACCCTGGCCGGACCAGCGAGGCCGCTGGCATGGGCCCGGGCCGCGTGGTCCCCAGCCGCGCGGGACCCCGTGGCCGCAGTCCTCCGGCACCCGCACGAGCACCCATGAAGCTGGGCATCGGCGTCTACTCGCCCTCCTACCCCGGCCTGAACGGCGAGGGGGGCATTGGCACCTACACCCGCCACCTGGCCCGGGGGCTGAGCGAGTACGGGCACCGGGTGCATGTGCTGACGCCAGGCGAGCCGGCCGGCTCGACGACCCACGACGGGGACGTCGCGGTCCACTACTGCCGCAACGACTACCTGCGGGGCGCCGACCGGGTCCTGCCCGGCGCCGGCGCGACGGTGCGGATCGGCCGGGCGATGCAGGGACTGGTGACCCGCGAGCGGCTCGACCTGGTCGAGTTCACCAACTGGGGCGGCGACGGGCTGTACTTCAGCCGGCGGCGGCGGGTCCCGCTGGTGGTCCGGCTCAGCACCTCGGCGCGCGAGGCGGCCGAGATCGACGGCACGCCGATGGATCACCGGCTCCGCTGGGACGTGCGCCGCGAGCGCTGGGCGGCCCGCGCGGCCGACCTGCTGATCACCCACTCGCGGTGCCACCGCGGCCTGATGGCCGCGGAGCTCGGAGTGCCCGCCGAGCGGATCGCGGTGGTGCCGCTGGCGGTGCCGCTGCCGCCGTCGCCGCCGGAGCGGCTCGCACCGACCCCGGACGGGGCGCCCACGGTCGTGTTCCTGGGCCGGCTGGAGAAGCGCAAGGGGACCCTGGACCTGATCCGGGCGATCGCCCGGATCCACCCCGAGTTCCCCGCCGCCCGGTTCGTGTTCATCGGCAAGGACCGCCCGCACTGCCCCGGCGGCCGGTCCCACGCGGCGTACATCGCCGACGAGCTGCCGGAATCGCAGCAGCGGCAGATCGCCCTGCTGGGCCGGCTGCCCGACGCCGAGGTCGATGCCTGGCTGGCCCGCGCCGACCTGTTCGTGGCGCCGTCCCTGTACGAGTCGTTCGGCCTGATCTTCCTGGAGGCCATGCGCTGGGGTACCCCGGTCCTCGGCACCCGGGTGGGCGGGATTCCCGAGACGGTCGTCGACGGCGAATCGGGGGTGCTGGTGCCGCCCGGCGACCCGGACGCGCTGGCCGTGGCGATCGTGGGCCTGCTGCGGGACCCCGCCCGGCGCCAGGCGCTGGGGGCCGCCGGCCGCCGTCGGGTCGAGTCCGAGTTCACCACCGACCGGATGACCGAGCGCACCCTGGCCCTGTACGAGCCACTGGTGGGAGGCCGACGATGAGCCAGGCCCGGGTCTCGGTCGTGATCCCCTGCTACAACTACGGCGCCTTCGTGGCGGAGACGGTCGACAGCGCCCTGGCCCAGACCGTACCGCCCCACGAGGTGATCGTCGTCGACGACGGCAGCACCGACGACACCCGCGAGCGGCTGGCCCCCTACGCCGATCGGATTCGCTACGTGCACCAGGCCAACGGCGGACTGTCGGCGGCGCGCAACCGCGGGATCGCCGAGGCGACCGGCGACTGGATCGCCCTGCTCGACGCCGACGACCTCTGGCACCCCGAGAAGACCGCGCTGCAGCTGCGGGCGCTGGAGCGGTACCCCGAGGCGCGGCTGATCGGGGCGGCGGCCGGCCCCCGCGCCATGCCCGAGCACCTGCCGGCCGAGTCCGCGATCCGCACCCTCGACGTGCCGGCGTTCCTGCTGCGGGCCCCCTTCGCCCCCTCCTCGGCCTTGATCCGCCGCGACTGCCTCCAGAGGGTGGGCGGCTTCGACGAGCAGCTGCGGTCGGTCGAGGACCGCGACATGTGGCTGCGGATCGCCGTCCACCACCTCGCGATCCTGGTCGAGACCCCCTGCTGGTGGTACCGCCTGCACGCCGGACAGATGTCCAAGCGGACCCGGACGATGCACGAGAACTACGAACTTGTCCTGGCGAAGTTCTTCCGCGAGAATCCTCAGTATGAAAACCAGCGGCAACAGGCCCAGGGGTTCCTGAACCTCGACACCGCGCTCTCGTACCTGGCCGAACAGGATCGCGGGTCCGCCGCGCGGTACGCGCTTCGCTCCCTCCAGTGCTGGCCGTGGGGGTTTGGCGGGGGGGTGCACGAGTATGGCAAATTCCTCCGGCTCCGGATCATCGTCCGCAATTTCAAGGACTTCCTGGTCCGGTCTCCGCTCGCCTCCTACCCGGCTCGCTCGGCCTGAGGCTGTCAGGAGCCCGCAGACCCCTCGGCCGCCCTTGCGGGTCCCGCAGCAGACTTGAGGTCTTCCTTGGCGTCGGACCCGAACGCGATGACGGTGGCGGTGATCATCCCGGCCTACAGGGCCGCCCGCACCATCGCACGCTGCCTCGATAGCCTCCGCGCCCAGACCATCCGGCCCGACCACGTCATCATCGTCGACGACGGCAGCCCCGACCGCGACGAGCTCCTCCACGCCCTCGAACCCTACCGCGACGGGGTCACCCTGATCCATCAGGACAACGGCGGCGCCTCCCGGGCCCGCAACACCGGCATCGACGCCGCCGTCGCCCTCGATGCCGACCTGATCGCCTTCCTCGACGCTGACGACTACTGGCTGCCCACCAAGCTCGAACTCCAGCTCGACGTGCTCCGCCAGCACCCCGAGGTCGGGCTGGTCGCCTGCACCTACCGGCTGGTCACCCCCGAGGGCGAACTGCTGCCGGCCGAGCTGGTCACCACCGCCCCCTGGGTCACCGGCCCGCCCGCCCGGTACGCCGGACGCCGCGCCTTCGACTTCGCCGGCGAGATCGCCACCTCGGCGATTCTGGTCCGCCGCGAGGCCCTGGGCAGCGAGCGGTTCCAGCTCGGCCTCCAGACCGCCGAGGACCGCGACCTCTGGGTCCGGATCGTGGTCAAGACCACCGTCTGCTGCCGGCCCGAGCCGATGATGCACTACGTGCAGGAGCCCGACTCGCTGTCGCGGGCCAACCCGGCGAAGGACTTCCCCAACATGCTCAAGGTCGTCCACAGCCACGCGGCGCTGCTGGGCCGCGAGGGCGTGCACGCCTGGGAGGTCAAGACCTACCGGAGCTGGGCCGGCACCAGCCTGAGCCGCGGCGAGGCCCGGCAGGCCATCGGCCCCGCATGGCGACGACTCCGGCGGGACCCGACCACCCCGGAGGCCTGGTGGGTGCTGGGCAAGGCCCTGCTGCTGACCTTGAAATCGCGATGGCCGCGCCGCCCGCCCCCCCCGGGCCCCCGGCCCCAGACGCCGCTCGGCCAGCCCGACCCGGAGGTCGTCGGCCAGCGGTGACCCCGGGCCACCGGCCCCGCGGTCAGGCCCCCGGGCTCGAAGCCCGCCACCGATTCTGGCCCCCTGGTCGGCGCCAAGGCGGCGAAGTTGAGCTAGGGATCTGGCATCGGCCGCACCGGCACCTCGGGGCCCGGAGCGAGGTCCGCAGCCGCGACCGACCGTGACCCTCGATGTCGGGGCGAACGCCTGCCCCACGTCTTCCTCGTTGTGGCCCCCCGGAATCCGGGCCACCACCCTCATCCGAGGTTTCCCGTGGCGCCGGTCGCGAACGCAATGACGGTGGCGGTGATCATCCCGGCCTACAGGGCTGCCCGCACCATCGCACGCTGCCTTGACAGCCTCCGGGCCCAGACCATCCGGCCCGACCACGTCATCATCGTCGACGACGGCAGCCCCGACCGCGACGAGCTCCTCCACGCCCTCGAACCCTACCGCGACGGGGTCACCCTGATCCATCAGGACAACGGCGGCGCCTCCCGGGCCCGCAACACCGGCATCGACGCCGCCGTCGCCCTCGATGCCGACCTGATCGCCTTCCTCGACGCTGACGACTACTGGCTGCCCACCAAGCTCGAACTCCAGCTCGACGTGCTCCGCCAGCACCCCGAGGTCGGGCTGGTCGCCTGCACCTACCGGCTGGTCACCCCCGAGGGCGAACTGCTGCCGGCCGAGCTGGTCACCACCGCCCCCTGGGTCACCGGCCCGCCCGCCCGGTACGCCGGACGCCGCGCCTTCGACTTCGCCGGCGAGATCGCCACCTCGGCGATTCTGGTCCGCCGCGAGGCCCTGGGCAGCGAGCGGTTCCAGCTCGGCCTCCAGACCGCCGAGGACCGCGACCTCTGGGTCCGGGTGGCGCGGCGAACGACCGTCTCCTGCCGGCCCGAGCCGCTGGTCTGCTGCGTCCAGGAGCCGGATTCGCTGTCGCGAACCGATCCTGACCGTGACTACCCGAACATGCTCTGGGTGATCAATCGCCACGCCGGGATGCTCGGCCGCCGCGCGGTCTCGGCCCTGCGGGCGCAAACGTACCGGAGCTGGGCCGCCGCCAACCTGGGCCGCGGCCGCCCCCGGGCGGCGCGGCGCCCGGCCCTGAACCGCCTGCGGCACGACCCGTTCTCGGCCGAGGGCTGGTGGGTCCTGCTCAAGAGCCTCGTCGGCACCTGGACCCCGGCCGACGAGCCCCGGTTCCGACCCGCCACGGCGCCCGAGCGGAGCCGGGGGCCGGTGCTGGCCCTGGAGTCCGATCGCCACAGCTGGTGCTGACCGCCGGCCCGCACCGGCCCGGTCACGTTTCATGGAGGGATCGCCTCATGGATGGTTCGGAGGAGGGAGCCGGGGCTGGCGTGGGGCGGCTCGACGTGGTCGTGCTCCGGCGCTGGCTCGACGCCGGCACGCCGGTGCGGCTGCTCGACGTCCGCGAGCCGTTCGAGCGCGCCCTGGCCGCGATCCCGGCGGCAGGCGCCGGGGCCGACCTGCACGTGCC
>CAZUZD010000108.1:0-17631 GCA_964624465.1 uncultured Isosphaeraceae bacterium
GAGGATCTCGATGGTGGTCGTCTTGCCGGCGCCGTTGGGGCCGAGCAGGCCGAAGCACTCGCCGCGGCGGACCGAGAGGTCGAGGCCGCGGACGGCCTCGACGGGGGCATCGCGGCCGGGGTACGTCTTGGTCAGGCCTTCGACGCGGATCGCCAGGTCGCCCATGAGCCGCCCGCCCTCGTGTCGCGGGCCCGGTCCGCCCGCCACGATGGGGGCCGGCCCGTCGCCGCGAGGGCGATTCTAGCCGTCGGAGCCCGGCGCGACCACCCGACCGGCCTCCGCGCCCCCGGCCGACGCCGGCACGCCTTCGGCCGGAGCCCCGTTCCTCGCGGCGGTCGCCACCGACACGCGGCTGGCCCCCGACTCCTCGCGACGCGCCAGCAGGGCCAGGCATGCGGGGAGCAGCACGAGGTTGCCGACCGTGCTGCCCAGGGTCGCGATCCCCACCATGGTCCCGAAGTTGGCGAACGGCACGAACTCGCTGAACCGCAGCACCACGAACCCCGCCGCCACGGCCAGGCTCGACAGCACGACTCCGGGGCCCGAGACCTGGTAGCTCGCCAGCAGGCTCTGGCGCACCGAGTCGTGCTCGGCGCGGTGGCGACGGTACTGGAGCAGGCAGTGGAACGTGTCGTCGACCGAGAGCCCCAGCGCCACGCTGGCCACCAGCGCCGTGGCCACGTCGAGCTTGATCCCCAGCCAGCCGCTCAGCCCGAGCACCAGGGCCACGGCCAGCAGCGTCGGCAGGATCGCCAGCGCCGCCAGCCCCGGTCCGCGGAAGGCGATCGTGAGCATCAGCAGGATGCCGGCCGCCGACCAGAGGAACGTGACCCACGACGACTCGATGACGCCGCGGGTCGTCTGGGTGAGCAGGTACGACAGGCCGGTGATGTACGCCGGCCGTTCGGGGGTCTGGAAGGCCGGCTCGGCGGCGGCCAGCGCCAGGGCGGCGCGGAAGGTCTGCTCCTTGGCCAGCGCCGGCTGTGCCTCGGGCACCCGGATGACCAGCCGCTCCCAGCCCACCGCCGACTCGGGACGCCCGCCGCCGGGGCGCGACCAGAAGCCGCCGAGCAGCGAGCCCTGCGGCGAGCGGTCGATGAGCTCGACCTTGCGGCGCAGGACCTCGGCCGCCTCGTCGGGGGGCAGGGCGGTGATCTTCCCCTCGGGGTCGAGCACCGTCGCCAGCGAGACCACGTTCGCGACCGACGCGACGCCATCCCGCTCCAGGCCCGCGATCTTCGCCCCCAGCGCGCGGGCCGCCGTGATCGACCCGGGCGAGACCGCGGTGGCGGCCGGCAGGACCAGCGACACGACGCCGATGCCGCCCAGGCGGGCCTCGGTGAAGTTGTAGTCCTGGACGACCCGGGTGTCGGGCTTGAAGGCGTTGATGTAGTTGGTCTCGTAGTCCAGCCGTAGCAGGCCCAGGGTCAGCGGCAGCACGACTGCGGCCACGGCGGTCAGCACCCAGCCCGGGTGGTCGATCACCCAGCCGGTCAGCCGGTTGAGCACGGTAATCAGCCGCGAGGTCGAGCCGGGCCGCACGGGCCGTTCCAGTGGCAAGGGCGGGAGCATCGCGTTGGGGGCCAGGGCGATCGTCAGGAGCGCGGCCACCAGGGTGCAGGCGGCCAGCACGGCGCCGAACTGGAAGACGGGCACCACCCGGCTGGTGAGCAGGGCCCCGTAGCCGATGGCCCCGGTGACGGCCGTCCAGGCGACCGGCCGGAGCACGGCGGCCAGCGTCTCGAGGCCGGCCGCCTGGCGGTCGAGGCCGCGGCGGCGGTCGTCACGGAAGTGGATCGCCAGGTGGCTGGCCGCCGGCATCGTCAGCACGATGATCTGCGCCACCAGCGGCCCGCCCGAGAGCGAGAGCCGCAGCCCCAGCGTCGCCATCACGGTCTCGGCCGCCAGCCAGACGGTCCAGCCGGCGAGGATCGGCACCAGCGCCCACCACGGGCTGCCGGTGATCGAGAGCGTGACCAGGCCGATCAGCGCCATGCCGGCGATCGAGAGCCGGCGGCCGTCCTGGTCGATCGCCGTGAACCCGTCGGCCAGCAGCACCGGCGGCCCGACCAGCGCCGGCCGCGCCGGCAGATTGTGCCGGGCGGCGAAGGCGTCGGCCGCGGCGCGCAGCGACGCGACGGTCGCCTTGGGGTCCTGCTCCTCCATCGGCTTGAGCCGCACGACCAGCGCCGTCGAGCGGGCGTCGGCCGTGACGACGGTGCCCAGCAGCAGCGGGTGCGTGGTCACGCTCCGGCGCAGGCTCTCCAGGGCCGGTCCGCCGGCGCGGCGGATTGCACCCCCGACGGTGAACGGGCTGTCCGCCTGGCTCAGCCCGGCCATGTTGCCGGCGAGGGCGTCGGTGAGCCGCTTGCGGAGGAAGCTGGGCGCCTTCTGGAGCGCCAGCAGGCCGTCGTCGACCTGCCAGAACAGGGGCATGCGGTCCAGCGACTGCACGTCGACCACGGCCGGGATCGTCGCCGGCGTGATCGACCCGGCCAGCTCGGCCAGCCGGTCCATGCCGGCGGGGGTGAGCAGCTCGGGGTCGTCGTAGGTCACGAACACGACGTTGTCGTTGCCGAAGGCGGCCGACGCCCGCTGGTAGTCCAGCACGGCCGGGTCGCTGTCGACGAAGAAGGCCGTCAGCGACTGCTCGTACCGGACGTGCCGGCCGAGCAGCAGGAGCGCCACCAGCGTGAGGACGACGGCCAGCAGCGTCAGGTGCCGGGCCCGCAGCAGCAGGGCATTCACGGTGGTCGAGGTCCTCGGGCGGGCCCGACGCCGGGGCCGGCCACCGGCCGGATCATCCGGGCCGGGGCCGCCGCGACGGGTCGCGACCTCCGTTGTAGGGCGAACCGCGCGCCGCGTCGAGGCCGCGATCGATTCGAACGCCCCCGGGCCCGCCCCGGCTCACCCCCCAACGCCGACAGGCCGGCTCCCTCCGAGGGGGAGGGGCCGGCCCGTGAGGCGTGCCGGTGGCGGCGGTCGGCCGGGGGGCCGACCGGCCGGGTCACTGCTTGAGGTTCAGGCCCACCGGCTTGGCGGCCAGCGGCTTCTCGAGGTACTTCTCGACCTCGCTGGCCTTGCGGATCTTGTGGGTGATGACCCCGCCCTGGGGATCGACCAGGAACATCGTCGGCGTCGAGATGATGCCGAACTCGGTCGCCAGCCGGCTGTCGAGGGCGCCCGCCTCGAAGATCACCGGCCAGGGCAGGCTCTTGCCCTTGAGGAAGGTGTCGAGCGCGGCGCGGTCGGCGTCGAGGTTGATCGAGAGCACCTCGAACCCCTTGTCGCGGTACTTGCCGTACAGGGTGGCCAGCTCGTCGACCTCGCGGCGGTCGGGCTCGGTCATCGACATCCAGAACAGGACGACGGTGGTCTTGCCCTTGAGGTCGGCCAGGCTGACCGCCTTGCCGTTGAGGCTGGGCCCGGTCAGGGCCAGCGGCTTGCCGTCGAGGTCGATCCGCTTGAGCGCCCCGGCGGCCCGCTTGCCCTGCTCGGTCTCGGCGTACTGGCCGGCCAGGCGGGTGTAGAAGGTCCGGGCCTGGTCCTCGGCGTTGTTGAACTCGTGGACCGTGGCGAGCTGGTACAGGACCTCGGGCACCTCGTCGCTGGTGGCGTAGGTCTCGAGGAAGGCGTTGAGCTTCTTGACCGACTCCTCCTGCGCCGTCTGAATGTTGGCGCCGGGCTTGTCGGCCTCGAGGTCGAAGTCGGCGAGGATCTTGCGGTAGGCGGCGAACGACCCGAGCTTGCCGCCCTGGCCGATCAGGTCGTCGAAGAGCTTGGCGCCGTCGGGGTACAGGCCGGTCTTGTACGCCTCGGCCAGGTCGTGGACGACGAGCTTGTAGAAGTTGAGCTTCGACTCGGGCGTGCGGGCCGCGGCGATCAGCTCCTTGAGGATCGCGATCCGGTCCAGGTGCCACTGCGCCAGGGCCTTGGCGCCAGCGTCGGGGCCCGGGGACTTCGCGTCGTGCTCGGAGAGCCTGGCCATCAGCTCGGCGGGCACGTCGTTGGCGGTCGACTCGGCCGGGGCCGCGTCGGTGCCGAAGAGCTTCTGCCGCAGGCTGCCGGCGGCCACGCTGCTGGCCTCGGGCTTCGTCGGGTCGACGGCGCCGGGGAGGTTCAGGAACTTCCAGGTCTCGCCCACGCGGACCAGCTCGGGCACGTTCAGGTAGGCCAGGCCGCGGGGGTCCGCCTTCTCGCCGCCGTTGACGAAGATGACCGCGTTCTCGTAGAGCAGGATCTCGGGGCCGGCGCCCTCGGCGGGGATCACGTGGGGCATCATGCCGTCGAAGCGGCCCCAGGTCGTCTGGTTGTTCCAGCCCTTGAGCGACTTCTGGAGCTCGACGACCTGGGCGCGCCGGCCGGCGGCGCCCTCGACGGCGTCCTTGGCCACGGCCTCGGGCAGGCCCAGCGCCTTGACCTCCTCGGGCTTGATCATCACCGACTCGAGCAGCGGCAGGTCGCCCCCGATGATCGCCTGGACCAGGACCTTGCTGGCCTCCTCGGCCGAGATCCGCTTCCAGCCGACGATCTTGCCCGCCTTGACCTCGCCGACCCGGGTGCCGCCGGTGTTCAGCCAGCGCACCTCGTCGAGCGCCCCGTCCTCGTTGGTGTCGATCTCGCGATACACCTCGAAGCCGTCGCGGTAGTAGCTCCACTGGTCGAGGTGGGTCGTCGGCTTGGGGTCGTTGTCACGCTTGCTCACGGCCGCGTTCGTGTCGACGAACCGGCGCAGGAGCTTGCCCTGGCCATCGCGGACCGCGAACCCGATGGGCACCTTCTTGCCGTCGGCGCCGTCCTTGAAGACCTGGTCGACCTTGCAGGCGGCGACCTCGTCCTTGCCAGCGGGGGTGTCGTATTCGACGCCCGGGATGCTCGGCTTGAAGCCGTTGAGGATGTAGGCCGCGTCCTGGGCGGCGGCCAGCGTCGGGGCCAGGGCCACCAGGGTGGCGGCCGCCCACAAGGTCCGATGAGCCCGCATCAGGGTCGTCTCCATACGCCATTCCACCGGGGGGACGCTCGAGGGCCCGCCCCGGTCTGCTCCTGCCCGCCTCACAGCCGTGGCCCTGGGGCCCGCAGGCTGGTCCGTCGAGGGTCGACGGCTGCATCGGTTCTGGCCATCGTCGCGCAGCATCGCTAGCGCGCCAAGGCCACCCGACGTCCCTGCTCGATTTCATCGGCACGACCGCCCGATCGGCTCCAGCCCGCACCACCGATTCCAGCGCCGCGACCGGCGTGCCGGACCATCGCGACCGCGAGCCCACCACCCGGATGCCGTCGCAGGCTCCCTGGAGTACAGTCGTTAGGGACGCTCACCCCGCCGGTTTCCCGGCCGTCCCGATGCCCCGATGGCCCCCCGACCCCCGAGGCTCGCCCGCCATGGCCGACGTGCGAAACGCCCCAGCCTACCCCGATCATGCCAGGCTCCTGGTCGTGCGCGACGGCCAGGGTCACGAGCGACCGATCACCAGCCGGGCCGACTGGCAGGTGCGGCGGGCCCACATCCAGGCGCACCTGCAATCGGTCATGGGGCCGCTGCCCGGCGGCGAGCGCCGGGTGCCGCTGGAGCTGCGCGAGGGGGAGAGTTTCGCCGAGCCCGGCTACACCCGCACGGCGATCGACTTCGCCGTCGAGCCCGGGGACCGGGTGCCGGCCTGGCTGCTGACGCCGGTGGGCCGGCCGGTGCGGTCGTGCCCGGGGGTGCTCTGCCTGCACCAGACGGTTGCCATCGGCAAGGACGAGCCGGTCGGACTCGGCGGCAAGCCGAACCTGCGGTACGCCGCCGAGCTGGCCCGCCGGGGCTACGTGGCCATCGCCCCCGACTACCCGAACTTCGGCACGTACCGGGTCAACCCGTACGACCTCGGCTACGTCAGCGCCTCGATGAAGGGGATCTGGAACCACCAGCGGGCCGTTGACGTGCTGGCGGCGCGTCCCGAGGTCGACGCGGGCCGGCTCGGGGTGATCGGGCACTCGCTGGGCGGGCACAACGCGCTCTTCGCCGCCCTGTTCGACGAGCGGCTCCGCGCCGTCGTCAGCTCGTGCGGCTTCAACGCCTTCCCGCAGTACTACGGCGGCAACATCGCGGGCTGGTCGCACGCCGGCTACATGCCACGGCTGCGAGCGAAGTATGACCTCGACCTCAAGAAGGTCCCGTTCGACTTTCCCGAGCTGATCGGCGCCCTGGCCCCGCGGGCGTTCTTCACGAACTCGCCCACGGGCGACGCCAACTTCGCCGTCGAGGGCGTGCGGACCTGCCTGGACGCCGCGCGGCCGGTCTACGAGCTGCTCGGCGTCGGCGAGCGGCTCCGGGCCGAGTTCCCCGACGCCGAGCACGACTTCCCGGAGCCCCAGCGCCAGGCGGCCTACGCCTTCCTCGACCGGCACCTGGCCGCCGCCCGCTGACGGGCCGCGGCCGGCGCCGGTGCGAGCGATCAGGCGAACAGCTCGGCCAGCGGTTCGGCCAGCGGGCCGGAGTCGAGCGTCGAGCCGTCGGGCCGGCTCGGCGGCCGGTGCGGGTCGAGCCCGAGGGCGGCGTGCATCGTCGCGTACAGCTCGGCCGGGGCGACCGGGCGGTCGACGGGCTCGGCGGCGTGGGCGTCGGTCCGGCCCAGCACGCGGCCGCCGGCGATCCCGCCGCCGGCGAGCACCGCGCTCCAGGCCGAGGGCCAGTGGTCGCGGCCGCCGTGGGTGTTGAGCCTCGGCGTGCGGCCGAACTCGCCGGTCGCGACGACCAGGGTCGAGTCGAGCCGGCCCCGCGCGGTCAGGTCGTCGATGAGGGCGCAGAACGCCCGGTCGAAGCTCGGCAGGACCGAGTCGCGGTAGTCGGCCAGCGTCGCGAATGGCTCGCGGCCGTGGGCGTCCCAGCTCGGGCCGCCGAAGACGGTCGGGTACATGTTCACCACCACGACCCGCGCCCCGGCCTCGACCAGCCGCCGGGCGCGGAGGCAGTTGCGGCCGAAGTCGGTCGCCCCGTATGCCTCGCGGTCCCGGGCCCGCTCGGACGAGACGTCGAGTGCCGCAGCCAGGCTCAGGTCCGCGTCGTCGGCCAGGCGCGGCTCGAAGGCGGGGCCGAGGTCGCCGGCCGACTGGCCGTGCGAGACGGCGACGCCGGTGTGCCCGATCGGCCCCGGCAGCATCACGAACGGGGCCACGGCGCCCCGGCTCCCGAGCTGCTGGGCGGCGACGGCGCCCAGGTGCGGCCAGGCGGCGGCGCCGGAGTCGAGCCGGCCGGTCTGGATCAGCTGCTGGCCGGTCTCGTGGATCGGGGCAGCGTCGTGGTTCAGGGTCCGGACCAGGCTCACGCGATCGAGCCGCTGGGCGAGCCCCGGCAGGCCGGCGCCCAGGCGCACGCCGGGGATGCGGGTGGCGATGCTGCCGAGCGGCCCGCGCACGTCGGCGGGGGCGTCGGGCTTGGGGTCGAAGGTCTCGAGCTGGCTCGGGCCGCCGACGAGCATCAGCAGGATCAGGGCCGGCTCGTCGCGGCCAGACCGGCCGAAGGCGGAGCCGGAACCGCCCCAGCCCAGGCCCAGACCGAGGGCACCCGCGCCGCCGGCCCGCAGGACGTCCCGCCGCGACCAGCCGGTCCTCGGACCCGGCGTCGCACCCCACCCGTTCGCGTTCTGGGCTGCCATGGACTGGATCCTCCGCCACGCCCCACGGGGCCGCACCCCGGTTGATCCGCCGGCGGCGGGCTCCGGCCGGGCCGGTCTCTGATCTGGGGGACATCTCACCAGAAGCGTAGGTCGCGGGCAACCGCCGCGCGGGCCGTTCGCGGCGCGGTCGGGTCGTGCTGGTTGTGAGGATCGGTGCGGGGGTGAGTCACGGGGTGGGGCAGTCGGGCTGCACGTCGGGATCGGGGGGGCCCGATCCATGGGGACGAACAGGCTTTCTCGCGAGGTCCCGATCCCCGGGGGCCGTCGGGCCGGAGGTCCGACAGCGGTCGCGAGCGGGCTGCCATCGAAAGCGCCAGGAGGGTGAGGGCACCATGTCACGCCTTGAGCGATTCCGACGCGTGGCCCGACGCGGGTGGGCGGTCGCGCTGGCGACCTGCCTGGGCGGTCCGACGCTGGCCAGGGCCCAGGGGCCGACCGTCGACCCCGGCCAGGTGACCCTGCCGGGCGCCGGCAGCTCATCGCTGGGCCGATCGCCCGGCTCGGGCGTCTCGACCCTGGCCGCCCCGGGCTCCGGCGCCGGGGGGATGGCCGACGACGGCCAGATCCTGGGCGGTCGGCCGGGCGCCTCGACACCCCGCGTGCCGACGGCCATCGCGACCCCCGGCGGGGCGGGCGGGCAGCCCACCGGCACCAGTGCCATCATCCTGCCGACGCCGCTGCAGGTGCCCGAGCCGCCGGTCTACGGCACCCTCGACTTCCCCTCGGTGGCCGTCGATATGGGCACCCCCGGCGGCCTGACCCTCGACGAGTCGATCGAGCGGCTGGTGCGGGACAACCTCCAGCTCCGCAGCCAGTTCTTCGAGCTGCCCCAGGCGCAGGCCGACATCCTCACCGCCAGCCTGCGGGCCAACCCGATCCTGTATGCCGACGCCCAGCTCGTGCCGTACGGCTCGTACTCGTCGGCCCGGCCCGGCGGCCCGATCCAGTACGACGTGAACATTTCGCACCCCATCGACGCCACCGGCAAGCGCCGGGCGCGCATGACGGTCGCCGGGCAGGCCAAGCGGGTGCTCGAGGCGCAGTTCCAGGACGCCGTCCGGCTCCAGATCGCCAACCTCTACACGGCGCACCTGAGCGTGCTGGCCGCCCGCCAGCGGGTCCGCTACGCCGTGGCGGGCGTCGAGGGGCTCGATCAGGTGCTCAAGCCGCTGGAGTCGCGGGTGCAGGCCGGCCAGATCACCCCGGCCGAGTACAACCGCGTGAAGCTCCAGCGCGAGACGGCCGCCCTGGCCCTCCGCGACGAGGAGGAGAACCTGGCCCAGGCCCGCCGCACCCTGGCCACCTTGCTGAACGTCGACCCGACGTCGGCCGAGGCCGTGGAGGTCTCCGGCACCATCCGGGATGATGGCCCCGAGCCGCCGGCCCTGCCCGAGCTGGTCAACCTGGCCCTGGCCAACCGCCCCGACCTGGTCGCGTACCGGCTCGGCATCGCGCGGGCCCAGGCCGACGTCAAGCTCGCCCACGCCAACCGGCTCAATGACCTGTACGTCCTGGCGCAACCGTACACCTTCCAGGACAACACGCCCTTCGGCGGCAAGAGCTCGACCTCATGGGCCGTCGGCATCACCGTGCCCCTGCCGGTGTACAACCGCAACCAGGGCAACATCCAGCGGGCGCGGCTGAACGTGGCCCAGACCCAGACCGAGCTGGCCGAACTCCAGCGCCGGGTCGTCACCGAGGTGCAGCAGGCGTTCCGCGAATACAGCGTCACCCGCGAGGCCGTGCAGCGGATCGAGACCGAGCTGCGGCCGGCCGCCGAGCAGGTGCTCCGCACCGTGCGACGGCAGTACGAGGAGGGGTCCATCGGCGTGATCGAGTACATCACCGCCCGCCAGGAGTACAACCAGGTCGTCAAGCAGTACCTGGAGACCCTGATCCGCCACCGCCAGAGCATGCTCGCCCTGAACACCGCCATCGGCCGTCGCCTGCTGCCCTGAGCCGCCGGACCTCGGGTCGATGGACCAACGCCAACGGCCGGGCCCACGACTCGCACGGGCGATTCGGGGGCCCGGCCGGCGTTTCGGGTCGGCGCTGGAGCCGACCCGAGGGATCGCAGAGGGGTCAGGCTCAGCCGATCAGGCCCTGGACCACGCGGGCGAGGTCCGCGCCGATCTCGGTGAGGCTGTAGAAGTTGTTCTTGCCCTGGCGGCGGGGGGAGATCACGCCGCCGTGGCGCAGGAGGGCGAGGTGGTGGCTGACGGCCGGCTGGCTCTGGCCGAGCTGCTCGCAGAGGGCACCGACGTGGCGCTCGCCCTCGGAGAGGATCAGGATCACCTGCAGGCGGGTCGGGTCGCTGACGTGCTTCAGCAGGGTCGAGGCCCGACGGGCCTGGGCCAGCTTGACGTCGGCCTCCTTGACGGTCTTGGCGCGAGCGGCTCGGGAGAGGGTCGGGGTCTTGACACTGGCCTTCGTCAACGCCATGGCGAAAAACTCCTGACTCGGCCGGGGCCGGGGCCCCGGGCGGTGCCCGAGTGGACGGGGAAGCCCGGACAGGACGGCGACGAAGCGCCAGGGCCACGTCGCGGGCTCCGGCCAGTGGCTCCGATCGTCCTGCCGTGCCGGAACTCACGTCGTTCCGGCCGACTCCCCAGGGCGGGGCCGGGCACCTCGGGGGCCCCGCCTTAGGTGTATACGCCTAATGTATCACAACCGGGGCGACTGACAACATCTTTCTTCAATTGCGAATAGGAATGTTGTGGTCGTTTGTCTTGGATACTTCTGACGCCGGAGCTTCCTGACACCGGCGCACCCGGGCTTATCCGGGCACATCCTTGCGTGATTGGGTGTCGAGCGCGGCGCGGGCGACCTCGGCCGTCGGCCAGCGGCTGCCGGTCCAGAGCCCGACCAGGCGGCCGTCGGGCCCGATCACGGCGGTGCTCAGCGAGTGGATGATCTCGCGGCCCGTCGGGGCGTAGTTCAGCCCCAGCGCGGCGGCGATCGGGAACAGCGCCTCGTGCGAGGCGACCGCGAAGGTCCAGCGCGGGGGCTTCGCTCCCAGCAGGCGGGCGTGGGCGGCCAGCACCGCGGGCGTGTCGTGCTCGGGGTCGAAGCTGACCGACAGCAGCCGCACGCCGTCACCGCCGTCGGCCGTCGCCAGCCGCCGCGCGAGCTCGGCGAACTTGCGGTCGATGGCCGGGCAGAAGTCGGGCAGGGGACAGCGGGTGTAGATGAAGGTCAGGACGATCGTCCGGCCACGCAGGTCGGCCAGCCGCAGCGGCGTGCCGTCCTGGGTCGTGACCGTCAGGTCGGGCACCGGGTCGCCCGGCTGGATCGTGGCGCGGGGCACGGCCGGGCCGTCGGCCGGGGTCGGCTCGGCCAGGGCGGTGATCACGACATCCGTCAAGGACGAGCGGTCGACCTCGACCCGGAGCGTACCACTGATCGTGTCGCCGACCTGCAACTCGGCCAGGATCGGGTCGGCCTTCAGGTCGAAGGGCATGGTCATCGCCGGCATGAAGCCGGGGATCGCCTCGTGGCGGATCGCCACCGAGCCCGACTCCCGGTCCACCGTGCGCACGACACCCACCAGCGGATAGGCCCGGACTTCGCCGGCCACCGCGGTCGGGGGCGACTCGTCCGCCGGGGCGATCGCGGGCGCAACGGCCGGGACCTGGGGCGTGGCCGGGGCGCACCCCAGGGCAACGCCCATGCCGATCACGGGCAGGACGCGGGCACGCCTCGGGGGGGGGGCAGAGGCAGTCCGGGGCATGGGCTTCGGGGGTCGGCAGCTGGGGGGGGCGGGCGGAACCATCCAGGCAATGGCACGTCGCGGACGCAAGCATCCGGGAAAAACGCCTGCGCGTCGAGGGCAAAGTTGCCTTCAGAACGGAAATTGTTCGTCCAGCGGGCTGGCGGCCAGCTCGACGAGGAAATCGCCCAGCCGCTCGACCAGGATCTGCGAGAGCTGCTCCCCCTTGGCCGCCGTGGCTGCGTGGGGATTGCCGGCGCCGGAGTTCGTCGTCAGCAGGTGCCAGGGCCGGGTCAGCTCGACCCAGCCGCGGTTGACCGCCTCGAACCGGGTCTTCGCGATCCGGCCGTCGTCGGCGTGCTCCAGCGCGACCAGGTCGGGGCGGTAGACGAGCATCAGGCTCGTCTCCATCTCGCCGGCGTGGTCGTCGGGCTGGCTGAAGATCTCGGCGTGGCGGTCGGTGGCGACCTTGAACCAGTTGCAGAGGAACAGGTGCACGGGGGTCTGGCCGTGGAGCTGGCGGAGCATCCACTTGAAGTCGTTGCCGCCGTGGCCGTTGAGGATCACACACCGCTGCACGCCCGAGCCGGCCAGCGACCCGAGGAGGTCGGTGACCACGGCCAGCAGGGTCGTCGGATTCAGGTTCATCGAGAGCGGGAACCGGTGCTGGTTCGTCTCGGTGCCGTACGGGATCGTCGGCAGCGCCACGACCCGGGCGCCCCGCTCGTGGGCCCGCTGGCAGGCGCGATCGGCCAGCACGTCGACCTGGATCGTGTCGGTGGCGTAGGGCAGGTGCAGGTTGTGCGGCTCGGTGGCGCCGAAGGGGAGCACGGCGACGGCCGGCGGCGGCGTGTCCTTGAGGTGCCGGTACGTCAGGTCGGCCAGCTGCCAGGGGCGCATGGGCGGATCTCAGGGCGGCGTGCGGGCGGGGGAGGAGCGGAGGGATCCGGGGGCCGGCGTGCCGGGCGGCCGGTGGTCGCCTTGCGGGGCTGGCGCCGGCTCCGTTACGATCCTGCCTGATCGGTCGGCAGGTTCGAGCCTTGCTTGAGTGATACGGCGTCGGCGACCCTCAAGTCAATCAGGGACTCTCCCCCGCATGCAAGCGTTCTTCGAGGCGACGAACTACTACTTCGATCAGGCGGCGAAGCGGCTGGACCTGAGCGAGAACATCCGCACCTTGATGATCGTGCCCGACCGCGAGCTGCGGGTCGAGGTCGCCATCGAGCTGGACTCCGGCGAGATCGGCAACTTTATCGGCTACCGCGTCCAGCACGACAACGCGCGCGGGCCCTTCAAGGGCGGGCTGCGGTACCACCCGCACGTCGACCAGGACGAGGCCCGCTCGCTGGCGAGCCTGATGACCTGGAAGACGGCGGTTGTGGACCTGCCCTACGGCGGCGGCAAGGGGGGCATCAACTGCGACCCCTCCAAGCTCTCCAGGGGGGAGCTGGAGCGGATCACCCGCAAGTTCGTCGAGAAGATCCACGACTTCATCGGGCCATACAAGGACATCCCGGCGCCCGACATGGGCACCGACGCCCAGGTCATGGCCTGGATCATGAACGAGTACACCAAGTTCCACGGCTTCCACCCGGCCGTCGTCACCGGCAAGCCGGTCGAGCTGCACGGCTCGGCCGGGCGTGAGGCCGCCACCGGCTTCGGCGTGGCGATCGTCACCCGCGAGGCCCTGGGCAAGCTCAACCAGTCGATCCAGGGCACCAGCTTCGCCATCCAGGGCTTCGGCAACGTCGGCAGCCACACGGCGCGCATCCTGCACGACCTGGGTGGCAAGATCGTCGCTGTCTCCGATGCCTACGGGGCCCTCATCAACAAGAACGGCCTGGACATCAGCGCGCTCGAGCAGCACATGGCCGAGCACCGCAAGGTCGTCGGCTTCGGCGGCGCCGAGGCCAGCACCAACGAGCAGCTGCTCACCGGCGAGGTCGACGTCCTGATCCCCGCCGCACTCGGTGGGGTGCTCGACGCCAAGATCGCCGAGGAGGTGCGGGCGAAGATGATCGTCGAGGCGGCCAACAGCCCGACCTGGCCCGAGGCCGACGAGGTCTTCCACCGCCGCGGCATTCCGGTCATCCCCGACATCCTCGCCAACGCCGGCGGCGTGGTCGTCTCCTACTTCGAGTGGGTCCAGAATCTGCAACACTTCCGCTGGGGCCTCGATCAGATCCAGCGCGAGCAGGAGAAGCGGATGGTGGAGGCGTTCCACGCCGTCTACGACCTCTCCCAGCGCAAGGACGTGCCGATGCGCACGGCCGCCTTCATGCTCGCCATCAACCGCGTCGGCCGCGCCCGGGTCCTGGGCGGCATCTGAGCCCGCCGCCCTGGCGATCGATCCGACCGGCGCGGTTGCGGTATAACGGAGGGGTCGGGCGGCCCGGCGACGAACCGGGCGGCCCGGCCCCTCCGCGCGTTCCCAGTCCCGATCCCGCCCCAGCACCCGATTGGTCTTCAGCCCGATGTCGCAGGCCCAGCCGCCGATCGATCGTTACGACCGCTTCGAGAGCCCGTTCGCCTCGCGCTACTGCAGCAACGAGATGCTGGCGCTCTGGTCGGCCAGGCGCAAGTTCTCCACCTGGCGACAGCTCTGGGTCGCCCTGGCCGAGGCCCAGCGCACGCTCGGGCTGAACATCACCGAGGCCCAGGTCGAGGAGCTGCGCTCGAAGGTCAAGGAGTGCGACTTCGCCGCCGCCGCCGCCCACGAGCGCCGGGTCCGCCACGACGTGATGGCCCACGTCCACACCTTCGGCGACGCCGCCCCGGGCGCGCGTGCCATCATTCACCTCGGCGCCACCAGCTGCTACGTCACCGACAACACCGACCTGATCCTGATCCGCGAGGGCCTGGAGCTGATCCGGGACGGCGTGGTGCAGGCGATCGACGCGCTGGCCGACTTCGCCGACCGCTGGAAGAGCCTGCCCTGCCTGGGCTACACCCACTTCCAGCCGGCCCAGCTCGTCACCGTCGGCAAGCGGGCCACCCTGTGGGCCTACGAGCTGGTCCTCGACCTCCAGGAGATCGAGCGCCGGATCGAGTCGCTGGCGTTCCTGGGCGTGAAGGGGACCACCGGCACCCAGGCGAGCTTCCTGGCCCTGTTCGACGGCGACCACGGCAAGGTCGAGGCGCTGGACCGGCTGGTGGCCGAGGCGTTCGGGTTCGCGAAGATCGTGCCGGTCTCGGGCCAGACCTACACGCGCAAGTTCGACACCCAGGTGGTCAACGCCCTGGCCGGCGTGGCCGAGAGCGCGCACCGCTTCGGCAGCGACCTGCGGCTGCTGGCGCACGAGCGTGAGCTGGAGGAGCCGTTCGAGTCGGAGCAGATCGGCTCGTCGGCGATGGCGTACAAGCGGAACCCGATGCGGGCCGAGCGGATGTGTGCCATCGCCCGGTTCGTGCTGGCCATGGCCCCGGCGACCGCCCAGACGGCCGCCACCCAGTGGCTCGAGCGCACGCTCGACGACAGCGCCGCGCGGCGGCTCACGCTGCCCCAGGCGTTCCTGGGCGCCGACGCGATCCTGAACCTGTACCTGAACGTGGTGCCCGGCCTGGAGGTCAACCCGGCCATCGTCGCCCGGCACGTCGCCGACGAGCTGCCGTTCATGGCCACCGAGAACGTCATGATGGCCGGGGTGCAGGCCGGCGGCGACCGCCAGGACCTGCACGAGCGGATCCGCCGCCACTCGCTCGACGCCCGCACCGCACTCAACGCCGGCGCCGGCACCAACGACCTGGTCGAGCGACTCCAGGCCGACCCGGCGTTCGCCGCGCTGGACCTGGCCGACCTGCTCGAACCGTCGCGGTATGTGGGCCGATCGCCGCAGCAGGTCGACGAGTTCGTCGCCGGCGTCGTCGGGCCGATCCGCCAGCGCTACCCCGACCTGCGAGCCCGCCGCCGCGAGCTGGGCGTCTGAGGTCCGGCTTGGCGCGTGTCCGGGCGGCCGGCCCGGACACGTGCGGGCCGCTCGGTGCGTGATCGGGTGTCAGTGCCCCGCGAGACGGGGAGTCGGCCCTCGGTTGGGCCGGGCGGATCCCGGAGGAGCACCCCGCGACCGCACCACCCGCCGCCGGCAACCAGTGCGGGCGAGGCGGGTCGGTGGGGCGTGGTGACCGGGTCCGCAGCAGGCGCGGCCCGCGTGGTGGGGCCGGGCCGCCGGGGGAGGGGCGAGGCTCAGACGCGGGCGGCCTGCCGGGCCTTGCGGAGCCGCTTGAGCTCCTCACGGCGGCGACGCTCGCTGGGCTTCTCGTAGTAGGCCTTGCGTCGCATCTCCTTGCGGAGGCCGCTTCGCTCACAGAGCTTGCGGAAACGACGGACGGCATCCTGGATCGACTCGCCGGCACGGACCCGTAGCTTCACCACAACCTCTACTCCTCCCAGCGGACGGACAATCAGGACAGGCGTCCCGGGCCGCCGCGCCCGGACGCAAGGGGCAACGTCGTCTTGGAGCGGGCGCCGCCCCTTTTCCGGGCCGGCCGCACGCGAGTCCCGAATCCTAACACAGGCCTCCCACGCTTGCCAAGCCCCACTTCCGATCCCGACCGACCTGGCCGGCGGACGACCGGTGCGCGGTCCCCGATCGACGTGGGCGCAACCGGACTCGGGCCCGCCGGCCAGGGCCGGAACGGGGTTCGGCGGGGATCGGAGGGAGACCGGTCGGGCGAGGCTCGGGCTCAGTAGCCGCCGCCGTAATCGCCGCCACTGCCCCCGCCGCCGTAGCCACCACCTCCGCCCCCATAGCCGCCGCCGCCGCCACCGTAGCCACCCCCGCTGCTGCGGCCGCTCCGACCGCCGCCGTAGCCACCCCCGCCGCCACCGCTGCGCTCCTCGCGGGGGCGGGCCTCGTTGACGGTCAGGGGTCGGCCGCTGAAGGGCTGGCCGTTCAGGGCGTTGATGGCCGCCTCGGCCTCGTCGTCGTTGGACATCTCGACGAAGCCGAAGCCGCGGCTTCGGCCGCTGAACTTGTCGATGATGACCTGGCCGCTGGTGACGGTCCCGTACGGGGAGAAGAGCTCCACCAGGTCGTCGCCGGTGGTCGAGTAGGGCAGATTGCCGACGTAGATGTTCTTCGCCATGAGTCCCGCCTGCACCGGACAGGGCGTCGGCCCCGGGCCAGGCTCCGCGCTCGCCAGTTGCGAACGCCGGGGCGCTCGACCGCAGGGGCCGTGGTCGGCCAGGGGCCCGTCATCGACCAAACCGATGATGCCCCGTGCCCCGGGCGACACATCGGGGATTGTGATCCGACGCATCCAGGGACACAAGCAAATTCTTGCCCGAATCGCCGCTCACGCCTGGACAACGGTCGAGGCGTGCGCGCGTGGCGGGCCGGCGGTCAGCTCGCCACGATCCGGACCGTGAAGGGACGGCTGGGCAGACTGAGCATGCCCGAGGCATCCTGGCCCTGGATCCGCAGCGTGTTGTTGCCGATCGGCAGCAGGCTGTTCGGCGTCACCGTGTACGCGCCCTTGGCGTCGCTGGCCGCCGTGCCGATGACCGAGCCGTTGATGTCGATCAGCCGCATGGTCATGTTGGGCTGATAGACGCCGGTCAGGCCCGGCTGGCGGTTGGTGGTGATGTAGTCGTTCTTCGGGCCGGTGTCGTCGGCCGCCACCAGGCGGGGCGGTGTCGGCGCCGCCAGCGGCCGACCCACGCCCAGGGTCGTCTGGAGCACCAGCGCGTAGTCGTTGGCCACCAACGCCGCGGGGCGAGAGCTCTGCTGCGAGTCGCTCTTGGCGAGCTGGAGCATGGCGTTGTTCAGCCCGGCCGCCGCCGCCGGCGCGGTGCCAGCCTGCTGCAGGCACTTGGCGAAGTAGGCCTGTGTGGTGGTGATATCGTTGGCGGTGATCGAGGTCTTCCCGACCAGGCCGCGCATCTGGACGTTGAAGGCGTTGAGCGTGCCGCTGGGCACGGCGCCCAGGGTCCCGGCGATCTGGGTCAGCCAGTACTGCATCTCCTTGATCGCCGGCACCGGCAGCGGCCGGCCGGGGTCAAGCTGGTCGATCCAGTACGGCAGGTTCTTGATCCGGTCGGCCTTCTGCTGGGCGGTGGCCAGCACCACGCTCTGGTCGCTGGCCGTCTGGACCGCCGAGACCTGCGCCCTCGTCGGGGCCGCGGCCGCGGCCGCGGCGGGTGCCGTGGCCGTGGCGGTGCTGAGCATCTGGCGGACTTCCAGATCCTCGCTGCCGGGCTGAAATCCGAGTCGGTGGCGGCGGTCCATCGCGGCGGTCTCCCGGTACGAACAAGCCTTCACCCGCGGT
>CAZUZD010000109.1:0-17565 GCA_964624465.1 uncultured Isosphaeraceae bacterium
TGATGCCGATCTTGTTGCAAATATCCGCGAGTTCGGGCAGGATGTGGCTCGATACGAGAATCGTCTTGCCCATCGAGCGGAGCTGTTTGAGCAGGGTGCGCATCTCGATGCGGGCGCGCGGGTCGAGGCCGCTGGCGGGTTCGTCCAAAAGCAAAACTTCCGGTTCGTGCAGCAGCACGCGGGCCAGGCCCAGGCGCTGGGTCATGCCGCGCGAGAGGCTGGTGACCAGGGCGTCGCGCTTGTACGTCAGGTCGACGAGTTCCAGCACCTTGTCGCAGATCTGCTTGCGGGCGTGGCCCTTGATCCGGTAGGCCGAGGCGAAGAATTCGAGGTACTCGACGACCTTCATGTCGTCGTAGACGCCGAAGAAGTCGGGCATGTAGCCGACGATCCGGCGGATCTCCTTGGGCGCGGTGTAGATCGAATGCCCGCCGACGTAGGCCTCGCCGTAGCTGGGGTTCAGCAGCGTGGCCAGGATCCGCATCGTCGTGGTCTTGCCGGCGCCGTTGGGGCCGATGAAGCCGTAGACGTCCCCCTCCTTGAGCGTGAGGTTCAGCTCCTTGAGGGCGTAGAGCTGGCCGTACATCTTCGTCAGCCGGACGGTCTCGATCATGGCGGCGCTCGCGGGCGTGGCGTGACGGTGCGGGAGACTCGATGAACGAAGCGGGAGCTGGCCCGGCTCGACTAGCGGCGCGACGGCCGGGAGGTGGCGGTCCGGTTCCGGCGGTCGGCCAGCCAGATCGCCACCACCGACAGCAGCAGCAGCGCGGCGAACACGGTGAATCCGACGGCCGTCGGGTCGCCCCGGCGGAGCTGGTCGGCGTACGTGCTCAGCGCCGAGCCGATGCCGCGGTTGACGTGCTGGCGGACCATCCGGTTCACGGCGCGGCCCTCCCGGCGGCAGCGGGGGTGGTGGCGGTGGCCGGGGACGAGGCCGGGGCCAGGGTGGGCGTGGGCAGCACGACGCGGAGCACGGTGCGGCGGTCGGACACGTCGGGGGTGACGCCCTGGCCCAGGTCCAGCCCGGTGGCCGGGGCCTCGATCTCGGCAACGACCATCGGCCGCCGCAGCTCGTTGGCCTGGTCGCTGAGGTCGAGCGCCTGGAGGCCCAGGTTCGGGTGCTCGTCGCCGCGCGGGCCCAGGGCGTCGTGGAACATGGCGATCCGGATCAGGTCGGCCGGGTTGCCGGCGTCCCGGCCACGCCCGAACCCCTGCGCCAGCCGGCCCAGGAACCGCGACATCGACTCGGTGCGGGTCGGGTCCACCCGGCCGACGGCGCCCGGGCGGATGTCGCCGAGCAGGTACACGTTGCGGCCGTAATACACCTGCACGTTCTTCATCGGCCGGTCGAGCCGGTTCCGGACCGAGCCGCTGATGCGGTCGCCCCCCACCGGCCGCAGGTCGCTGTCGATGACGACGGCGCCGTCACCCGGGCCGGCCCAGCGGCCGGTGAAGCTCTTGGTGCTCCAGATCGGGATCCGCACCCCGGCCAGCGACTCGGGCTGGCCGTCGGGGCCCTCGCCGCGGTAGCCCGTGGTGCCGAAGCCCAGCCGGCCCGAGCCGCCGAGCACGGGCACCGGCGGGCCGAACCAGCTCAGGGTCCGGCCGTCGGCGTCGGGCCGCACTCCGGTGGCGGGCTTCAGGTCGGCCCGCAGGGGGGCAAGGCTCACGGTGTAGTCGCGGTTGCCGGGGCTGAAGACGGTCAGCCAGCTCTGGCCGCGCACCCGGCCAGTGGCGGAGTCGAGGTCCACGGCGTCGACCTGATTGACCCGCAGCTCGCGGCCCTTGAGCGTCTGCGCCGCCCAGAGGGCCAGGCCACTGACGGTGGCGACGATCAGCGGGAAGGTGATCCAGGTCAACTCCATCCGCTTCACGACCTTGCGGAGGAACAGGTAGTCGAGCGGGCCGATCAACAGGATGTACCCGAAGACCGCGGCGGCGACCCAGCCGAAGGGGATCGTCCGGACGCCGGGGAAGGTCTCCAGCACCCGGTGCAGCCGGCTGGCCAGCGCCGGGTCCTCGGCCTGGATGATCGCGCCCCGGTTGGTCATGCGGGCCACGTCCGAGTCGCCCGCCTGGCCGCGGAGGTCGAGCACCTTGTCCCAGAACAGCCGGGCGTCCTTCCAGCGGGCGAACGGCGGGTTGGCCAGGTCGAGGCCGATCAGGGTCACCCGGCCCAGCGACGACGGCCCGCGCACGACCAGCGGCGTGGCGGGCGTGGCGGCCACCGGCACGGCGCCCGGGACGAGGTCGGTCAGGCGGGCGGCGCTCAGGGTCGGCTGGGCCAGCGGGGCGACGTTGCCCACGAAGCTCTCGATCGAGCTGCGCTCGACCGTCACCCGCTCGCCCAGCGTCGCCGGCAGCAGTGGCTGGAGCTTCGCCAGCACCCGGGCCGTCTCCGAGGCCGGTTCGGCCGAGTCGGCGCCGGCGAGCACGACGAGGTGCCCGCCCTGCGCCACCCACTCGCTCAGGGCCCGGAGCCGTCGGCCGCCGTCGGCCTCGACCAGGGACCGCAGCACCTGGGGGGCGCCGGTGTCGAGCACGAGCGTCTGCACCGCGTCGAGGCCGATCGCGGCGTCGGGCCAGGTGTCGAGGCTCGCCACGGCCACCACCGGCGACGACCGACCCGAGCGCTGGTACTTCGAGAGCGTCGGCAGGTCGGCCAGCCCCGTCAGCGTGCCGTGCACGGCGACGAGCTGGGTGGCCGGCTCGAGCACGTGGCCGGCCAGGTCGAGCCGCCACTTCGGGCCGGGCTGGGTCGGCGTCGCCGCGTCGATCAGCCGCACGACCACCTCGCCGCCGGCCAGGCCGGGGCGGACGTAGAGCACGAACGTTTGCTCGCGGAGCGGGCCCGAGGTGATCGGGCGGCGGCTCAGGACCGGCACGCCGTCGTCGTCGGGGGCCTCGACCTCCAGGGTGCCGGAGTACTCGCGGTCGCAGTGGACCTCGACGACCACCGGGGTCCAGGTGCCGAGGACCACCGGCGTGGGCAGGCGGTCGCGGGGGCCGAGCCGCTCGCCCAGGCCCAGGCGCGCGGCCCGGATCGCCGGGCTGGCGAGGTACTCCTCGAACGCCGCGGCCGGCCGACCCGTCGGGCCGGGGCCCGTCGTCAGCAGCAGGGTCAGCAGCAGGATCGTGAGGGCCGATCGTCGCGTCGTTGCCATTTGCGGACCGCACTCTCTCGGCTAGCGCGTCGTTCAGGATCGATTCGGTCGGGGGCGGCGATCAGGGCTTCTCGGACGGGTCGCAGCCGCAGGGGACCCGGCCGCAGCCGGGGCAGGCCCGGCCATACTTGGCGAGCACGGCGGCCTCGAGGTCGACGTCGCGGATGTTGGCGAGCGTCACCAGCCAGGCGAGCACGTCGGCCATCTCGTAGGCCAGCTCCTCGGGGGTGCCCGAGCGGAGCGCGGTGGCCAGCTCGCCGAACTCCTCGGCCAGCCAGAGGAACGTGGCCGCGTCGCCACGGGCCGCGTCCTTGGCCCCGTAGGTGGCCCGGATCACGTCCTGGAGCGCGCGGATGGTCAGGCCGCCGGGTGGCGTCGGTTCGATGGGCTTGGGGCTCATGGGGTTGGCGTCATTCTAGTCCGGCCCCCGCCCGGGTGGAAAGCCTCCCACGGCCGGGCCGGGCGCCGTGGCCCGCCGCGCCGCCGGCCGTTAGACTGGCGGGCCGAGGCCCGGGCGGCTCGCCTGCCGCGGTCGGGCCCGCCCCCGGAGCGTGCCGCCGATGTCCGAGCCGAACCCGTCCCCGACCCAGGCCGCCGACCTGGAGCCGGTCGCCCTGGCCGCCTTCGCGACCGCCTTCGGCGGCCGGCCCACCCACCTGGGCCGGGCCCCCGGCCGGGTCGAGCTGCTCGGCAACCACACCGACTACAACGGCGGCCTGGTCATGGCCGCCGCCGTCGACCGCGAGACCGTGGTCGTGGGCCGCCCCGCCGCCGGCCGCACCGCTCGGGTGTACGCCGCCGACCTTGGCGCGTCGGACACCTTCGACCTCGACGCCATCGCCCCCGAGCCCCAGGGCCACTGGGCCAACTACGCCAGGGGCGTCGTCAAGCTGCTCCAGGAGCGCTACGGCCGGGCCGACTCGGGCTTCGAGCTGGCCATCGTCGGCGACGTCCCCCGCGGCGCCGGGCTCTCCAGCTCGGCCAGCCTCCAGGCCGCCCTGGCCGGGGTCCTGCTCGGCTCGGGGCTGATCGGTGGCGGCCGCGGGATGCCCGACGCGGGCGACGACGCCGGCCGGTTCGCGCTGGCGCAGACCCTCCAGCGCTCGGAGAACGCCTTCGTCGGCGTGGCCTCGGGGCTGCTCGACCAGTTCAGCGTCCTGTTCGGCCGCCAGGGCCATGCCCTGTCGCTGGACTGCACCAGCCTGGCCTTCGCCAGGGTGCCGATGGGCCGCACGCCGCCGGCGCTGGTCGTGTGCGACTCGAAGACCTCGCGGCAACTGGCCGACGGCATGTACAACCGCCGCCGCGCCGAGTGCGAGACGGTCGTGAGCCACTTCCAGGGCCTCAAGGGGCCCGGCGTCCAGACCCTCCGCGACGTGACGCTGGCCGAGCTGGAGGCCGAGTGGGACCGGCTCGACCCCGTCGGCCGCCGCCGCGCGCGGCACGTGCTGACCGAGAACGCGCGGGTGATCGAGGGCGCGGAGGCCCTCACCGCCGGCGACCTGGCCCGCTTCGGCGCGCTGGTCTCGGCGTCGCACGCCAGCAGCCGCGACGACTTCGAGAACAGCAGCCCGGCGCTCGACGCCCTGGCCGCCGCCGCGGCCGGTTCGCCCGGGTTCCTGGGCGGCAAGCTCTCGGGCGCCGGCTGGGCCGGGTGCACGATCAACCTCGTCGAGCCCGCCCAGGCCCCCGCCTTCGCCGACGCCGTCGCCGCCGGCTACCTCCGCCGCACCGGCGTCTCCCCCGACGTCCACATCCTCCACCCCGCCGAAGGCGCCTCCGGCCGCGACCTCTGAGCGCCGGCCGTCGCCGCGCCGCCCGGGCCGGGTCAGGCCTCGACGCGGGCGGGGATGCGGGTCAGGTGCGGGCGGAGGGGGGTGGAGCGGGTCCGGTCGGGCTGGCGGCTCAGGTCGCGGCAGCGGGCGAGCAGGCAGGAGCCGACGGCGAACAGGCCGCCGAGCTTGAAGGCGAACCGCAGGCCGCCGCCGATCTCCAGCGGGTACGGCACCAGCCAGAGCGCCAGGAACCCGAAGGCGATCTGCACGGCCACGCGATCGCGGCGGTCCCAGACGGCGGCGACGGCCAGGGGCAGGCCGATCAGGTTGTAGTCGTTGGCGATCGGCGGCACGAAGGTGCCGGCGGCGACCAGCCAGAGGAACCAGGGGCCGTAGAGCCGCTCCGAGCCGGGCGTGCGGGCAATGCGCCCGCTCACGATCATCAGCGGCGGCAGGAGCACGCCCAGCGAGCCGGCCATCGCGACCAGCCGCCAGCCGGACGGCGATCCCAGCGCCGGCCAGAGCTGCCGCCAGACCAGCGTCAGCGAGTGCATCGTCGGGTGCACGGTCGGGATCGTCCAGAACCAGTCGGCGACCCCCTGGCCGTTCTCCAGCGATCGCAACGCGCCCGGCAGGTCGGCCAGGGCGATGACCACGCCGCCGGCGACCACGGCCGCCAGGCAGGTCCAGCGCCTGAGGGCGACCACGGCGATCAGCAGCAGGCCCGGATAGAACTTGAACCAGATCGCCGTCGCCAGCAGGAGCCCGGACAGGACGTCGTGCCACCGGCCCGGCCGCCGGAGCAGTGCGGCGGCCAGCAGCACCAGGGGCAGGACCAGCGAATCGCCCTGGCCACGCTCCAGGCAGAACAGCACCGGCAGGCTGAACAGCACGCCCGCCACCAGCAGCGGCGCGGGCACATCGACCAGGGCCAGTTCCCGGCGGGTCCGGGCGGCGGCCAGGCCGGCCCCGGCGATCAGGCCAGCGCTGACGGCGATCCACACGATCGACGCCGCCCGGGGCGACATCAGGCTCACCCACGCGAAGAGGCGGGGAACGAGCGGCGGGTACGGGAACTTCGCGCACACGTCGGCGTCGGCCCGCTCGCCCAGCCGGGCGGTGTACGGGGTGTCACCGGCGGCCACCACCCGGGCGGTGTGGTCGATGTGCACCCGGAAGTCGCCGCCCAGGAACGGCAGGGCGTCGAACCCGACCCAATGCCGGTACGCCAGCCGGTCCTGCTTCAAGCTCTTGAGGCCCCAGCCGCCCCAGAGGGCCAGCGCCACCAGACCCACGGCCAGCAGGATCGGCCGGGCGGGCCGGGCGTCGGGGCGGCCGGGCGACGGTGGCGGGATGGGGTGGGCGGACATGGCCGGCACTCGGGTCCGACGGCGCCGGGGACCACCGGGACGCCGTCCTGAGGGGTCAGGACGCGCCGGTGAAATCGGCATTCCGGTTCGGGCCCCATCAACGATTCCTGGTGTGAGGGGCGGTTTCACCCCGACAACCGGAACCGTCGGGCCGATCGCTCAGGGGCGGGCGCCGGTGGCGCGGGCCATCTCCTGCCACAGGGCGCGCTCGGAGATCCCCATCCAGCAGTGCCCCTGCCCCGGGCCGAAGGTGATCGTGCTCTCGGCGGCGGGCACGGCGGTGACCAGGAACGCCTCGAGCCGGCGCATGGCGTTGTTCAGGAAGAAGTCGTCGGCGTCGCCCATCCAGATGTGCAGCTTGCCGCGGAGCTTCGGGCCGAGGTTCGACCAGTTCGACTCCACGACGTGCCGCAGGTCGTAGCGCCGCCAGTGCTCGGCCACGGCCGGGTTCAGCGCGCCCGACTTCGGGTCCCAGAGCGGCACCGGCTGGCCGTCGGCGCCCCGCGGGCCGTAGGTGGCGTTCCAGGCGCCCCACTGGCCGCCGGAGTGGGCCCACGAGTCGCCGCGGCCCAGCACGTTCTCCAGGGCGCACTCGTGCCGCATGGTGTACTTCACGTCGCCGTCGCGGGTCCGGCACGCCGGCCGCTCGAACCCGAAGCGGTTCACGTACGCGTTGCGGTCGGCGTACACGTCCACGAGCTGGAAGTGGCGGAAGTCGACGCCGTCGGCGCAGAACGACCAGCAGCCGTTGAACTGATCCGGATAGAAGACCTGGAGCGCCAGCGACACCCAGCCGCCGGTCGAGCCGCCGTCGAGCACCCGCGACTGGCCGGTGCCCATGCCGCGAAAGGTCCGCTCGACGTGCGGGATCAGCTCGGTCGTCAGCGCCTGGCCATACGGGCCGTGGTTGGCCGAGTCGACCTGATACGGGTCGCCCAGCGGGCCGGCGCCGTCGAGCGTCAGGTAGAGGAACCGGGGCGTGTCGTCGGCCAGCCAGAGCGTGCGGAACTCCGAGCCCTCGACCTCGACCGGGGGCACGTCGGAGAACCGGCTGCCGTAGCCGCCGATGTGCACGCGGAGCGGGTACTTGCGATCGGGCTCCTGGTCGAAGCCCCGGGGCAGCACGACCGAGGCCCGCACGAACATCGGCCGGCCGTGGAAGGCGCTCAGCGCCGGCGAGGGGAGCTTGAGGTAGCGAACGAAGGGGGTGTCCTGCGGGAGCGCCTCGTCGGGCAGGCGGCGGTCGAGCGTCAGGGCGATCGGGCCGCCGCGGGCGGGGTCGAGGGTGACGGCGACCGGGGGGCCGACGAGGTCGCCGGGGGCGTTGGGCAGGTTCAGGTCGGGATTCGTGTGCAGGGTGGCCTGCACCGTGTAGGGACCGGGCGGCAGGGCGTCGAGGCTCGCCAGGGGGAACAGCGCCGCGGTCGAATCGACGACCACGGAGCCGCCGGCGGCCAGGCCGTCGACGTCGCGGCCCAGCACGGGGGCGGCGTCCACGCCGGTGCGGCCGATGGCCAGCCGGGGCTCGGCCCCGCCCCGGCCGGGGGACAGGACGACCAGGAGCCGGCCGGTGACGGGTCGGTCGACGACGCCGGGGGCGAGCGTGACCTCGAACCGCAGGGTGGTGGCGGCCGCCGGCGTCGCGCCCCTGGCGGTAGCCAGGGCTGCCAGGGCCAGGGGGCTGAGCATGACGAGGGCCATCCCGGTCAGGAGTGTCGGCCGGCGCGCGATCATCGGGCGTGCCCCAGGTCGGTTGGTCGGTGGAAGGCCCGCGCGGACGCTCCGCGCGGGCGGCGAGCGGTCGGGAGCGGCCCGCAGGCTCCGGCCGATCGGCAGGCCGGACGCGGGCGGCTCAGGCGCCGGGGCCGATCGTGTCCCCCTCGGTGGGGTGGAAGTCCAGCCGCTCGGCGGTCTCGGCCAGGCTCCAGCGGCTGCCGGCGTTCTGCGACATGCCGTTGACGATCACGCACTCGCCCGACTCCAGGGGTGCCTCGATGGCCCGGGTGACGAGCTGCACCGCGTCGGCGTCGGAGAGCCAGAGCGCGCGGCCCCAGGCGTCGGGCATGTGCTCGGGCCGGTTCACGTCGGGGCGGATCCAGCCGATGCGCAGGCCGACGAACGTGATGCCGTAGGCCCGCGCCAGCGACCGACCGAGCCGCTCGGCGAAGAGCTTGGCCCCGCCGTACGGGTTGCCCGGCACGGGGGTCGTCTCGGGCGTCAGCGGCACGTCGGGGATGGTGCGGTAGCCGCTGAGGGTGTGGTTCGAGCTGGCGAAGATCAGCCGGTCGACGCCCGCGCCGGCGGCGGCCAGGAAGACGTTGGCCACGGCGTCCATGTTGGGCTCGACCAGCTCGGCCCAGGTCGCCTCGGAGTTCGGGTTGGCCGCCAGGTGCACGACGGCGTCGGCCTCGTCGAAGAGCTCGACCCAGCCCTCGTCCCACTCGGCCAGGTCGGCGACGACGAGCTCGGGCGTGTCGGGATCGGGCTCGCGGTCGATCAGGATCAGGTCGTAGCGATCGCCCCAGGCCGCGCGCAGCTTGCGGCCGATGTTCCCCGAGGCGCCGGTGATGAGCACGACCCTGGGCTCGTCGGCGTCGTCCTCGAACTCCTCCTCCGGCTCGGGCAGGAGGATGGTCAGGGGCGGCAGCGGCTTCGGGTCGGTGCTCATGGGGCCTCGTTCTACGGGGGATTCAGTCGTGCGGGGCGGCCTGTGATTCTAGCGGCCCGCGCCGGGGCGGTCTGCGCGCCAGGCCCGGCGCTGATCGATCAGCGGGCGGTCGACCCGACGGCCGGGGGCTGCCCCAGGGCGCGGCCGACGGCCTCGACGAAGAAGTACTCGCCCCACATCACCGACTCGTCGACGCCCAGGCCGCGGTGCTTGTGGTAGACGCCGTGCTTGAGGATGCCCTCCCAGTCGGGGTCGGACCACGAGCAGTAGCGGTCGTTGCAGAGGGCGTCCAGGAGCCGGAGCGACCCGCCCCGGTAGAGCGCCGACCGCGCCGGGTCGGCGGTCAGGTCGGCGAGCTGCCAGAGGCCCGAGGCGGCGATGGCGCCGGCCGAGCTGTCGTCGATCCGCTCGGGCCCTTCGGGCGCGTCGAAGTCCCAGGGCGGCACGCCCGAAGCGGGCAGACGGGCCAGGAAGTGGTCGGCGTTGCGCTCGGCGACGGCCAGGTCGGCGGGGTCGCGGGTGTACGAGTAGACGGTGCCGAAGCCGTAGAGCGACCAGGCCAGGCCGCGGCTCCAGTCGCTGTCGGGGCGCAGGCCCTGGTGGGTCGACTCGCGGAGGAAGGCGCCGGAGTCGGGGTCGAAGATCCCCTCGTGCGCCGTGCCGCCGTCGGGGCGGACGATCGTGCGCTCGGTGGTGCGGCAGTGGGCCACGGCCAGGTCGTAGAGCGACCGGTCGCCGGTCTCCTGGGCGGCGTAGAAGATGATCGGCACGTTCATCATGATGTCGATGAACAGGCTCTCGGGCGCCACGAACGACCGCAGGTACCGGCCGTGCGGGTTGAATCGCAGGGCGAGCGTGCGGCCGGCGGTGATGAGGACCGCGTTGAGCGCCGGGTCGCCGGTCAGGCGGTACCAGGGCAGGTACGTGTTCAGGAAGATGAAGCCCAGGTCGTGCACGTCGCGGTCGTGCTGCTTGGGCTCCAGCAGCCGGGAGTAGTGCTCGGCGTGGGCCCGCCAGGCGGGGTCGTCGGTGCGGCGGTAGAGGCTCCACATCAGGCCGGCGTGGAACCCCGCGCACCAGTCGGTCCAGAGCGCCCCGCCGTGCTGCCAGCGGCCGCCGACGGTGTAGATCGGGAAGTAGTCGGGCAGGCGCTCGACGGTGTCCCGCACCTTGCGGTCGGCCAGGACGAACACGCGCTCCAGCCGGCGGCGGAGTTCCTCGGGCACGGGCACGGTGGTGGCGGCGGCCATGGGGGCAGTGCCTCGCTCGGGGGGACGTGGCGGGGCCCGACGGGCTCAGGGCACGCCGAACCAGTAGAGGGCGAACACGAGCAGCGTGCCGACCAGCCCGACGACCAGGCCCGGCTGGCGCCGGAGCTTCAGGTAGAACAGCAGCAGCAGCCCGCTCAGCGAGATGACCGTCAGCACGACGGCCGAGACGTCGACGACCCAGAACCAGACCGGCCCGCTGTCGCGCCCCTTGTGCAGGTCGTTGAGCACGGCGACCAGGCCGTGACGGGTCTCGGTCAGGTCGTAGCGGCCCGAGTCCCGGTCGATCAGGGCGTGGGCATCATAGCCGGGGCCCTGGAAGTTCACCGAGCACTCCGCGTCCTCGGCGCGGAATTCGGTCATCGCCCCGCCGATGCCATGATCGCGGCGGAGCCGCTCGACGATCGCCAGCCTGTCGACGCCCGCGTCGGGGTCGTCCGGCGCGGGCGTGCCCAGCCAGGCGCGGTCGAGGCTGCCCTGGAAGGTGGTGGTGCGGCGGGCCTCCTCGAACCACGACGGGTGGTTCAGCGTCAGCCCGGTCACGCTGAAGAACAGCACGGCGGCCAGGCCGAGCATCGAGACGTAGATGTGCAGCCAGCGGAGCCAGGCCGCCACCGCGATCGAGATCCGGCGCCTGAGGGGGCGGCCGGGTCGGGGGGTCGGTCGGGCAGCGGCCGCTGGCGGTGCGGGCGTCGGGTTCCTGGCGGCGTCGCCCTCGCTCAACGGCCGGCCTCCGGCTTGACGCGGTACTCGATCGCGGCCGACTTGATCTCGACGTGCCCCTTCAGCTCGACGCCGAACGGGTCGTCGCCGAGCGTGACCTTCTGGCGAATGAGCTGCGTGGGGCCCTGCTCGCGGGCCGTCTCCAGGAACAGCGTGTAGTCCCCCTTCGGCACCGGCTTGCCCCTGTCGTCGAGGCCGTCCCAGACCGCCGTGTACTTGCCGGGCGGGCGGGTGGGTCGGGCCGTGCTGTAGATGAGGTTCTTCTTCTCGGCCAGCGTGCGGCCCGCGTCGCCGCGATACCAGCGCTTGAGGTCGGGCAGCCAGCGATCCGGGCCCGAGCCGCCCAGCGAGACCCAGAGGATGACCGTGCGAACCGTGCGGCCCTCGGCGTCCTCGGCCCAGATCACGACATAGGGCCGCCGGTAGCGGTCCACCTTCGGCTGGTCGATCTCCAAGTTCACCGCCAGCTCGAACCGGCCCGCCCAGGTGTTCGCAGGGTCGGCGGCCGGGGCGGGGTCCTGTGCCGGAGCGCCCAGGAACGGGACCCCGGCCGGCGTGGCGGCGGTGTAGACCGGCCAGCGGGGGCTCTCCAGGATGACCCCCTCGGCGGTCACGATCCGGCAGGCGGCCTCGGGGATCGACTCGACCAGGGCGATCGTCTCGGCCGGATCGAGGACGTTGGCGAGGGTGGCCAGCGCGTCGGCGTCCGACCCGCGCGGGGCGATGACGGTGGCCTGGATCACCCGCTCGACGGGCCGCGCCGTGCGGGGGTCGACGATGTGCGAGTACCACCGCCCGCCGATCGACCAGCCGCGCTGCGAGGCGCCGCTGGTGGCCACCGAGCGGTCGCGGACCCGGACGAACGCCACGGCCCCGGCCGTCTCCGAGTCGCCGCGCGCCGGCGCCAGGCCGATGGGCCGGTCGATCGCCCCGACGGCCCTCAGGTCGCCGCCCACGTTCAGGAGCAGCCCGCGCACGCCGTCGGCCCGGTCGAGCCCCGCGTCCGCCGCGCGGTCGAGGATGAACCCCTTGGCGATCGCGTCGAGCGTCAGCCGCGTCCCGCCCAGCCGCCGCGCGGTGCCGGCAGCGGCCTCCAGCTCCCAGGCCGGGCCGACCAGGCGGGCCCGGACGGCGTCGAGCTCGGCGGCGGTCGGGGTCCGGCCCGCGCTCGCGGCCTGATCCCAGAGCGCGACGACGGCGCCGGCACGGGCGTCAAACGCGCCGCCGCTGGCGACCCGCCACCGCTCGACCTGGGCCAGCACGGCGATCAGCTCGGGCGGCAGGGGAGCGGCGGTGCCGATGGCCGTGTCCTGCCAGCGGCGGAAGGTGCTGGCGGGGTCGTGGTTGCTGAAGATCGCGGCCAGGCGATCGATCTCGGCGAGCACGCGGGCCTCGGCGCGGCGGGCGGCGGCCGGGCTGTCGGCCACGACGCGCAGCTCCAGCGCCGTGCCCATCACGTGCTCATGGAAGAAGGCGTGCTCGTCCCCGGCCAGGGTGGTGGTGCTGGCCACGGTCAGCAGGGCGAGGGCGCACGCGAGGCAGCCCGGGGCCGGTCGGAGGGGACGCACGCGGGGCTGGGCGCGGGGAGCCGGGGGCGCGGGGGTGGGACCGGGGGGGGGGGGGCCGGATCGGGCCGGGTCCGCCCGACCACGGAGGGGGTGGGGGGATGAGCCATCATCGAGACCCGCCCGCGCTCGGTCAAGGCCCGGCGCGGCCCCGGCCCCCTGCCCGTCCCGGCCCTCCGGGATCGACCGGCCGGCTCAGCGCTTCGGCGTGCCCGAGGCCGGCGGCGAGGGGCTGGCCGACCCGGGGGCGCCGCTGTCGGTGCCCTTGGCCGAGCCGCCGGCCGGGGCCGTGTCCCCCGACGACTTGGGCGCGGCATTGCCCGGGTCGGAGGCCGGCGCCGTGCTGCCCGGCTGGGGGGCTGGCGTGGCGCCGGAGTCGGGCGGGGTGCCGGCGTCCTTCGGGGCCGGGGTCGCGTCGCCGGGGGCCTGATCCTTGCCGGGCTGGGGGTAGCCGGCGGGGATCTCGTCCGGCTGGGGGGGCTTGGGGCCGGCGGTGAAGGCGCCGTTCTCGCCGGCGCCGCCGCCCTCGGCCATCGTCTTGTTCGGGATGCCGCCCGTGGGCTTCTGGCCCGAGATCGAGCTGCCGCCGCCCGCCGGCGCGTCGGTCGGCGTGGCCGGCCCGCAGCCGCCCAGGCCGATCCCCAGGGTGATGCCCGCCGCCAGAGTCCACCAGCCGCCACCGTGTCCGCGAGTCATGGCCTGCCTCCTCGATGCTGCCGATCCGGGTTCCCGTTGCAGTCCAGAGCTGGACATGGGCCCGCCCGGGTCGCCGGGGAATCCGGCGGCCGGTCGTCCCCAACCGCAGGAGGCCGGATCAGCAATTGATGGGCCAAGCGGGGCGTGCGTCGACCGTCACCACGGCCGGCGTGGTGCGGCTTACAGGTAGGCGCCGACGCCGGCGCACTCCTGGACGGGCTCGGGGGCCTGGTGATCGAGGATGCGGCGGAGCTGGTCGGCGGTGATGTTGCCGCCGCTGAGCATCAGGCCGACGCGGCGGCCGACCAGCTCGCGGCGGAGCTTCACGGCCGCCGCCAGGCTGGCGGCGCCGGCGCCCTCGATGACCTGGCGGGCGGTCTCCATCAGCATCCGGATGGCGTGCGCGATCTCCAGGTCGGAGACGAGCACCAGGTCGTCGACGAGCTTCGGCAGCAGCTCCAGGGTCAGGGCGAACGGCTCGCGGGTGGCCAGGCCCTCGGCGAAGGTGACGGCCCGCTCGGTGACGACCCGGTGCCCGGCCCGCCACGACTCGTAGATCGCCGGGGCGCCCTCGGCCTGCACGCCGATGATCCGGATCGCCGGGTTCACCGCCCGCGCCACCAGGCCCGCGCCCAGCACGCCGCTGCCGCCGCCGACCGAGACGATCAGCACGTCCAGGTCGGGCGCCGTCTCCAGCAGCTCGAGGGCCCCGGTCGCGACCCCGGCGATGATCGGCGGCTCGATCGAGCGGACGAACCGCAGGCCGTCGCGCTCGGCCCGCTGGGCGCAGGCGGCGCGGGCGCCGTCGAAGTCGGCCCCCTCCAGCACCACCGTCGCCCCCAGCGCCCGGGTGGCCTCGACCTTGAGCGGGTTCGCCCGCTCGGGCATGTAGATCGTCGCCGGCACGCCGAAGAGCCGGGCGGCGTAGGCCACCGACTGCGCATGGTTGCCCGTCGAGGCCGCGGCCACCCCGCGCTCCCGGAGCGACGGCGGCAGGCCGGCGATCAGGTTGATGCCGCCCCGCACCTTGAACGCCCCGGTCGGGTTCAGGTGCTCGCACTTCAGCACGGTGTGGAACCCGAGGGCCTCGCAGAGCGTGTGCGGCTCCAGCACCGGCGTCGGCCGCAGGTAGGGCGCCAGGGTGCGGCGAGCGTGGAAGACGTCGGCGAGGGTGGGGTGGGCCATGCGTCTCGACGGTCCGAGGAGAAAGGGGGTGCGGGGGCCGGGCCGGCGACCGATGCCCCGGTTCATCATAACCACGGACCCCGGTGCGTCGTCAGCACCCGCGTCCCGGTCGTGGCGTCAGAGCCACCCGGCCAGGCGCTCGAAGGCCCCGACGCCGTGGAACTCGTGGCCGCCGTCGAAGAGCTCCGAGTCGATCCGGTCGGCCGCGCCCCGGGCGGCGAAGAACCGCGCGGCGTCGGTCAGGGCGGCCCGCACCCCGGCCTCGGGGAAGATCGGGTCGGACCGGCCCGACTCGCAGAACAGGGCCCGGGGGGCGACCAGGGCCGCCAGGTCGGCCGCCTCGAAGTGCCGCAAGAGCCCCGGCACGTAGTTGTCCAGGCAGTGGGCCAGGCCGTAGATCGAGTCGCGCACCGTGCAGAACGAGCCCGAGAGCACCGTGACCTTCACCCTGGGGTCGAGCGCCGCCGTGGCCAGGCCCACGGTGCCGCCGCCGCTGATGCCGATGAGCCCGAGCCGCGACGGGTCGACCTCGGGCCGCTCCGCCAGCAGGTCCAGGGCCCGCAGGGCGTCCCAGGTGCGCCAGCCCAGCATCGTCTCGCCCAGCAGCAGCGCGGCCCCGGCCGCCGGCTCGCAGCTGCTGGCCTCGGGGCCCCGCGCGCGAGCGGCCGGGTCGCGGCGACGGCCGAACCCGAGCGGCTCCAGGGCCAGCGTCACGTACCCCCGCCGGACGCACTGGACGGCGAAGTCGTGCTGATAGCCCTCGGGCTCGTCGCGGTCGGTGCCGTCCTCGGCGATCCCGACCAGGTCGGCCGCCCCCCGGCCGTGGCCCGGCAGGCAGAGCACGGCGGGGGCCCCGGCCGTCACGCCGTCGGGCACGAGCAGGTAGCCGCAGGCGGCCAGGCCGGGCCGGGTGTGGAACACGACCTCGCGGCGGGTGTATCCCGGCCGGGCGTGGGGCCCGGAGAGTCGCGGCAGGAGCGGCACGCGGGGGCCGTCGAGACCACCGAGCAGCCGCGTCAGGGTGGCGCGGGCCCGGGTTTCCCAGTCGGCGATCTCGGCCGGCGTGCCGCCGGGGAAGGCCAGCTCGGGGCGAACCTCGTCGCGGTAGCGGGCGCGGAGGTAGTCCAGCGAGTCGAGCGAATCGGCCGGGTCCGCGGGGTGGGCGGGCTGCATGCTGGGGCGGCTCCCGGCGGGCGTCGGGTCGTGGCGGGCCGGGGGCCCCGGCCGGTCGCCGGTCCCGGGGGGCTGGCCGACCCCGCTACCATAGGACGAGGCGCCCGATCCCCGCAAGCCGGGGACCCTGATCGGGCGCCGGGTTCGGGTGCGGCCCGAGGCCGCCGATCGTCCCGATCGATCGGCGGCCAGGGGCCGGGAGGCGGTTGCCATGAGCGTTGCGCCCCAGGTGCTCAGTGTCCCCGTCGCCGGCATGACCTGCGGCCACTGCGTCGGCCAGCTGACCCGGGCCCTGACGGCCGTGCCCGGCGTCCTGGACGCCACCGTGAGCCTGGCCGATCGCCGCGCCGACGTGACGCTCGACCCGGCCCAGCCCGCCGACCGCGACGCCCTCCGCGCCGCCATCGAGGCCGCCGGCTACCGCATGGCCGAGTCGGCCCCGATCGCCACCCCGGCCGCTCCCGCCCCCTCGCCCGACCCGGCCCGGCTGGTCACGATCGGCGGCCTGGCGCCGCCCCCTGCCCCGCCGCCGGCCGGGCTGATGACGATCGGGCGGGCCCCGTCGCGGCCGACGGCCCCGGAACCGGCGCCCGAGGAGTGGAACCTGGCCATCGGCGGCATGCACTGCGCCAGCTGCGTGGGGCGGGTGGAGCAGGCGCTGGCGGCGGTGCCCGGTGTCGCGGCGGCGCGGGTGAACCTGGCAACCGAGCGGGCCAGCGTGCTGGTCGATCCGGCACGGGTCGATGCCGCCGGCCTGGCCGGGGCCGTCGCCAGGGCCGGCTACTCGGCCCGTCGCGCCGAGTATGACCCCGGCGAGGGGGCCGTCGCCCTCCGCCGCGAGCGGGCCGAACACGTCCGCTTCTGGCGAACCCGGCTGGTGGTGGGCGTGGCGCTCACGATCCCGCTGATCGTCCTCGGCCTGGGCCCGATGCTGGCGCCGTCGTGGTTCGGCCACGCCCACTGGGCCGGCTGGGCCATGCTCGCCCTGGCCGCGCCGCTCCAGGTGTACCTGGGGGCCCCCTTCTACCGGGGCGCCTGGGCCCGGCTACGGCAGGGCTCGTCGAACATGGACACGCTGATCGCGCTCGGCAGCAGCGCGGCGTTCGGCTACAGCCTGTACCAGCTCGTGGCGGGCACGGCGCACCTGTCGCACTTCTTCATGGACGCCGGGATCATCCTGACGCTGATCACGCTGGGCAAGTTCCTGGAGGCCCGCTCGCGGGGCGTGGCCGGCGCGGCCATCGAGCGGCTGCTCGACCTGGCACCCCGCACGGCGCGGGTCGAGCGCGACGGCGTCGAGCGCGAGGTGCCCGTGGCCGAGGTCCGTCGGGGCGACCGCGTGCGGGTCCGGCCCGGCGAGGCGATCCCGGTCGACGGCGTGGTGCTCGAAGGCGCCTCGGACGTCGACGAGTCGATGCTCACCGGCGAGCCGATCCCGGTCGAGAAGGCCGCCGGCGCGACCGTCACCGGCGCCACGCTCAACGGCGACGGCACCCTGCTCGTCGAGGCGCAGCGGCTCGGCAGCGAGAGCGTACTGGAGGGGATCGTCGCGCTCGTGCGGTCGGCGCAGGCGTCGAAGTCGGACGTGCAGCGGCTGGCCGACCGCCTGGCCGCGCGGTTCGTGCCGGCGGTGCTCGCCATTGCCGCGCTCACGCTGCTGGGCTGGGGCCTGATCCGCGGCGACTGGTCGGCCGGGGTGCTGAACGCCGCGGCCGTGCTGATCATCGCCGGCCCGTGCGCCCTGGGCCTGGCCACCCCGATGGCCGTCGCCGTCGCCACCGGCCGGGGGGCGCGGGCCGGCCTGCTCGTGCGGGACGCCACCGCCTTCGAGCGGATGGACCGCATCGGCGCCGTCGTCCTGGACAAGACGGGCACCGTCACCGAGGGCCGCCCGCGCGTCACCGACGTGTGCGCCGCCGCCGGCTCCGATCGCGACCAGGTGCTCCGCCTGGCCGCCGCCGCCGAGGCCGGCAGCGAG
>CAZUZD010000110.1:0-17407 GCA_964624465.1 uncultured Isosphaeraceae bacterium
GATCAGGATGACGAGCGACGCCATCTTCATCTCGTAGGCCTCGATCTTCTTGCCGAGGTACTCGGGCGTACGGCCGACCATCAGGCCGGCGACGAAGACCGCGACGATCGCGAAGGCGAGCATGCCGTAGAGGCCCGAGCCGACGCCGCCGAAGACGACCTCGCCGAGCTGGATCAGCCACATCGCGGCCAGGCCGCCCAGCGGCAGGAACGAGTCGTGCATGGCGTTGACCGAGCCGTTCGAGGCGGCCGTCGTCGCCACCGCCCAGAGGGCCGAGCCCACCGCGCCGTGCCGCACCTCCTTGCCCTCCAGGTTCCCGAGCGCCGTCTGATCGACGCCAAGCGCCGCCAGGGCCGGATTGCCGCCGGTCTCCGACCCCACGGCCACCGCGAGCATGGCCAGGAGGATGACGGTCATGGCCGCCAGCAGGGCCCAGCCCTGGCGTGCGTCCCCGACCATCACCCCGAACGTGACGCAGAGCGCCGCCGGGATCAGCAGGATCGCGACCAGTTGCAGCAGGTTCGAGAGCGGGGTCGGGTTCTCCAGCGGGTGCGCCGAGTTGGCGTTGTAGTAGCCGCCGCCGTTGGTCCCGAGCTGCTTGATCGCCACCTGCGACGCGACCGGCCCGACCACGACGCGCTGCGACGTCCGCGCCCCGCCGTCGGCCCCGACGGCCGGCTCCAGCGTGGTCACCTCCGGTGAAGGCTCCAGGGTCTGGACCACCCCCTGAGAGACCAGCGCCAGGGCGAGCCCCACGGACAGCGGCAGCAGGATGCAGAGCACGCCGCGGACGAGGTCGACCCAGAAGTTGCCGAGCGTGCTGGCCCCCTCGCGGGTGAAGCCCCGGATCAGGGCGACCAGCACCGCCATCCCGGCGGCCGCCGAGACGAAGTTCTGCACGCTCAGGGCGAGCATCTGGGTCGTGGCGCTCATGGTCGACTCGCCGGCATACCCCTGCCAGTTCGTGTTGGTGACGAAGCTGACCGCCGTGTTGAACGCCGAGTCGGGCGCGACGCCCGCCAGGCCGCCCGAATTCAGCGGCAGCGCCCCCTGGAGCCGCTGGATCGCGTAGACGGCCAGCGCCCCGGTCAGGCTGAATCCCAGCAGCGCCCCGGCGTACCGACGCCAGTCCATCTCCTCGCGCGGATCGACCCCGGCGAGCCGGAGGATGGCCCGCTCGAGCGCCCCCATCGGTGCGAGCGCCCGGGGCGTGCGGCCGTCGTAGACCGCGGCCATGAACCGACCCAGCGGTCGGGCGCCGACGCCGATCAATCCGGCCGCGATCCCGATCTGTGCCAGGTGCAGGGGCGTCATGAGAACCACTCCGGCTTGAGCAAGGCCACGAGCAGATAGGCCGCCAGCCCGGCGACCGTCACCGCGGCCACCGTCACGATGCTGTCCACGGCCCCTCCTCCCCCCGCAGCCGCTCGATCAGCGGCAGTGCCGCCCGACCGGCCGCGAAGAACGCCACCAGCGCCATCAGCCAAGGCAGGTCCATCGCCAGACCCTCCCGAGTTCCGATCCCCAGGGTCATTGGACCCGGGATCGCCTCAAGATGGCGTCAAGCTCCGCGCGCCGGACCTCAAGATTTCCTCAAGACGTTCGGCAACCTGGCGAACGGGCTCAACCCTCGGGGCGAGCCCTGGACTCGCCCGAGCCGCGACCAGCTCCGCGAGCCCTGGCGCGGACCCGCGTTCAGGGGCACTCAGCGGAGTGCCACAGCCTCAGAGTCTGGGGACAACTGGTGCCGCCGCCGGCGCATCGGGCCGCCGGTGCCCAGCCCTGCGCAAGGCTCCGTCCCCGGGGCAAAGGGCGGCATTCCAGAATCTCTCGAGCGCCGCAGTCCAGATACAGGCGTTCGGAACGGGAGGAGGTGAGAGTGCGCTCGGGCAGGAGTCGGCTACGGGAGGGTGTTCAGTCCCCGAACGACCCGACCAATCAGGTGCGTCATGGCCTCGAACCGGGCAGTCACCGTTGCGGCATCGGAGCCGCCGCGGACGGCATCCTCGAGGTCACCGGCGGCGTCGGTCAGGCAGTGGTAGCCGTACATGCCGGCCGCGCCGCGGATGTGGTGCGCCACGGCGGCCACCCGCTCCGGATCGCCGGCGGTGCGGGCGGCGGCCATCGCCGCGAGCTGGCCCGGCAGGCCCGCCACGTACGCGCGGATCAGCGGGAGGAAGTCGGCGGAGTCGGCGAATTCGGACCGGATGCCGTCGGCGGCCGTCGCGGCGTGCGACTCGACGGGCGAGGGAGTGAGCCCCGGATCCGGGTCGGCGGCGGCCGGACCCACGGCGTCGGGCCGACCGGGCAGGAAGCGGGAGAGGACCTCGGCCAGCGCCCGCAGGTCGACCGGCTTGGCCAGGTGCTCGTCGCAGCCGGCCTCCAGCGAGCGGTCGCGGTCCTGCTGCATGGCGTGCGCCGTCAGGGCAATGATCGGCCGGTCGTAGCCCGAACGCCGCAGGGCCCGGGCGGCGGCGTAGCCGTCCAGCGTGGGCAGCTCCATGTCCATCAGCACCACGTCCGGCCGGTCTCGCAGCGCGGCGGTCACCGCCACCTGGCCATCGGCTGCCGTCTCGACCCGCTCCAGGCCGAGCCGGCCCAGGTAGAAGCGGATCACCCGCAGGTTGTCCGGCGAGTCGTCGACCAGCAGGATTCGCACGGCCGGGTCGAGCCGGCCACCCGGGGCGGTCCAGGCTTGCTGGGTCACGGGCGCCGTGGTCAGGTCTCCGGGCTCGATCCAGCGGGTCACGTCCCCGGACGGCAGCCGCAGCGGGATCCGCACGGTGAACCGGCTGCCCACCTCGGGCGTGCTCTGCACGCTGATCGAGCCGCCCATCACGCTCACCAGCCCCTGGGTGATGCTCAGCCCCAGCCCGGTGCCGCCGAACCGCCGGGTCATCGAGCCGTCGGCCTGCTCGAACGGCTGGAACAGCCGGCCGAGCTGCTCGGCGGTCATGCCGATGCCCTGGTCGGTCACCGCCACGATCAGCGCGCCCGGTCGGTCGCGGTCCCCGGCCTCGGCCGCGATCGACACCTCGACGGCCCGCCCCGGCTCGGAGAACTTCAGCGCGTTGCCCACCAGGTTGATCAGGACCTGGCGCAGGCGGGTCGGGTCGATCAAGACGCGATCGGGCAGCGCCGTGAGCGCACGGCACTCCAGCCGGATCGACCGCTCGTCGGCCCGCACCTGCAGGAGCGAGCGCATCTCGGCGATCAGCTGCCAGGGGGAGTAGTCGTGTTCCTCCAGCACGACCTTGCCCGCCTCGACCTTGGCCAGGTCGAGGATGTCGTCGAGGATCCGCAGCAGGTGTGCCCCGTTGCGGCGGATGGCCTGGACCGACGCCATGGTCCCCGCACGGTCGAGCCGGGGGTCGAGCAGCATGTCAGCGTAGCCGATGATGGCGCCGGCCGGGGTGCGGATCTCGTGGCTCATGTGCGATAGGAACCGGCTCTTGGCCTCGTTGGCCGACTCGGCCTGGCCCCGGGCCTGCACCAGGCTCCGCTCCAGCTCGCGCTGCTCGGTCACGTCCCGATTGATCCCGATCATCCGCGTCGGCCGGCCCTCCGGGTCGCGGTCGATCAGGGCGCTGGCGTGAATGACCCGGACCGCCCCATCGGCCCGGAGCAGACGTGTCTCGTGGCTGAAGGGGACGTCCTGCTCGAGCGCGGCGGTCAGGGCCGCCTCGGTCGCCGCGCGATCCTCGGGGTGGAACCGCGACCGGAGGTACTCATACGCGATCGGGGCCGCCCGGTCCGGCTCGGGCACGCCGAACCAGTCCATCAGGGCCTGATCCCACTGGAGCGTCCGGTCCGAAAGTGTCCAGCTCCAGGTGCCGATGCTCCCGGCCTGGGTGGCGAGCTCCAGGCGCTGGTTGATCGACCGGAGCCGGTCCTCCTGCTCGCGGTGCGCGGTGATGTCCCGGTTGATGCCGACCATGCGGAACGGCCGCCCTTCCAGATCGGCCTCGACCACGCCGCTGCAGTGGATGACCCGTGTGACCCCGTCGGCCCGGACGACGCGGAACTCGTAGTCGAGTGGGCCACCCTCGTAGCGGGCGGCCGACGCCACGGCCTCGGCCCGGCTCCGGTCCTCGGGGTGGATCCGCGACTCCCAGAACGCATACGTGATACCCGACTGGCGCAGCTCGTCGGGGACGCCGTACCACTCGATCAGCCGCTCGTCCCACTCCAGCGAGTCGTCGGCGAAGTTCCAGGTCCAGGTCCCGATGCTGCCGGCCGCGTTGGCGAGCTGGAGCCGGGCGTTGATCGACTGGAGCTCGAACTCGTGCTCGCGCTGGCCGGAGACGTCGCGGCCCACCGCCTGGATCTCGATGACCCGCCCGTCGCGATCGCAGAAGGCCCGGTTGATGTAATCGACCCAGCGGATCCGCCCCCCGGCATCGAACACCCGGCAGGTGAGCTGCAGCGTCGGGTTCTCGACGCCGATCTGCGCCACCTCCGTCCGCACCCGGGCGAGGTCCTCGGGGTGGACGAGCGGCGCCCAGGGGTGGCCGATCGTCTGCTCGCGGGTCACCCCGTAAAAATCACAGAATGCGTCATTGGCGAACGTGATCGTACCGTCGGGACGGTATCGGCTGACCATCTCGGTCAGGTCGTCGACGACGGTCCGATAGCGAGCGCGGCTCAGCTCCAGCTCGGTCTCGATCTGCTTCCGCTCGGTGATATCGGTGGACACGCTCAGCACGCCGATCGGCCGGGCGTCGGCGTTGCGGAGCGGCACCTTGCGCACGATCACGTGCCGGGGCCCGTCGACCGTGGCCACGTCCAGCTCCACCTCCAGCGGCCCGTCCGCAGCCAGGGCCCGGGCATCCAGTTCGCGGTTGCGGGCCGCGTGCTCCGGGAACAGCTCGGCGTCGGTCCGGCCCAGGATCTCGGCCTCGGCCAGGCCGCGACGGGCGGCGAACGCGGCGTTGACTCGCGTGTACCGGCCGTCGAGGTCCTTGACGAACGTCGGCACCGGCAAGGTATCCAGGGTGGTGGCCAGCAACGATTCGGACCGGGCGAGCTCGGCGTTGAGCTGCTCCAGATCGGCGGCTGCCCGGTGGGAGGCCGTCACGTCGTTGAATGCCCACAGGCGGCCACGACGGCCGCCGGCATCGACCGGGCGGGAGTCGACCTCCAGCACGCGCTCGACCGGGTCGTCGTGGTGCCAGCACCAGCCCCGGATCGAGCCGTCGGGGGTGGCGAACAGCTCGGCCCCGACCCGCTCGATCTCGCCGGCGTTGGTCGCCGTGCGCCGCAGCCGGGTCAGAGCCTGGCCGATCAGGGCGGGAACCTGGCAGGCCGTCCCCAGGCCCAGGAGCCCGGCTGCTTGCCGGTTCAGCCAGGTCTCGCGGCCGTTGTCGCTGATGTAGACCAGCGCCTGGGGTACGGTCGAGAGGATCGCCTCGAACCGGCTGCCCAGCTCGGCGAAGTCCTCCCGCTCCTGCCCGTGGCGGAGGGCATCGACCACCAGGGTGCGGGCGCGGCCCAGGAACGTGGCCAGTCCGGACTCGGCTGCCCGCTCCGCCGGGATCACGAACCGGACCAGCCCGGCGAAGCCCTCGACGGCCGCCGGCAGCCAGGCCGTCACGTCCCCCTGAGGGCCCGGTTCCAGGACCAGGTCCCCCTCATCGATGAGCCGCCGCAGCCGCAACGGCGGCTCGGGAGGGGCCGGTGCGCCGGCGGGCGCCGACGCCACGGCGCGGACCGTGAGCCAGTCGACCAGGCGCACCAGCACCACCTCACGGGCCCCCACCTGCCGGTGCAGCTGCGCGACCAGCCGGTCAGGGAAGCCGGCGGGGTCACCCTCCGACCGCAGGGTCGGCAGCGCCAGCGCGAAGTCGATGAACAGCTCGTCCCAGTCGATCGGCATCGAACGACCTGAAGTCAGAGGAAGCTCCGCATGGCCGCGACCACGCTGTCGGGGGCGCTCAGGTGGGGCAGATGCCCCTCGGCGTCGATCACCACCAGTCGGCCGTCCGGGAGCCCCCGGCACAGTGCCTCGGCCGCCTCGATTGGGACGGCATGGTCCTGGCGGGTCTGGACGACCAGGGTGGGCTGCCGGACCAGGGGGAGCAGGTCCCGAAGGTCCGACTCGAAGATGTGGCGGAGGACCGTCAGCGCGATGTCGGGCCGGATGGCGGCCAGAGTCGCCGCGAACTCCGTCCCCAGGTCGGGCTGGTCCGGATTGGCCATCATGTGGCGAGCGAACCCGCTGGCCCAGGCGTAATAGTGCGTCTCCATCGCCCGGTACAGGACGTCGAGGTCGGCCCGATTGAAGCCGCCGCGGTATCCGGTCTCGGGCTCGTCGAGGTACCGGGCCGAGGCCCCGACCAGGATGAGCCTGCCGAAGCACTCCGGCCGGCGGGTCGCCGCCACGACGCCGATCATGCCGCTCATCGAGTGCGCCACCAGGACCGCGTCGCGGATCGCCAGCGTGTCGAGGATCTCCAGCAGGTCGTCGGCGTACGCCTCGGGCCCGCTGTACCGAAGCGGGCTGAACGCCTCGGGGTCGCTCCGGCCGGCTCCAACATGGTCGAAGCGCACGATGCGGTACTGCTCGCGGAAGCTCTCCGCCACACCCGTCCAGGCGGTCTGGTCGGTGCCGAACCCCTGTGCGAAGACCAGGGTGCCGACCGGGTCTGCGGGGCCCTCGACCGTGACGTGGTTCCGGCGCAACACGTCAACCATCGGGGCGTGGACCCTTCGGGACGGCGAAGTACTTAAATTGTTAACCACCTAAATCTTAGGCTCGCGGCCCCGAGCCGACAAGTGCCCGGCTCGATCGCGGGGAAATCTCGATTCCGTCTGCCCCCCCTCGCTGTGCCGCCCGACCTTCAGAGCCTGCGAAGCGCAGACGGGCCCAGGAGGATCCTCGCCGATGTCGGGCCGTCGCCTTGCCGGACGCCCCCGGACCTCGGGGAGGGCGAACCTGCCCTTCAGCCGGATGCTGGGCGGTCGGGGTGGGTCGGACCGGGGTTGGCTGGGGTGGGGTGGAGGGGCGAGACGTCGGGGGTGCTGGAGGCGGTGGCGGCGGTGAGGCGGGAGTGGAGGTCGAGGATGGTGTGGGCGGTGCGGTCGGAGCCGTGGGCGGCTTCGTCGCGTTTGCGGACGACGGGGAAGGTGTCGAGGACGTGGGCGGTGTCGTCGGGGCCCAGGCCGTAGAGGTGGAAGAAGGCGGCGATGAGCTCGCAGCGGAGCAGGAAGCGGCGGGCGGCGTCCCAGCGGAACGGCGGGCCGTCGTGGCCGCAGTCGCGGGCCAACGGGGCCAGGTCCCACGTGGTGTAGGTCAGCTACTACAGCACACGCGCCGTTCCAGTCGACCAGCCGCTCCCCGGCACAGTCGGTGGCCTTGTCCACCTGCACGCCCTGGCTGGGGGCGGCCCTGTAGCGCTGCTCGAGCCGGTTGAGCTGGCGGTACCGGTTCGACGAGTTCAGGCTCGGCAGGTTCTCGTCGAGCCCGGCCCGGCCTTCCTGGCCGTTGGTGGTGCCGGGCTGCCCCTCACTGCCCGGCTTGCCGCCAGTCCGCGCCGGGGCCTGGAGCTGGCCCGGGTCACGCGGGCCGACGAACGTCTTGCCGCGGTAGAACGCATACTGATTGGTGCCCTGGCGGGCGACGGATGTCACCTCCCCGCGCAACCCCCTCGGCGACAACTACTCCACGGTCCCGAGTGGCCTCAGCGGCCTGGCCTGGAGCGGCGGGTCGGCGGTGCCGCTGGAGCGGCCGCCTGGCATGCGCTGGGCGTTGCCGCTGGACGTCACCGACGCAGGCGTCCTGGTGGAGTATGTGTCCGACGGCGAGTCGAGGACCTCCACGCCGGGATTCTGGACGCTCCCGGGCGATTCCACGGCCGGCGATACGATCGCGGTGACTCCGGTCGAAGGTCTGCCCAACGAGGCGGTCACGCTCACGGCGTCCGTGCGGAGCGCCGCGGGCATGCCCGCGCCCGACCTCCATTACAACCGTCGCAAAACTGAGAGCAATTGGATAATTTCTTCTGGTGAGCCTCCTGAGCGTCATGACTTCCCATCCAAGACCTTTGCCTGCGATTCAGGATCCGGTTGATCCGGCCAGCGTCCGCCAGACGCCGGGTCCATCCGCAGCGCTGCGGCGGGCCCGGGGTGGTGGCGACGGCGTCTCGATCGCTCCGGTGTCCGGATCCTCGCCCGGTGGTCAGACCCACCACCGGGCCCCTGTCCGCCCGAGCGCGGTCGAAGTGGATCGCGGTGACGCGCCATTGCGGGCTGTCCCCGACCCGGTCGGGCAGCCGGCCCCCCCCCAGAGAAAGCACCCCGATGTCCCGACGACCCGCGTCCCGCTCGCGTCGGCGCCTCCAGCCCGGACGCCACGCCTTCGGGCTCTCCCACGGCCATGGACCGGCCTTCGAGCGACTCGAAGCCCGCATGCTGCTGGCGCAGGTCGCGCTCGGGGCGCTGGCGTTCGACGCGCCGAGCTTCGTGCCGGACTCCACCGGCTACAAGGTGACCGGCGGCAAGGTCGAGCTCGGCTTCAGGCCCGTGAGCGGCACCGACGCGTTCCGCCCGCTGATCGAGTTCGACCTCGACGCCCTCACCCCCGGCGCCGGCCGGATCCAGATCGACACCGCCAGCGCCTCCCCGACCTTCGAGGTGAGCAACGCGACCCTCACGGTCGTCTCCGCCCCCCGCTTCCGCACGACGATCTGGCAGACCACCGACTCCTTCTCGTTCAACGTGCGCGAGCTGCTCAACAGCTCGGGCCAGGACCTGTCGAAGGGGGGCACGCCGGAGGCCTTCGAGAAGTTCAGCGCCAAGCTCACGGTGGCGGCGCTGCTGCTGGTCAACGACGACCAGACCTCCACGCAGGACTCGTATGTGAAGCTCCAGGGCGAGCTGGCCGCCGACGCCCTGCCGGCCGTGAAGGTGCGGGTGGACGGCGCCAACTACGTCGTCGCGACGTCGAACGGCTACAGCCTCACGGGCGCCGGGATGACCCTCGCGGTGCCCAGCTTCAAGCTCGGGGGCATGACCGTCAGCGACCTGGGCCTGACGGTCGACTACTCCGACGCCTCGAACGTCGACAATTACACGATCAGCGGCGGTGTCAGCCTCGCGAGCGACGACCAGAAGTTCCAGACGCAGGCGAGCGACGCCGCGCAGGCCGGCGGGGCCCGCCTCACGATCCAGATCGCCGGCGGCGCACTGACGACGGTCGGGGGCGAGCTGACCGCCCGCTTCCAGGTGGACAAGATCGAGTGCAAGGTGACGCAGATGTCGTTCTCCAACGACTTCGCCACCGACTCGTTCGAGTTCAAGGGCACGTTCATCCTGATCGTGACGCCCGACCCGGCCGACCCGAACCTGACCGACTCGATCGAGGCGTACCTGGGTTACCCCAACGACGTGGGCCAGCCGGGCCTGGTGGTCAAGGGCGGCCAGGTGCAGTCGTTCGACGGCTACGTGAAGGGCTCGTTCACCCTGCTGGGCGCGACCCTGGCGGTCACCGACCCGCTCACGTTCACCTACGACCGCGCCGCCGGCCTGCTCGCGGTGTCGGGCGGCGTCACGTTCGAGGCGGGCTCGACGAACCAGGTGGCGATCACCGCCGACCTGCCGCTGGACGGGGCGAATTCGGGGCTGGTCATCCGGGATGGCAAGCTCACGCGGCTCGACCTGAAGGTGACGGCCGGCTTCACGGTGGGCGGCCTGAACGTCGGCAAGGGGAGCCAGGACGACCTCGAGGTGAGCTGGTCGGAGAACAGCCTGGGGCAGAGCGTCTACACGATCAGCGGCCAGGCCGCGCTGCAGAACGTGTTCCACGCCTCCGTGGACCTCGGCAGCTCGCCGGAGGTGCCGGGGATCGAGATCATCGACGGCGAGGTGCAGTTCGACAACCTCCGGTTCCAGCTCGGCAGCGTGCCGCTCGGGGCCTTCGAGGTCCAGGACCTGCTCGTCGCCTACGCCCGGGACACCTCGACGGGGGTCTGGTCGCTCGACGCGTCGCTCGCGCTGGCGTTCCCGGGGGGCTGGAGCCTGAGCGGGTCGCTCGCGTTCCTCGACGGCGCCCTCGACGCGATCTCGATCGCCTACGCGGCGCGGGGGAGCGACCCGGGCGTGGAGCTGGGCGACACCGGGATGTTCCTGACGTTCGCGCAGATCGCCGTGACCAACCTCGAGACGCCGGGGCTGCCGGTGACCGTGAGCGGCACCGTGGCCGCGACGTTCGGCCCCCAGGAGACGACCCTGGCCGACCCACGCCACCCGGGTGCGACGCCGAAGCAGGGAAGCATCATCGCCGCGCAGGGGTCGTTCCTGGCCAACGACCAGGAGCTGTCGATCAGCGGCAGCGTGTACGTGGGCGCCGTGGTCACGTCGCGCGACCAGCCGACGCAGCGGCCGACCTACGAGGGCTTGCTCGGCCAGGGCACCGGCACGGTCAACCTCGACTGGGCGGCGCGCGTCTACTCGGCCACCCTGTCGACCAACCTGCTCGACGGGACCTTCCGGACCCAGACGGACTTCACCTTCAGTGGCGGCGCCGGCGACTACACGCTGTTCATCGGCGCGCAGGCCCAGGTCGCCGTGCCTTCGTTCATCCCGGTGATCGGCGGGGTGACGCTCGCCAACGCCGACTTCATCCTCGACTACGAGGACAACGAAGGAACGGTCGACGGCTTCATCGCCGGCTGGGCGGGCGTGGCCGGCGTCGACGTGGGCGTCAAGTACGACATCACCACCGGCGACTGGTCGCTCTTCGGCAACCAGGAGGCCAACGCGCTGCACGACTGCCTGACCGACCCGGCCTCGTGCCTCCGCGGTAACGGGCCGTATGAGTATCACAACTCGTTCACCGTCCCCGCCGGCACGACCAGGGCGGTACTCTCCGTCCAGTGGCCCGAGACCACCGGGACCCAGCAACTCGCGGTGGTGCTGCCAGGCGGCACCGTCGTGCCGCAGAGCAGCTTCCAGGACTACAACATCACCAGGGCGACGTACCCCAACGCGCCGCGGACGCTCTCGGTGACGCTCGTCGGCGACCCCGACAACCCGTACGACCCGCTCGCCGCCGGGAACTACGAGCTCCAGCTCATCAGCACGGCGGCGTTCAACGGGCCGCCGATGTTCACGTCGGGCTACTCGTTCCCCGCGCCCACGGCCGCCGTGACCGACATGTTCAACGACCAGGCCGACGGCAACCTGGTGCATGTGACCGTCGCCGGCGACGTCGACCCGGAGTACGCCAGCTCGCTCGCGGGCAACCTGCGGTTGTTCATCGACACGGACAGCACCGGCTCCGACGGCACGGCGCTGCCGGTGCGCAACGTCGCCCTGTCGGTCACGCCGCGCCCGGCCGGCTCGTCGGGCCTCAAGCAGCAGTATTCGCTCACCGGCGAGATCGACCTCTCCGGCCTGTTCTTCCGGCCGTACTACGTCTACGCCCAGGTGAGCGACGGCGTCAACGCACCGGTCCAGTCGTTGCACTCGGCGACGACCGTCACCACGTCGGCGCCCATCAGCGGCCAGATCGTCAACGCGGTGCCGGGCTACGCCGGCAGGACCGTGGGCGGCATCACGGTCTTCATCGACGTGGAGGGCAACGGGCGGTTCGACCCGGGAGCCGACCCTTACGGGATCTCCGACGGCGAGGGCGGCTACACCATCGTCGACGCCCAGAACCGGCTCGTGGCCGGCACGACCTACGGCATCCGGCTGGTGCTGCCCCCGGGGACCACGATCGCCCCCAGCTCCCAGACCCAGCCAACCACGAGTTTCACGTACCAGCCGAACCAGAGGTACGGGTTCCCCTATGCCCTCGACCTCGCCGCCGGCGTGAGCGGCGTGGTGTTCAACGACATCCAGAAGGATGGCACGTACGACAACCCGCCCGACACGACCGTGGCCGGCATCCAGGTCTATGTCGACCTGAACCACAGCGGCAAGTTCGAGCCGTCCGAACCCACCACGATCACCACCACCGGGGGTCATTACTACCTGTACGGGCTCGCCCCGAACACGCCGTATACCCTCCGCGTGAACCTGCCCCCCACGTACTACCAGACCTCGCCGCTGGCGATCGCGGGGGTCGTGCTGAACGGCCCCTACCAGCAGCTCACCGGCCTGAACTTCGGCGTCCTGCCTTACGAGCCGATCTCGGGCACGGTCCGGGGCTACCCGCTCGACCAGAGCGGCGTCCTGAGCACGGTCGCGGAGGACCTGTCGGGCTGGCAAGTGCAGCTCTCGCAGGGGGGCCAGGTGCTGGAGACGACCACGACCAACAGCACCGGCTCGTACCAGTTCCTGGTGAAGGACGGGACGTACACCGTCAGCCAGGTGGTCCAGCCCGGCTGGCGCGAGCTGACGCCGTTCACGCCGAAACTGAACATCAACGAGGCCGCGACCACGCTGTCGCCGCCGCAGAACCCGAGCGGCTCGAACTTCCGCCCCATCATGGTGGCCCCGGCCGACTTCGACGGCGACGGCAATCAGGACCTCGTGGCGGTCAGCGCCCACGTCGATTCCGGCCAGGTGTATGTCTTCTGGGGCAACGGCGACGGCACCTTCTCGGGTCCCACCGACCTCGGCAGCAGCAACGGGATGAACGTGTTCGTGGGCGACACCACCGGCAGCGGGCGGCCCGACGTCCTGCTCTGGAACGACCCGAATGACCGGGGCCAGGTCCTGCGCTTCCAGAACCTCGGCAACCGCAACTTCGGCGGCCTGACCGAGCTCTTCAGCGTGTACCAGCAGTTCGGATTCCAGATCAACGACTTCCAGGCCGACCCCGTCGACGCGACGGCCGGCGACCTGAATGGCGACGGCATCGCCGACGTCGTCCAGGTCTGGAACTACAGCGGCTCCAACTCCGGCCACGGCTACTCGGTCTGGTTCGGCGGGCCCACGGGCGGGAACTACTACCAGTTCGTCGACAGCGTCTCGAACCCCTCCGAACAGGGCGGGCAGTCGGCCGGCTTCCCGAACCAGGGGATGGTGAAGATCGTCGACCTGACCAACGACGGCACCAACGACCTGGTCTTCGCCGGGACGGCGAACAACATCCCGAGGACGAACATCGCCATCGGCCTGAACGACGCGAACGGCGATGGCCGATCGTTCACCTGGCAGACCCAATCGTTCCCGACGGCCAGCAACCTCGATTTCGGCGACATCGACTCCGACGGCCTGCCCGACATGATCTACCTCGAGGTCACCTCGACCAACCAGGCCACGGTGGTCTACCTCCACAACAACGGCGACGGCACGTTCGACACCACGAACCCGCCGTCGGGCAGCGTCGTGCTCCCCTACGGCCCGAACCAGAACCTCAACACCAGGCTGGTCGACCTCAACGGCGACCTCCGGCCCGAGATCCTCGCGTTCGGCCAGCAGAACAACGACAACAGCAGCAACTGGCTCGCCGTCTGGACGAACCACAGACAGGCCCCGTCGTACCTCACCTCCCCCGATGCGGTCTTCGGATACGCCGTGAACTTCAACGGCACGCTCGCGACCTCGGCCACCGCCGACCTGAACGGCGACGGCCTGGCCGACCTGCTGGTCGCCGACGACCAGAACAACGCGATCTACATCTACATGAACAACTCGTCGGTGAACCAGGGCGTGTACACGGTGGCCGTGGCGCCGGGAGAGCCGCCGACGACCGCCAGCAACTTCACCAACGGCCAGCTCGGCCAGCTCAACGGGACGGCCTACGAGGACGTCAACCGCAACGGCCGGCGCGACGCGGCCGATATCCCTCTCGGCGACGTCCTGGTCTACGTGGACCGCAACCACAACGGCACCTTCGACCGCGGCATCGACCCGGTCGCCGCCACCGGCCCGGATGGCGCCTACGCCTTCAACGGCCTGCCCACCGGCGGCTACGCGGTGCGGTTGCAGACGCCCTCGCAGTTCCTGCCGCCTGCGGCGGGCGGCGCCATCGCCGCAACCGTCTGGCCCGGCCAGGCGGCCGGCGGCGCGGACTTCCCGCTGCGTCGCCGCTGGCTCGCGCCGGCGGCCGACGTGCTGGCGCTGCGCGGGACGGCCGTCACGGCCCTGCTGGCCCAGACCGGCGCGGCCTCCGACCCGGACCTCCGGTTCAGTCTCGCCCCCGACGCCCCCGCGGGCGCGTCCATCGACCCGCGCACTGGCCGGTTCGCCTGGAACGCCCCGGCGACGCCCGGCCGGACGGTCATCACCGTCCGGCTGCAGGACCCGTACAACCCGGTGATGAGCGAGTCGGTGCGCTTCGCCGTGGTCGTCCCCGGGCCGCAGGCCCGGCCCACGACCGACGTGCCGGTGGGCCCGAGCTTCGTCGTGAGCGCCCCCGACGCCACCACCGCGACCGACCCGAGGCTGGCCCGTGACCGCGCCGGCAACACGGTGGTCGTCTGGGCCGGCACGGGCGCGTCCGGCGGCGGGGTCTACGCCCGCCGATACGGCGCGGAGGGTATCCCCCGTGACGCCGGCACACGCGTCGACACGTCGGCCGCCGGCGACGCGACCGCCCCGGCCGTGGCCGTCGCCGCCCGCGGCTCTTACGTCGTCGCCTGGACGGCCGGTGTCCCGGGCCTGGGCGTCCTCGGCGTCTACGCCCGGCGCTTCAACGTGGCCGGCATCGCGCTGGGCGAGGCGTTCCTCGTCTCCGCCCCACCCGCCGGCAGCGCATTCAGCCCGGCCGTGGCGGCCGACGCCCGCGGCAATTTCGTGATCGCCTGGACGGCCGGCGGGGGCGACGGTCAAGGCTGGCACGTCTACGCCCTGCGTTATGACTCCGCCGGCCGCGCCCGCGGTGCGGTCACGCGCCTCAGCTCGACCGCCGGAGGCGATCAGTTCGCCCCAACCGCGGCCGCGGACGCGCGCGGCAACTTCACCGTCGCCTGGGCCGCCAACGGCCAGCCGAAGGCTGGCCTGATTCTCCAGGCCCGCGCCTGGGGCGCCCTGGCCGGCCGGTGGGGTGGTGTGTTCCGCGTGGATTCGGGCGGCAGCGGGAGTCAGTCGGTGCCAGCGGCGGCGATGAACGCCCGGGGCGATCTCGTCATCGCGTGGACGACGACCACCGCCGATCCTCGCGCGACCCTGATCTCCGCGCAGCGATTCAGCGCGGCCGGCGTCTCCCGTGGCGGCCCGATCGCGGTGGGGATGGTCGCGTCCGAGACTCCGCAGCATGCCGCGGTGGCCGTGGACGCTCGGGGGGGCTTCGTGGTTGCGTGGCAGACCCCCGGCTCATCCGCGACCGCGCCGGGCCTCTCCGCCCGCCGGTATGGCCCCGCGGGCCGTCCGCGTGGCGCCGCGTTCCGCGTCGGGCCGGACTCGCCGGTCACCCCCGTCTCGGCCACCCTGGGGCTCGACGCACGCAACCGGCTTTTCGTCGCCTGGCAGGGCGCCGACACGCCCGAGGGAGTACCGCGCATCGTCGCGCAGCGCTACCGTCCGTCTCATGGCGGCGCCTGGCCCCACGGCCCCAGCTGGTTCCGCCCGGCCACGCCCGCGCCCAGCTCCACGGATCGCGGCTCCATCCCCGCAGCGGCGGACATCGGGGACGCCCACCGACGATCCTAGAACGCACCGACGTGCGCGACGGGCCGGGCCTGCCGTCAACCGGCCCCACGACCTGCCTGCACTCGCGGAAGGTGAGCTCCAGGCTGAACCGGTGGACGGCGGCCGTCAGAATGTCGGTGCACACGGTTGCCAGGCCGGTTCAGAGGTTCAGACGCCCCGCGGATCCCGGCCGCCGGCTCACCTCGGACCGGATGGTCCGCACCTGTACGACCCAGCCGTCGAGGACGGTGTTCATCGGGAGCATCTCCAGTCCCGGCTCCTCCCGCCGGCCATTGGCCCGCCCGGACCCACCCGGTCGGATCGGGACGGCCGGCGGGGGGGCCACGCGATGGCAACGCCAATGCCCCGATCGTAATCTCGAAACGCCTCACCCAGCAGTTCCGAATCAGGCCGTGTGTTTGAGGCTCGCGTCGGCGGGCGATGGGTTGAGGGGGCTCACATCGGGGACGCCGGACTGGGTGGCGGCGGTGAGGCGAGATTGGAGGTCGAGGATGGTGTGGACGGTGCGGTCGGAGCCGTGGGCGGTTCAGACGAAGTCCTGCCTCAGGGCGGCGACCAGGGGCTTCAGCGCGAGTTCGAGGCGGCACATGGCCGCGATCATGCCGTCGTGGATCTCGGGCCAGAGGGGCTCGTCGCTCCGCCAGCCGCCGAGGGTCAAGGTGTGGGCGATCCGGCAGCCGCGCTTCTGGTCGAGGCGCTGCCAGGACAGCTCGCCGCCGAAGGCCTGCTCGATCGGCCCCCGCTGGCGAGCGAACCAGTCGAAGATCTGCTTGTTGGCCGCGGCCTCGTCGCTGCCGCGATCGATGTACAGCTCGACGGTCCCCTCGTCCTGCCGGATCACGTAGTTGAAGCTCAGGCCGCGCATCCCCGAACCCGCGCCAATCCAGTTCTGATCGCTCGGCGAGATGTGGGCGTGGAGCGGCGACTTGACGACCGCGCGAGCCAGCAGGGCGGCCCAGAAGCGCCGCCGGATCCCGTGCCGCTCGGCGCGGTCCTGGCGGACCCGCAGCTCCTTCTCGCGGACCTGCACCTGGTAATCGGCGGCCTCCGGGAGCGGGATGACCTGCTGGACGTCGATCAGCAGGCGGCCGCCGTCGTCGTAGGGGCGCATCCGGACGCAGCGGAGGTCCAGGCCCCGATCGTTGAGCCACATGACGGCCCTCGTCAGCTCCTTCGAGAACTCGGCCGAGGCCAGCACGATCCGGACGTCCGGGGCGAAGGCGTCCTCGGCGGGGCCGTCCCAGCCGAGGAATTCGAGGATCGTTGCTCGCGCGTCGCCCTCCTGGCCGGTCCGACGCAGATACGCCGTGAAGACCTCGACGACCTTGTCGAACGTCAGGGTGGAGACCATCGCCGCGTAGCGGATGGCCTGCAACTCCATGTGGCCGCCGTCCTCCGTCTGCTTCAACTCGATCACGACCAGGTTGGCGTCCCGGTCGAGGCCAAGGAGATCGATCCGCCGCCGCGAGTCCTCCCATTCGCCGAACTCCTCGGCGATGACCAGCGTGTCGGGCGCGATGACCTTGATGTTGGTCCGCAGCAGGCGCTGGAGGTCGGCCCGCTCCTTGACCCCCACCGCGCTGAACGTCGTGGCGTTGAGCTTCCGGAAGGCCGATGGCGTGATCTCGAAGATCGGCATGGCGGGCTCGTTCCCGGACGATGAGGGGGCGGGATCTGCGGCTTCGCGGATTCCACGACCGAGCGTGATCAGCTCGTGGGCCTCCTCAGCTCGGCGGCGATGGCGGCGAACTGGTCGAGGGCGGACTGGAGGTCGTCGGCAATCTCCTGGGCGAGGACGTCGGGCTCAGGCAAGCTGTCGGCGTCCTCGAGGCTCTGGTCCTTGAGCCAGAAGATGTCGAGGTTCAGC
>CAZUZD010000111.1:0-17388 GCA_964624465.1 uncultured Isosphaeraceae bacterium
TCGTGGGGCCGGTTCTGGGGCTGGGATCCGAAGGAGGTCTGGGCCCTGATCACCCTGCTCGTCTACCTCGTGCCGCTGCACGGCCGGTTCGCCGGCTGGGTGAACACCTTCTGGCTCGTGGCGGCCTCGGTGTTCTGCTACATGTCGGTGCTGATGGCCTGGTACGGCGTCAACTTCGTGCTGGGAGTCGGCCTGCACAGCTACGGGTTCACCGAGGGCGGCGGCCAGGGAGTGGTCGTCGGCTGCTCGGTTGCCATCATGGGCATCGTCGGTGGCGCCGCCTGGCGCCGCTGGCTCGGGAGCCGCACCACGACCGCTGCGGTCTGAGCCTCACGCCAGAACCGCCTGATGCAACGCGAGGGGCCCGCAGGTTCGAGCGAATCGGTGGGCCCCTTGTGATTTTCAACCATCAATTGTCGCCGCGCTCAGTGCTCGGCAGCGGGCGACTTCAGGCTCAGCAGATACGCGATCAGGTCGGCGAACTCGGCGGGCTTGAGGGCGTCGATCAACCCGCCCGGCATGATGGACACGTCGCCCGTGCGCCGCTCGTCGATCCGGTCCTTCGGGACGTGCGTCGTCCGGGCGTCGGCGTCGATGAGCACCACCTCGGTGTCGGTCTCCTCGCGGACCAGGCCGGTGAGCACCTGACCGTCCGCCAGGGCCAGAAGCGCCGGCTGGTAGCCGGTGGCGATCCGGCTCGAGGGTTCAAGCACCGAGCGGATGACCTCGGCCCGATCGTACTTGAGGGCCAGGCCGGTTAGGTCGGGCCCCAGGTCCGATTCGCCCTCGCCGCCGACCTTGTGGCACTTCACGCAGCCGATTCCTCTGGAATCGAAGAACAGCGCCTTTCCACGACCGGCGTCGCCATCGACGGTCAGGCCGGCCTGCCGGAAGGCCCCCAGGTCGGTGGCTCCGTTGCGGCTGGCGAAGAGCGTGGCCTCGGGCAACGAGATCTGGACGCCGAAGGACCAGACACCGATTCCTTGCCGCGACTTGACAAGGATCCGATTCGCCCCCTGGCGGAGGCTCACCCGCACCCGGTCGCTGTCCGTCGCAAATGGGCGACCGGCGAAGTTGCTGTAGTTGAAGACCGTCTGACCGTTCACCTGCACCATCAGCGAGCCGCTCGACCCGATGAGTAGTAGAGCCTCCCGATCCCGGTCGCTGTGCACCTCGGCGGTGCCGAAGCTGCACAGGTCGGGCGAACCGTTGACGTCGTAGCCGAAGCCGCCACGGTCGCCGATGCCGCCCTTGAAGTCGTTGAGCTCGACCCGACCCGTGGCCGGATCGGCCGCACGGTCGGTCCAGCCGATCGTCCGGCCCTCGACGCCCGAGTGGGTGCGTCCGAAATCGATCGACGCCTCGCCCACGAACACCTGCGCCGTCGTGCGGGCGAACGGGCCGATGACCTTCCAGTCCGAGATGGGCACGAAGCGGGTGAGCACCCGCTCGACGGCCTCGGCAGCCGGCCCCTGGAACTCGCCCGCCTGGGCCCGCCGCTCCAGCTCGGGGCCGACGGCGTCCCGGAGCGCCAGCAGCGCCGACTCACCGCCGCGCCGAATGATCGCATCGCGGTCACCGAGCAGGGCCAGATAGATGTCCAGCGCCCTCGGGTCGGGCAGGGCGGCGAGCACACGGCGGGCCTCGCTCCGGGTCGGCTCCGGCTCGGCCAGTTCCAGGACCTTCGGGATTGCCTCGCGGAGCCGGGAGGCCGCGACCACCGTCAGGGCCGCGCGTCGGACCTCGGGCGCCGGGTCGTCGAGGCGAGCGAGGGCGGCCTGCCGAGCCTCCTCCGGGATCGGGCGTCGCATGGCCAGCGACTCCAGGGCCGCCACTCGCACCGCCTCGGCCGGCTGGTCGAGGAAGGTTGCCAGGTCGTTCGCCGGGATCGCGTTGGCCCGAGCCAGGGCGGGCAGGGTCCGGGCGATCAGCTCGGTTGGCAGGTTCCGGTCAAAGGCGACTGCCATGCGGGCACGCAGGGCGTCCGGTCCAGGGATGCGGGCCAGGGCATCGAGCGCCGCCGTCCGCACCGTCAGGCTCTGCCGTCCGTCCCGCACCAGGCCCGTCAGCGCCGGAGTCGATGCGGCGTCGCCGATCGAGCCGAGCACGCCGACCAGCGCGGCCAGGGCCTTCGGGTCCTCCTCGCGCTCCAGCCGGGCCCGGAGCGCCCGGGCGGCCGGGGCTCCCACCTGGGCCAGACCCTCGATGGCCCGCAGCCGCACGCCGGGGTCGGCATCGCCGAGGGCCCCGATCATGCCGGCCGCCACCCGCGCCATCCCCTCCGAGCTCCAGTTCCGCGACTTCTGCGGCTGGGTGCCGGCGAGCGGGTTGGTGCCGAACCAGTGTCCCGTCCACTCCGGGTAGCGGCGGTACAGGCCGGCAAGGTTCGCCACCAGCCGCAGCCGCACGGCCGGATCGACCGTCTGCCCGAGCGCAGCGATCAGGGCGTCCACGACGGGCACCGCCCAGACCTCGTCGGTGAGCCGGAGTGCCGCCTCGCGGCGGTCGGGATCGACGAGCGCGGCGGTCAGGGCATCGGTGTCCCACGCCTTCAGGTTCCGGATCGCGGTGCGCACCGACCAGGCGGCGAACGGGTCAGATTCCGCCAGGGCCCTCATGAGCTCCGGGCCAGCCTCCGGGTCGCCCAGCCGCCCGAGGGCGATCGCCGCCTCGCGGCGGACCGTGGCGTCGGGATCGCCCAGGCAGGCAACCAGCGCCGGCCTCGCCTCACGATCGGCCCGCAGGCCGGCGCTCCGAGCGGCCTGCACCCGGACCTGGGCGCTGGCGTCCGAAAGCGCCCCCCGCAGTTCCGTTCGTGCCTCCGGCGTGTTGATCGCATCGAGGGCCCACAGGGCATGAAGCCGACCCGAAGTCGGCTCTGGCTGATGGAACCGGGCCGTGAGCTCGGCCGCCGCGCCGGCGGCGGCCAGGCGACGCTGCGATTCGAGCCGCACGGAACGGGCGGGATGATCGAGGCCCGCGATCTGCGCGGCCGTGCTGGTCAGTGGCGAGCGCGGGGCCGGCGCGACGGCGTCCGGTCCCTCGTAGGTGAGCCGGAACAGCCGGCCGGTCTTCGGGCCGTCGGCGAGCCAGGCGGGGAAGGCCCAGTCGACCAGGTAGAGGCAGCGGCCGTCGGGCGCCGCGGTGATCGAGAACGGCCGGAAGTCCTTCACCGTCCCGGGCCCGACCAGCAGCGACTTGCGGACGAGCCGGTACGTCGCCCCGACCGGTTCGAGCGTGTAGCGGAAGACCGACGACAGGCCCCAGTCGCAGAAGAACAGGTCGCCGCGGTACTCGGCCGGCAGGCCATCCTCCAGGTAGCAGATCCCCTGCGTGCCCGAGCCGCCGAGCTGGCCGGCCACGATCGGCAGGCACCGCGTCGGTGCGGCCAGGAATTCGTAGGGATACCCGAAGTGGGCCCCGACGATGTGGTGCGTCAGGCTATTGGGCCACTTCTTGGAGTCGTCATCGTTGCCATAGGTGAAGATCTCATCGGTCGCCGACAGGGCGACGCTCAGCGGGTTGCGCTCGCCCGTCGAAACCACCTCCAGGCCGGTGCCGTCGGGGCGGACCCGGACGACGCCGCCGCCGAACAGGCGAATGGTCGCCCCGTCGAGGCCGACGGCCTTCGGAATCCCCTTGTCCCCGACGGCGATGTACAGGAAGCCGTCCATCCCCAGCCGGACGCCCGAGGCGACGTGGTCGTTGATACCGCTGAACCCGGGGATCTCGGGTCCCAGGCCCGTGACGAGGTCAACACGCTCGTCGGCACGACCGTCACCGTCGGTATCCTTGAACGCCGAGAGGAAGGGCGCGTGCACCACGTAGAGCGTGCCGTCGGCCCATTCCAGACCCATGACGGCCCAGAGGCCCTCGGCGAAGAGGGTGCGGCGGCCGTCGGGGTGCAGGGCTAGCACCGAGTCGATGGGGCGGGTCGGCGGACCCGGCATGTCCATCGGGTCCTGGCCGAGGTAGATCGTCCCGCCGGGTGCCGCCACGATCGCCGTCGGGAACAGGATCTCGGGCGCCTGGGCCACCAGTTCGGCCTTCCATCCCGGCGCCAGCTGGAGCGCCGACGGCTCGTCGCGCGCGAGGGTCGGCGCGGGCCAGGCGGCGATCGCCAGGAGGAACGCCCGAGCGAGGCCGTTGAGGCGGCGGGCACGACTGCCGGATGGGGGCCGGACGGCGGATCGGGTCATGGGCGAAGGCCCCTCGCGGCGGGAGTGGAGTCGGAAAATCGGCGGAGAAGGGGGGTCGGGCGAATTCTATGCGATCCCCAGGGACCCCTCAACCGCGACGGGGCGTGGCCCGGAACGCCGTCGTTCTGTTAGATTGAAGGCTCGCGGCCGGCCACATGCTGGCTCGCCCCCTCATCTCACCCCGATGCCCCGACCCTGGAGCCGACGAGCCGTGGCCCACCCTGACGTGCCGGCACAGCCGAAGTCGCCCCTCAAGAGCCCCTCCTACCCGCAGCGGGTCCACATCCGCGAGCGCGCGAAGTGGGAGGCGGTGCTGAAGGGCTGGGATCAGAAGATCGCCGTCGCCAGCCGGGCCCTGGCCACGTCGGCCGATCGGCCGGCCGCCGAGAAGTCGTACGCCCAGATGCTGGGCGCCCGCGACCAGATCGCCGACGCCGTCGCCCGCCTGCCGATGGAGGTCGGCGAGATGTATCATGAGGATCAGCACCGGCTTGAAGAGGCGGTCGCGGCGCTGGAGCGACTCTTCGCCCGGTGGAAATGACCTGAGTTCCGGGGCCCCGCGGCGCCCAGCCAATCGTCCGCGGCCTTCCGCCCCCCGAGCCGCCCCGGCAGGTCGGTTCCGGCCGTTCGGTCCAGGAGGCTGGATCGCCTGGCGGACCCTGGCACCTCGGCGGCGGATTCCCGTCGAAGTCGAGGCCGCACGTGTCCACGGAATCGCCCGCAGTCGATCCTGCCGCCCAGGCGCCGCCGGTCGATCCACCCCGACGGCCCCGCTGGTGGCCTGCGCTCGCCCTCGGGCTGCTGGCCGCGGCCGGCTGGGCCGGATCCCGCTGGTTGCAGGATCGGGAGATCGAAGCCGCGGCGGGGCGGGCCCGGCGACTGGTGGCCGAAGGGAAGCTGGCCGAAGCACTTCCGGATCTCGGTCAATGGCTCCGGGGTCGTCCCGATTCCGGTGAGGCCTATCTGCTCGCGGCCCGGGCGGCCTTCGTGCTCGGCAAGGCCGAGGACGGTCTTCAGGCACTGGGACGGGCAGAGGCCCTGGGGTACGACCCGATCCAGGTCGACCGCGAGCGCGGGCTGGCCCTGGTCGCGATGGGTCGGCCCGGTGAGGCGGTTCCGGTCCTGTCCCGCGTGCGAACGGGCCTCGCCACGCCCGATCCGCAGGTCCTCCAGGCCCTGGCCCGAGCCGAGATGGCGACCTTCCAGCTCAAGGCGGCCCGCGAGGTGGTCGACGCCTGGGTCGCGGCCGAGCCGGAGAGCGTCGACGCCTATCTGGCCCGCGTGGAGGTGGGCCGTCGGACCAACGTGAGCACCGAGGAGATTGCGGCCGATTTCGAACGGGTACTGGCGCGGGCGCCCGACAATCGAGCGGCCCTGCTGGGCCTGGCCGAGGTCCGGATGACCGCCGGGGCCTATGCCGAGGCCGAGGGCCTGTTCGCTCGCCTGGTCGCGTTCGATCCCAGCGGATTCGAGGCCGTTCTCGGCCTCGGGCTGGCCCGCGAGCGGCTCAACCGCGACGCCGAGGCGCTGGCGTCTCTGGAGCGCGCCGCCAGCCTGGCCCCCTCGGACCCGCGCCCCATCGTCGCCCAGGGTCGGATCGAGGCCCGGCTGGGGCACCTGGACCGGGCACTCGAGTGGCTCAATCGCGCCGTCGGCCTCGATCCGCACGACGTCGAGGCCCGCCATCAACGGGCGGGCGTGCTGGCACGCCTCGGGCGCCCGACCGAGGCGGCCACCGACCGTGAGGAAGCCACCCGGCTGCGGGCCGATCAGGACAAGCTCAGCCAGCTCATGATCACCCTGCTGGAAGCCCCCCGGGACGTGCAGTTCCGCTGGGAGGCGGCGCGCTGGCTATTCGACCACGGCCACGCGCCCGAGGCGATCCGCTGGACCGAGCTGATCCTCAAGGACGACCCGGGGCACCGTCCCACCCACCGGATGCTGGCAGATCATTTTCAGCAGGCCGGTCAGCAAGGTCTGGCCAACTATCACCGCCTTCAGGCCGGGCCACCCGACACCTCCACCACCGCGCCTTGAGATCACCCCAACGCCCCCGCTCTGGCAACGCACCGCACGGCGTTCCGTGCCCGATAGCAACCAGGCAATGGATTGGAATCAAAGACCGAAAGATCGTGATTCTCAGGTTCCATGCTTGATTGCGGCGCCGCATCCTGTTAAGAATTCTTAACACCCCTCTTCCGGACTTCGTTCTCAGTCCTGCCCTGTTCGCACTGACTTTTCTCCCCTCAACGGTTGCAACCCGAAGACGCACTCGCAGCAATGGCGCTGCCTGTCTGGTTCGGTTCGTCGCCGTTGACGCCTACTCTCTGTGGACGAGGCAACGAAGCCTGGCCGGGGTTGCTGCCGTTCCATCTCATTTCTCGGGAGTCTTGGCGCATGCGTTCTGTCCGGAAGTTGGGGAACCGCCGCGGGTTCACCCTGATCGAGCTGCTGGTGGTCATCGCCATCATCGGTGTCCTCATCTCGCTGCTGCTGCCCGCCGTTCAGTCGGCCCGTGAGGCGGCCCGCCGTGCCCAGTGCACGAACAATCTCAAGCAGCTCGGCCTCGCCCTGCACAACTATCACGATATCCACGGGTCGTTCCCGCCGGGCGGCATGACCGCGCCGGGCTGGGGCTGGGCCAACAACGGCCTGACCTGGCGCGGGCTGATCCTTCCGATGATGGAAGGCAACACGGCCTACAACGCCATCAACTTCAACCTGTACGCCGACGGCTCGGGCCAGGCCTCCTTCGCCACCGCCTGGTACAGCCTGTTCACCAGCTTCATCTGCCCGTCCGACCCGAACAACTCCACCGGCTTCCGCGCCGATGGCGGCGTCGACGGCCAGCACCCCGCCGGCCCGGCCCCGCTCCGTCCGGGTGGTGGCGCGACTGCGGTGCCCACGGTCAACTACCAGGGCAGCTTCGGTGACAACTACTGCATCGGCGGCCTGACCGGCACCGGTGGCCCGTGGGAGACCCCGGTCGGCACCCCCAACCCGCTGCCCGCTGGTCGGGTCCGCATCGGCTGGGCCGGCTTCTGGGGCACCACGTTCAACGAGAATCTGTCCGCCTCGACCGGCGGGCAGCTCCGCGGTATGTTCGACTACCGCACCCTGCAGGTCGTCGGCATTGCGTCCGTCCAGGACGGCACCAGCCAGACCGTCATGGTCGGCGAGACCCTGCCGAGCCAGGCGGCCGACAACAACATGTGGTACTTCAACGGTGCCACCTCGGGCATGACCGTGCCCCTGAACTGGCAGACCAAGAGCACGGCGTGCGGGATCTCCTTCGGCTCGGCCGACTGGTCCTGCCGCTTCAGCTACGCCAGCAAGGGCTTCAAGAGCGCCCACCCCGGTGGTGCGAACTTCCTGTTCGGCGACGGCACCGTCCGGTTCGTCAAGAACTCCATCAACCACCCGGTCTACTGCGCCATCGGCAGCCGCAATGGCGGCGAGGTCGTGAGCTCCGACGCGTACTGAGCCCGGTCCGCGTTCCGATCGTGCCTCTCGGAGCGGGACGGGCCCTTGGGCCCGTCCCGCGTCGTTCCTGGCACCGCCCGGGCTGGTCCTCGGGTGCGGCCGACCTGACCGAGTGGTCGGGTGCCCGGCCGACTGCCCGCTTACTCTGAGGGGATCTGAGAAATGCCTGCTGGGATCCGTTTCAAGAGCCGCGTGCTGGCCCTGTCCGCCACCCTGGGTTGCCTCTTGGTGCTCGGTTGTAGCGACGACGGGCTGGGCAAGCGTTACTACGTCGGCGGCACCGTCAAGTACAACGGCAAGCCTGTCGAGAAGGGTGAGATCAACTTCGTGACCACGGTCGAAGGTGGCCGCGCCGCCTCCGGCGTGATCGAGAATGGCAGCTACACCCTCACCACGCTCACCCCGGGTGATGGCGCTCTGCCGGGCAAGTACGAGGTGACCATCGCCTCCCGCGAGGTCGACCTCTCCGAGGCCCAGGCCAAGGTCGGCAAGATGGGCGGCAACATCTCGCTCCCGCAGGAGATGGTCGGCAAGGCGTATAAGAAGGCCAAGAACAACATCCCGGCCAAGTACAGTACGACCTCGACCTCGGGCCTCACAACAGAGGTCAAGGAACAGTCCAACACCATCGATTTCGACCTGACCGACTGATCGTCGGCCACGTCCCGAGCACCGTCGCATTCACGGGCCGCCCCCAACGGGCGGCCCGTGTCGTTCCACAACCACGACCGCGACCGCCTCCCGGCGAACGGTCCCATGTGACCGACCCCAGACCAGGCCCCACGCCACCGCATGGCTGGAGAGCGTGGTCCACTCACTGCGGACTGGCTCGCGACGATCGCGGCCGGGTCGCACCACCCAGCGCTCATGCGAACCTCGGGGAGCTTCGCCCATGCGACTGCACCGATGCTCAGTTCGGGCGATCTTTCGACCGCTCTGGATCCTGGTCCTGCTGGGCCTGCCCTGGACTGCCGCTCCCCGAGCCACGCGCGCCCAGCCCGTGGCCGACGATCCGCTCCCGTCCTGGCGTGCGGGAGCCGCGAAGTCGGCCATCCTGGCCTTCGTCGAGCGCGTCACCCGGGTCGGCGGCCCCGAGTTCGTCTCGCCCGCCGAGCGGATCGCCGTCTTCGACAACGACGGCACGCTCTGGCCCGAGAATCCAATGCCGTTCCAGCTGGCGTTCGTGATCGACGAGATTCGCCGCCTGGCGCCGGAGCATCCCGAGTGGGCCGACCAGCCGAACATCCAGGCGGCGCTGCGTAACGACAGTGGAGCCATCCTCGAGCGCGGCACCGCGGCACTGGCCGAGCTGCTGGAGGTGACGCACGCGGGCATGCCACTCGAGGAGTTCGAAACGCGGGTGCGAAACTGGCTCCACGACTCGCGTCACCCGCGTTATGGTCGCCCTTACACCGACCTGGCCTATCGGCCCATGGTCGAACTGCTGGACCTGCTGCGAGCCCGGGGCTTCCGCTGCTACATTGTCTCGGGAGGCGGCCTCGACTTCATGCGCGTCTGGGCCGAGGCCACCTATGGAGTTCCCCCCGAGCAGGTGGTCGGGTCGTATGGCCGGCTGGAGTACCAGATGCGCGAGGGAGTTCCGTGCCTGATCAAGCGACCCGAGATCGAGCACTTCGACGATGGACCAGGAAAGCCGGTGGCCATCCAGCGATTCCTCGGTCGACGACCGCTGGCGGCGTTCGGGAACTCCGATGGCGACCGCGCCATGCTCGAATGGACGACGGTGGGTCGCCGGACCAGCTTCGGCCTGATCGTGCACCACACCGATGCCGAGCGTGAGTACGCCTACGACACCGCGCCTCGGAGCACCGGCAAGCTGGTGAAGGCCCTGGCCGAGGCCCCGGCGCGCGGCTGGGTCGTCGTCGACATGGCCCGCGATTGGACGACCCTGTTTCGGCCTGAACCGTGAGCGAGCCGCCGGCTCAACGCCACCAACGCAGGCGGCGGAGGTTGGAGAGGAGCTGCGTGCCGACGGAGCCACGGGGCGGCCCGGCGAGGAACACGGCCCGACCCTGGCTCAGCTCCTCGCTCTGGAGGCGGGTCGTGCCCGCTTCCGTCCGCGGGCGCTCCTGCGACCGGGCCAGAGTGGCGGGTCCGGTCGAGAGGAACGAGGCCAGGTGCAGCTGCATCTCCCGGTTCAGATCCACGCCTTGCGATTCCAGGCGCGTGACCAGTCTGGCCGACCCCGGTCCCGTGCGCAGCTCGTCGAGGTACTCGAGCAGCATCGTCCGGTTCGAGGGTGAGCCATTCAGCAGGAAGTGCACCCAGGCCCACGCCTCGCGATAATCCCGGGGGGCCATGGCTCGCAGGTCGGTGATCTGCTCCAGCCGGCCGAGGTTCGGGGTCCAGCCACTGCGCAGATCGGCCTCCAGCAGGCTGACGTGCTCCGCGTTCAGTCCCTGCTGCGTGCGGGGGACCTCGAAGTACTCGGCCAGTCCCTCGTCGAGCCAGAGCGGCACGTTGTGCACCGCGGTGTGCAGTAGCGCGTGCGTCCCTTCGTGCCGCAGGTCCTCATCGAGCTTGCTCCCCTGAAAGGTGTACACGACCCGACGGTCCCCCTGAGCGAAGAAGAACGCTCGGCGGGGCGGCAGCTCAGGGTAGTAGACGCGGAGAAAATGGCTGAAGCTCGCCTTGCTGTCGAGGATGTACACCTCGATCGAGCCGGCATCCGGTGGCACCCGGACCGCGAGCTTGTCCTGCACCTGGGTCTCGAGCGCCTGGAGACTCTGGATGGCGCCGGAGTTCTCGCTGAGCGGAAAGTTCGTGTGAATCGAGTACGGCCCGACCTCGGTCTGATACCGGGTGGGGACCAGCGTATGCCGCTGTGCACCCGTGGTGGCGCAGCCGGCCAGCGCCAGCGTCAGCAGGGCAGAGGCGAGGGCCCTGCGGCGGGGCGTGTCGCTGGACGCAACGGTGTGTCGCATCGGGTCCCCTCGGTGTCGTCTCGGCCGGCGCGGTGAGTGGGCGCGAATCCGGGGTCCGCTGGTCAACTGAGGGGCCGGCGGAACCGCAGGTTCCGGGCCCGCTTGCGATCGCGCATCACCGCGACCTGCCGCCAGATCGCCTTCCACTCCTCGCGACGCGTCGTGGCCCAGGGCAAGTACGCCTTGAGGAATCGCAGGGCATCGGTCCGGGTGCGACCGGGCACGCGATCCAGGCTCAAGGACAGCCGCGCCAGGTTCTGCAGCCGCATCGAGCGTGGCAGCGGATGGCGGAGGGTCACGCCCACGAGGTCGATCAGGCTCAGGACCGGCTCGCGAGCCAGCGGATCGCCCTCGACGAGGATGTTGGCCGCCTTCAGGTCGCGGTGCGAGAGCGAGCGGTCGTGGAGCGTCCGAATCCGACGGGCCAGCGCCCGAGTCATCTGGCGAATGGCCCGCTGGCGAACGGCCGGATCGAGCGATGGCAGGAGCCGATCGACGTACTCCGCCAGGGTGATCGCGGGGTCCGCCAGGACCGTGAGCACATATGTCTCATGGGCCCAGAAGTGGTGCGGCAACCAGCGCCGCCCGCTCTTGGTGCGCTGGAAGAACGCCAGATTCTTCGGGGTGTGGACCGCGCGTGCGACCAGATGCTGCCCGGCCTGCCAGGCCCGCCAGCCCCGGGTCGGGCGGAACATGGCCAGGACCGGATCCAGCCACTTTTTGCGATTGAATCGCTTGTAGATGACCGGGAAGGTCCGGCCCTCCTGGGTCAGGTCCAGACGGGCCACGGTCGTGGTTTTCGACGTCTTGAGGAGCTGCGCCCCGGGCTCACGAAACGGCGCATCGAGATCGGCCAGGTAGCGCCGGACGATGTCCCGATCGAGCTCTCGGGAGGCCACGGCGTAGGAGTGGGCTGCGCGGAAGACCTTGAAGTACTTGTTGGAGCTGCGACAGCGACGACCCCAGCGGCGCCAGAGGCGTTCGGCCCAGCTCCGGGTCTTGGCCTCGATCGGTTCCGCGTACTCGCGCCAGTGTCGCGCATGACCGTCGCGTTCCTTCAGGTACGCGATCAGGAACCGGTGGCGATCGGTCCGGTTGCAGCGGAGCCAGAAATAGTGATTCAGGAGCGCGAGGTTGTCGATCGCGGCCCTGGGTCCGACGTGGCGCCGCGATCGGAGGGCATCCAGGTCAATCATCGCCAGCGACACCGAGCCCTCGGAGTCTACACCGACCAGCAAGTTGCCCGGGTGAAAGTCCTGGTGGAGGAATCCCTGGGTGTGGAGGCGTGCCGTCAGCTCGGCCAGCTTCCGGATCAGGTCGCGTCCCAGTGACGCTTGCTCCTCGGGGGGCAGCAGGGGCAACCGGCGTTCCAGGAAGGAGTCGAGCGGCAGGGTCCCGGGAATTTCGGGCGTGATCAGGTAGTTCTCGAACAGAAACTTATGCCGCCGCTCCTCACCCAGAGCGATCGGGGTGATGGTCGGCACTCCGATCTTCGCGAGCGAGACGGCCCGCTTCCCCTCGTTGCGGCCCTTGCCACGGCGGAACCACTGGCGAAGCACCTCACGCCACGAGGGGACCTTGTAGTGCTTGACGTAGACCGGTCCCTGGGGGAGATCGACCCGGTACACCGAGCGCTGAGGCCCGGTCTTCACGACGGCGAGCCGCCCCTCCCGGCGCCACTCGTCGATTCGAAGCCCCTGGCCACCGATCAGTGAGGCCTGCCACTGCGGCCGCACCCACCAGCCGATGCGGCCCGTGGCGGTCCAGCGCCAGTCCGGGGCGCGAAACAGGGGGGCTTCCCCCGAGTCGACGGCTCCGATTCCTTGGGCCTGTCGGTTCATCGGTGCGCGCCTGTGGAGAACGAGCGGGTGGTGTGACTCGGTTGCAGTGCACGATCGTTCAACGGAACCGAGGAATCGTGGTCCGCCCCGGTATGGCTCGCGATTGGCCGGCCGCCGAGCGCCTCGACGAAGGCGGGTCCCCAGCGCGAGACCGAGTAGTTCGCCACGATGGCACGGCGGGCGGCCTGCCCGGCGGCGCGGCAAGCCCCGGGATTCTCGGAATAGTGCCGCAGGGCGGAGACCCACTCGTCGGGGCTGGAGCAGAGTGCCCCGGTGACCCCGGGCTGGATCATCGCGGTGTGCACTCCAACTGGATTGGCCAGCGTCGGAAGGCCGGCGGCCTGATACTGGAGGACCTTGAGCCCGCACTTGCCACGGCTCCAGGGATCATCCGGAATCCAGGAGACTCCGAGATCGGACGCCTGCAGCTCGGCGACCTCGGTCGCGGCGGACCAGGGGACCGCCACCACCGGGAGGGGGTCAAATTCGGCAAACCGGTCACAGATCATCCGGAGCCGCAGCCCCGGCACCTCACGGCCGATCCGGCGCCAGAGGTCGGCCTGTTGCTCCAGGCCCTGAAGCGTGCTCGAGGAGCCGATCCAGACCAGGTCGAGCGTACGCGTTCGGCCAATCGGCCGATCCGGTCGGGTCGGGTATGCCTCGGTGTCGACGCAGGTCGGGAAGACCTGAACGCGGTCGGCGGAGGCTCCAGCAGCCAGGGCGCAGTCGCGGAGGAAGTCATTGCCGGCGAGCACTCGGTCCGCCAGGCGCATGGCGGTGGCGAAGCGGACCAGTCGCCTGGGATCGTGGAATCCGCGGGACTGATAGGAATCGCGATAAAGGACCGCGTCGTCGAAGTCGAAGATGAGACGGCGGGAGTGCCGTCGCAGCCAGTGCATCAGGGTGCGGGGCAGCAGCCGGCGCTGGAGGATGACCGCGTCAAATTGGGCTGCCCGACGGAGCTGAATTAAACGCTCGCGCAGACCTCGGGCGACACCCTCGTAATGGAGAGTCCAGCCGGCGGCGTCGAGTGCGGGCTCGAAGGCCTGCAGTCGATAGCGGCAGCAGACGTGGCCGGGGGACTCCACCAGCGCCAGGGCCTTCATCCGTCCTCCATGACGGTCCGGGCCGGGAGCCCGGAGAGGTGTCAGCTCGCAGGTCGAAGGGGCATGCTAGCCAGACGCGACTGTTCTGCCAAGGCAAAATCGAACGACCGGGCGGGCAGGGGGACTCACCTTGCCACTGCCCGGCCCGGGCCGGGGAACTCACCTTGCCACTGCCCGGCGATGCTGGTAACACTCCGACCCTGTCAGTCCTTGGCCCAGGCTCCGCTGGTTCGGGAGCCCGGGTTCCGGCATGGATGCCCAAGGATTCCACCGTCTCAACGGCGGCCGCGCGATCATGAAGAACTTCGTCCGCCTTGTTCGCTTCGCGTGGCCCTACCGACTCCGGTTCGGCCTGTCGCTCGGCTGCGCTCTCATGGTGGCCGTGCTCTGGTTCGCGAACCTGAGCGCGGTCTATCCACTGCTCCAGATCCTCTTCTACCACCAGAATTGCCAGACCTGGATCCTGGATCGGGTGGGCGAGGACGAGACGGCGATTGCCTCGATCCAGGCTCGCCTCGGCGAGCTGGACTTCGTGGAGAGCAAGTCGAGCCTCGACGGACCGGCGATGCGGCCGGTGCTCCGCGAGCGCTACGAGCTGCGTTCCGGCGAGAGCGTCCAGGTGGCGACCGACCTCAATCTCGCCGAGAAGGAGGCGGATGAGGCCTCGGCTCCAGGCCTGAAGGGGGCAACTGGCCGCGAGCCGACCCAGCTCCTGCGCCGGCTGCGTCAGGACAAGGTGGTGGCTGAGGCCCGCCTCTCCGAGCTGAAGGATGCCATGCACCTGGCCCGCGAGCGCGACGGCGCCGGGCTGGTCCAGCGGCGAGCCTCGCTCAACAACGACCTGAACAAGCGGATGAAGGATCTCGCCCGCATCCGCTGGCTCGAGCCGATCGTCACCCGCTACCTCCCGGCCGACGGCTTCACGACCTTGCTGCTGCTACTCGGCGTCGTGATGGCCGGCATCGCCGTCAAGGGCGTGTTCCAGTTCTCACAGGACGTGCTGGTCGCCAACATCACCCAGCTGAGCCTCTTCGACATCCGCAACCTGTTCTTCCGGCGCACGATGGCGCTCGACCTCTCCAGCTTCTCCGACCAGGGGTCGGCCGAGCTGATGGCCCGGTTCACCAACGACATCGACTCGCTCTCGCAGGGGTTCAACACCCTGCTGAGCAAGATGGTCCGCGAGCCGTTGCGGATCGTGAGCTGCTTTGCCGGCGCCATGTGGCTGAACTGGCGGCTTACCCTGCTGACGCTGATCATCGTGCCGATCTCGGTGCTGGCCACCTACAAGGTCGGCAAGCAGCTCAAGAAGGCCGTCCGGCGCTCGCTGGAGAGCATGTCGAACATCTACCGGATCCTCCAGGAGTCGTTCCAGGGCATCAAGGTCGTCAAGGCCTACACCATGGAACGCCGCGAGCGGCGCCGGTTCTTCCTGGAGACCAAGAGCCTGCTCCGCAAGAGCGTGCGGGTCGCCAAGATCGATGCGCTCAGCGACCCTGTGCTGGAGATGCTCTCGCTGACCACGGTGGCGATCGCGCTGCTGTCCGGCTCGTACCTGGTGCTCAACCGCACCATGTTCCTGAACCTCGGCGTGTTCAAGCTCCAGCTCGCCAGCCAGCCCATGATGATCGAGGACCTGCTCACGCTCTACGCCATGCTGGCGGGCATGTCCGACCCGATCCGCAAGCTCTCCAACGTGCACTCCAAGATCCAGCGCGCCGCGGCCGCCTCGGATCGGATCTGTGCCCTGATGGACCGGACCCCGGGCGTCCGCGACTCGGCCCGGGCCCTGATCCTGCCCCGCCACAGCCGCTCGGTCGTCTTCGAGCAGGTCTCGTTCGGCTACGACGGTCGCGACCCGGTCCTCCGCGGCCTGAACCTCGAGGTCGCCCACGGCGAGCGGATCGCGCTGGTGGGCCCGAACGGGTGCGGCAAATCCACGCTGATGAACCTCCTGACACGGTTCTGGGACGTGCAGGCCGGCTCGATTCAGATCGACGGGGTCGACCTCCGCGACATCCGGCTCCGCAGCCTGCGACAGCAGGTGGGGCTGGTGACCCAGGAGACGATCCTCTTCGAGGGGACGATCGCCGACAACATCGCCTACGGCAGCCCGGGCGCCTCGCGGCTGGACATCGAGCGGGTGTCGCGGCGGGCCTACGCCCACCAGTTCATCTCGCAGCTGCCCCAGGGCTACGACACGGTGCTCACCGAGCGCGGCATGTCGCTCTCGGGCGGGCAGCGTCAGCGCATCGCCCTGGCCCGCGTCATGCTCCGCGACCCGGCGATCCTGCTCCTCGACGAGGCGACCAGCGCCGTCGACATCCAGGACGAGGCGTTGATCCGCAAGGCGATCGACGAGTTCAGCCGCGGCCGCACGACGTTCATCATCACCCACAGCCTCAACTCGTTGCAGAACGTGGACCGCATCGCGCTCATGCACAGCGGCCGGGTGGAGGCGATCGGCACCGATGCGGAACTGCGGCGGACGTCGTCGCTCTACCGGAAACTCCACGAGATCCACTTTCAGCGCGAGAGCGCCTGAGTCTATGCTCAGGGGGACGACCGCCCGTTCGTCCCGGCCGGCACCCCTCGATTCTTCACCATTGCAACCGGTCCAACCGCATGTCTCTGGCGGCATCCCCCCCGAGCCTCACCGAGTCGAGCGCGATCCAGCGGCTCGGCGAGCACGTCTTTGACGCGGTCTCCGAGCTCGGGGACCTGACCCTGTTCGCCCTGCGCACCGTGGGCTGGCTCCTGCGGCGCTGGGTGCGCTGGCAGGTGCTGCTGCCGTGCCTGTACTCCATCGGGGTCTCCAGTGTCCCGGTGGTGGCGATCACCGGGACCTTCATCGGGATGGTGCTGGCGATCCAGGCGCACAACCAGTTCGCCGCCATGGGGATGGCCACCCGGCTCGGGTCGGTCATCAACATGTCGCTGGTCAAGGAGCTCGGCCCGGTACTGGCCGCCACCATGCTCGCCGGCCGCGTCGGGTCGTCGATGGCCGCCGAGCTGGGCACCATGCGGGTCACCGAGCAGATCGACGCCCTGACCGTCCTGGGCACCAACCCGATCCACTACCTGACCGTGCCCAGGCTCCTGGCCTGCGTGCTGCTGATCCCCCTGCTCACCCTGATGGCTGACTTCATGGGAGTCATCGGCGGGGCCATGGTCAGCACCCAGCTCCTGGGGGTGGACTCCTACCACTACTGGGCGCACTCGCGCGGGTATGTCGGCAGCCTCGACCTCTTCGCCGGGGTCTTCAAGAGCTTCTTCTTCGGCGCGGCGATCGCGCTGATCAGCTGTCACCGCGGGTTCCAGGCGAAGGCCGGGGCCGAGGGCGTCGGGCAGGCGGCCACGCAGGCGTTCGTGCTCTCGTTCATCGCGATTCTGGGCGTCGACTGCCTGATCGGCTGGCTCTGGAACGTGGTCTACTATGCGATCTGGCCCCTGGAGGCCGGGTTGCTATGAGCGGCGGTCCTCCCGCAGCCTCCGGGGCGAGCGGCCCGGTCCTGCACGTCGACGGGCTCGACATGCGGTTCCGCAACCAGCTCGTGCTCCGCGGCCTGAACCTCGCGATCGAGCCCGGCCAGACCGTCTGCATCATCGGCGAGAGCGGCTGCGGCAAGACGGTGCTGCTCAAGCTCCTGATCGGCCTGCTGCACCCGACCGGCGGCCGGGTGCTCTTCGAGGATCAGGACCTGGCCCGGCTCTCGGAGACCCAGCTCACCCGGCTGCGGCTCCGGTTCGGCTTCCTGTTTCAGATGGCCGCCCTGTTCGACAGCATGACGATCTTCGACAACGTCGCCTTCGG
>CAZUZD010000112.1:0-17326 GCA_964624465.1 uncultured Isosphaeraceae bacterium
GGCCCCTCGCCACTGAATTCGGGCGCCTGGCCCGCCGACGACCCGGCCCGGCCTGCGCGCTCCGCCCCACCCGGGCCCGGTCGCGCCCGCCCGCCGCCACTGGTGCCCTGGCTTGTCGGATGATCCATCGAGTTGGTAGTCTTGGCAATCTTTGAGGTTTGTGAAGTTTAGGGAGTTGGTAGGATGGGTAATTTTCGCAACAGCGTATGCTTGCGAAGGTGCTCGTGATAGGTTTCGGGGGCTGGTTCCTTGGGGGTTGTGGCCGGGATCGGTCGGCGACCCGGGGACCGGCCCGACTCTGGCGGGAGGGACGGGCGATGAATCGGTTGCGTGGGACCTCGGAGCGACGGATCCGTCCGGTGGGGCGGCCGCGGCGTTGCGTGCCCGGGGTCCAGGCCCTGGAGGCGCGCCAGCTGCTGGCGAACTTCGCCTTTGATCCGGACGGCCCGGGGCCGCTCACGCCGACCAGCATCGACCCGAGCGGCCTGATCGGCGGCTTCGACTTCTCGGTGGGCAACGCCCTGGCGCAGGGCGCGGTCACGGCGATCGGCCAGAAGCTGGCCGACCCGGCCGGGCCGAACCCGCAGTTCCAGATCCTGTACCAGGCGACGCTGGCCGGGTTCATCAACCCCGGCGGCACCACGGTGGGCGCCCCCGGTCTCAACGGCATGCCGGCCTCGGCCGCGCCGTTCCAGATCACGGTGCTGGCGAGCATCACCGAGGAGTTGCTCTCCTACGACGCCGTGATGGGCACGGCGATCTTCCGGGTCGCCCCCGACCAGGCCGCCGGCAGCTTCTACCGCATCTACTTCCACACCGGCGCCACCGACGCCGAGGCGCTGACGGCCAACAACCTGACCGGCGCCGGCTTCACCGACGGCACCATGGTCCTGAGCGGCGTGCCGGTGGGTGGCTCGGGCAGCGAGGGCCTGTTCAACCTGAACATGGTCCCCGGCACCAACCCGCCGACCCCGGTGGTCGGGCCGTTCGACCAGTTCGGCGCCGACAACGCCGCGGGGCGGCTGACGATCGTCGGCAACGGCGCGGCGGCCATTCCGGTGCGGGTCGAGCAGATCAACCCGAGCTGGTTCCTGACGCCGATCACCAACCTGTCGTTCAACACCACGGCCAACACGCCGTTCCTGACGACCAACCCCTCGGCCGTGTTCAGCACGGTCGTCGGCGGCGCTTACACCACGGTGACGCCCGACCTGGGCCCGATCAACGGCTCGACCGGGGCCGACTTCCAGACCTCGGCCGACGCCAACGCCTCCACCCGGCAGTCGTCGCTGCGGCTGGTCAAGTCCGTCAACGGCATCGACGCCAACACGCCGCCCGGCCCGAACATCCCCGTCGGGGCGCCGGTCAACTACACGTACACCGTGACGAACACCGGCGAGATCCCGCTGACGGGCGTCACCATCACCGACGACAACGGCACGCCGGGCGCCCCCGGCGACGACTTCGTGCCGGCGCCGATCCTGGCGGGCGGCTTCAACTCGGGCGACCTCGACCAGGATGGCCGGCTCGACCCGGGCGAGACCTGGAACTTCGCCGGCCCCTCGAAGTTCGCCACCGCCGGCGTCACCACCAACCTCGCCACCGCCAGCGCCACCGACGCCTTCGGCTCCACCATCACCGACTCCGACCCAGCCAGCTACAACGGCGTCGCCGTCGTGTCGCCCGGCATCCAGGTCGTCAAGTTTGTCAACGGCCAAGACGCGAACACGCCACCGGGGCCGAACATCCCGGTCGGGGCGCCGGTGGACTACACGTACGCCGTGACGAACATCGGCAACCAGCCGCTCACCGGCATCACGCTGGTCGACGACAACGGCACGCCCGCCAACCCGGGCGACGACTTCGCGCCGGCGCCGATCCTGGCCGGTGGCTTCAACACCGGTGACCTGAACCAGAACGGGACGCTCGACCCGGGCGAGACCTGGAACTACGCGGGGCCGTCGAAGTTCGCGACCCTGGGCGTGACCACGAACCTCGTGACGGCCAGCGGCACCGATCCGTTCGGCACGACGGTCAGCGACTCGGACCCGGCCAGCTACAACGGCGTGGCGGTCGTGTCGCCGGGCATCCAGGTGGTCAAGTTCGTCAACGGCGTCGACGCCAACACGCCGCCCGGCCCGGACGTCCCCGTCGGGGCGCCGGTGGACTACACGTACGCCGTGACGAACATCGGCAACCAGCCGCTCACCGGCATCACGCTGGTCGACGACAACGGCACGCCCGCCAACCCGGGCGACGACTTCGCCCCGGCCCCGGTCCTGGCGGGTGGCTTCAACACCGGCGACCTGAACCAGAACGGGACCCTCGATCCGGGCGAGACGTGGAACTACACCGGCCCGTCGAAGACGGCGACCCTGGGCGTCACGACGAACATCGTGACGGCAACGGGGACCGCGCCCGGCGGCACGACCGTCTCCGACTCCGACCCGGCCAGCTACAACGGCGTGGCGGTGGTGACGCCGGGCCTCCGGATCGTGAAGTTCGTCAACGGTCAGGACGCGAACACGCCGCCGGGGATCAACATCCCGGTCGGGGCGCCGGTCAACTACACGTACGCGGTGACGAACACCGGCGACGTGTCGCTGACGAACATCACGATCGTCGACGACAACGGCACACCGGCCAATCCGGCCGACGACTTCGCACCCGCCCCGATCCTGGCGGGTGGCTTCAACACCGGCGACCTGAACCAGAACGGGACCCTCGACCCCGGCGAGACGTGGAACTACGCCGGGCCGTCGAAGACGGCGACCCTGGGCGTGACGACCAACATCGCCACGGCGACGGGGGTCGCGCCCGGCGGCACGGTGGTGAGCAACTCCGACCCGGCTAGCTACAACGGGGTGAGCCCGGCGCTGCGGATCGCCCTGGCGAAGCAGGCCAGCGGCTTGCTGCTGACGACCGTCGACAGCCTGGTGCGGATGGGCTACCACGACCAGCACACGCGGATCGTGCTCGGGTTCACCGCGCCCCTGGACGCGGCTCGGGCGCAGGATCTACGCAACTACACGCTGGTGCTGGCGGGCCGCGACGGCCGGTTCGGGACGGCCGACGACCGCACAGCGCGGCTGCTCTCGGCGGTCTACGACCCGACGCTGCGGACGGTCACGCTCAAGACCGCCGACAAGCTGGCGCTCAACGGCCGCTACCGCCTGACGGTCAACTGCGACCCGCCCACGGGCCTGACCAACGCGGCCGGCGTGCCGGTCGACGGCGATGACAACGGCCTGCCCGGCGGCGCGTTCGTCCGCGAGTTCGGCCGCGACGCCTTCCGCCTGAACCTCAACCGGGTGGTGCAGACCGTTGACACCACGGGCGCGGTCGGGCCGCTGGTCAACCTGGGCGACCCGGTGACCTTCAGCTACCAGGTCACGAACCCGGGCGTCGCGCCCCTGGCGATCACCCGCTTCGTCGACAACGCCGGCACGCCGAGCGACCCGGCCGACGACTTCACGCCGACCTACGTCGGCGGCGACACCAACGGCAACGGCCTGGTCGACCCGACCGAGACCTGGCGATACATTGCGACGCGGGCCGCCGGGGCCGGCCAGTACACGAACACCGCCACCGTCACGGCCGGCAGTCCGAACGTGCCCCCCGGCACGACCGTCTCCGCCAGCGCCACGGCCAACGCCTTCGGCGTGGTGCCCACGGTCAACTCGCTGGAGCGGTGGAACTACCACAACCAGTCGACGCTGGTCGTGATCGGCTACAACGGCCCGCTGAGCGTGGCCGCCGCGTCGAACCCGGCGCTCTACGAGATCGTGGGCCCGAACCAGCAGCGGGTCGGGATCACCCGGGTGAGTGTCGACCCGCTCACGCGGACCGTCACGCTGGTGCCGGCCGCGCGGCTGAACATCCACCACGTCTACCGCGTGACCGCCCGGAGCCCGTTCCCCGGCGGGCCGACCTTCAGCGGCACCCTGGCGGGGTCCGGCAGCCTCGCCTCGCCGTTCCCCAGGCCCCTGCCCCCCATCGCCACCGTGGCCCGCACCCCCCGCGTGGTCCGCAGTCGCTGAGCCCCGCGGGCGGGATCGATCGACCCGGTCGATCCCGCCCCGTTCGGCTGCACCCCACCCCGCCGGCGTCCCGTTCGCCGGCGCGGGCTCACCCCTGCGCGGCCGGGGTGGCCGCGCGGACGCATCGCGGGAAGCTGGCAGCGCTGGTAAGATCGAGCCAGGCCGCGCTCGGGCGGCCGCTCCTCACCCGACGCGGCCCGGTTCGGCGTGATCCGGATGGGCTCGGGACGGACGGATGGACGGATGGGTCGGGCGTGGGCATGCGAGGGGGCGACGGACGGATGAAGGTCTTGGTGCTGGGGCTCGATGGCGCGACGTGGGACATCCTCGGCCCCCTGGTCGAGGCCGGCCGGATGCCGAACCTCGCCGCGCTCATGGCCCGGGGAGCCTCCGGGCCGCTGGGCTCTGTCTTCCCGCCGCTGAGCCCGGTCGCCTGGACGGCCGTCATGACGGGCAAGAACTCGGGCAAGCACGGCGTCTTCGAGTTCCTCGAGTACGGCCACGACCCCCGCCACGGCCGGGTCAACTCGGCGCGGGCGATCCAGTCGGACCTGGTCTGGGAGGTCGCCGGCCGCCACGGCAAGACGACCGTCGCCGGCGCGGTGCCGATGAGCTACCCGCACCGCAAGGCCCCTGGCTTCTACCTGGGCGACTTCCTGAGCCCGCCGGCGGCCCCCGACTTCGCCAGCGACCCGGCCGTGCTGGCCGACCTGGAGCGGCACCTCGGCGGTCCCTACCGCCCCTGGTCGACCGCCGTGCACGACGGCGGCCGCGAGCCCCAGGCGCTGGCCGAGCTGACCGACTTCCTCGACCATCACCTCAAGGCCGTGCAGTTCCTGATGGGCCGGTGCCCCTGGGACCTGTTCGTCTACGACCTGATGGCCACCGACCGGATCCAGCACGAGCTCTGGCACGCCTGGGACCCCTCGCACCGGATGGCCAGGGGCCGCGACCTCTCGGCCGTGCGCGAGGGGTTCATCCAGTTCTGGGAGCGGCTCGATCGCGGCATCGGCGAGGTCGCCGCGGCGCTGCCCTCCGACGCCGCCCTGCTCCTGATGAGCGACCACGGCTTCGGGCCGATCGAGTGGTACGTCAACTTCAACGTCTGGCTGCTGGAGCAGGGCTTCATCGCGCTCCAGGACTCGCTGTACGTCAGGCAGAAGCACTTCTTCTACAAGCGTGGCATCACCCCCGAGTGGTTCTACGGCCTGATGGCGAAGTTCGGCGGGGCCCGCACGCGGGTCAGCCGCTTCGGCGGCAAGCAGCTCGGCGGCCTCGACCGCCTGGCCGACGCCGCGTTCCTGTCGCGGCGGCACATCGACTGGTCGAAGACGAAGGCCTATGCGCAGGGCAACTTCGGCCAGATCTTCCTGAACCTGAAGGGCCGGCAGCCGCAGGGGTGCGTCGACCCGGCCGATGCCCCGGCGGTGCTGGCCGACCTGAAGGCGCAGCTCGGCGAGCTGAAGCACCCCGAGACCGGCGCCCCGCTGGTCGAGCGGATCTACGAGCGCGACGAGCTGTACCACGGCCCGCACAGCGGCCTGGCCCCCGACCTGACCGTCGTCCTGGGCGACTGGCGGTACCGGACCATCGGGCTCTACGACTTCACCACGCACACCGTGATCTCGCCGGCCTTCGGGCCCACCGGCGACCACCGCGTCGAGGGCATGTTCGTCGGCGCCGGCCCCGGCTTCCAGGCGGGCACCACCCCCCAGGGGGCGACCCTCTTCGACATCGCCCCGACCGTGCTCGGCCTGCTCGGCGTGCCCCTGCCGGCCGACCTCGACGGCCGCGTGCTGGCCGAGGTGCTCGACCCCGCGCTCGTCGCGGCGGCCGTCACCGAGGCCGCTCCCCCCGACGGCGGCCCCACGCCCGGCGCGCCCGCCGCCGTCACCGCCGACTCCGGCTACACCGAGGACGAGGACGCCGCCATCCAGCAGCGCCTGGCCGACCTCGGCTACCTCTGAGCCGAGAGCGTCGCCCCCATCCCGGCCCCCGCCACCCCGCCTGGTCGGGCCGCAGTTGCGGATCGTCGGCGGTTGGGCCGCACCCACGCCCTGACAGACAGAGCCGCCGGTGGCTTGCATCTGGTCTCGTCGGGGCTGCTGTGCGGACCCGTCTTTGGATCGGCCCGCACCACCCCCCACCAGACGGAGCCGCCGGTGGCCTGCGTCCGGTCTCGTAGGGTCCGCTGTGCGGACCGGCTTCGGATCGGTCCGCACAGCGGACCCTACAGAACCAAAGAGGCCGGTGCAGCGGCCCCGAGGCAGCAGGATCGGTGGTGTTCGTGGGGGCCGACCGAGCCGGGCCCGCGCATGCCAACGGCCGGCCGAGCACTCCCGAAGGAGGCTCGACCGGCCGCGGACATGGGGGGGACGGACGGGATCTCGGGGGGCCGGGATCAGTCGAGCTTCTTGAGGACGACGTCCTTGAAGCGGACCTCCATCGGCGGGCCGGCGTGGACCTGCAGGGCGATCTGGCCGGTCTTCGGGAACTGGTCGTCCTTGCGGTCGATGATCGTGGTGCCGTTGAGCTCGACCTTCAGGTGGTTGCCCTTCAGGGTGACGACGAAGTCGTTCCAGTCGCCCTTCTTGGCCAGCGCCTCGGCCTTGGCCGGGTCGTAGCGCTCGATGATGCCGCGGCTGCCGCGCTCGTCGTACAGGACGCCGAAGTAGCCGTCGGCGATGTCGACCTGCGGGCCGGCCACGGCGCCGTCCTCGGCCCGCTTGCTGCGGACCTGGATGCCGCTGTTGCCGCCGAGGATCTTGGCCTTCGCCTTCAGCACGAAGTCGGTCTGGGGCGCCGCCAGGACCAGGAACTCGTTCTTCTTGAGCTCCCCCTCCTTGGTGCGGCCGACGATCTCGCCGTTCTCGACCGACCAGAGGCCCTGGTTCTCGGGCGTGACCCAGCCGGCGAGGTCCTTGCCGTTGAACAGCGGCTTGAAGTCGTCCTGGGCGGCGGCGGTGGTGCGGAACTGCGGGGCGATCAGGCCGAGGCCGGCCAGGGCGGCGGCCAGGAGGGTGCGACGGGCGATCATCGTGGGGCGGGCTCCGGGGAGAGGGTCGGGGGCGGGTCGCGGGTCCGGCGCGCGAAGGCGTCCCGGCCCTTGTACTGCCGTGCCCCGCGCGGGTCAACCGCCCGCCGTCGTGACCGCCGACCAGGTCCCGTTTGCCGGCGGCCGGAGTCCGGCTGGTGGCCGCGCGGCGGATGGGGCAGAATCGGGCCGGTCGGGATCGAGTCAGCGGGCCAGGACACGGGAGGCGGGCCATGCCGGTGATCGGGCGACGGTCGGTGCGGAGTCGGGTGATCGGGCTCGGGCTGGTCCTGGGCATGGCGATGATCGCGGGAGGCCCGGCCCCCACCCGGGCGCAGGAGGCGGCGGTCGTCGACGCCGAGCTGAAGGCGCAGCAGGGCGTCTGGCAGGTCGTCGCGTTCGTGCGCGACGGCCAGGCGACGGAGCCGGAGACGGTGGCGGGCATCACCCGCACCGTCGAGGGGGACCGCGCCGTCTGGCGCCGGGAGGGCAAGAGCTTCGCCGGCACCCGGCTGGTGCTCGACGCCACCGCCAGCCCCCGTCAGATTGACGTGATCCCCGAGGGCGGCCGCAACCAGGGGGAGCGGGTGCCCGGCATCTACAAGCTCGATGGCGACGCGCTCACCCTCTGCATGGCCGACCCCGGCGCCCCCCGCCCCACCGAGTTCACCGCCGAGCCCGGCAGCCGCCGCACCCTCATGACCTTCCGCCGCTCGCCCAGGTCGCCCGCCGGCGATCGCTGAGCGCGCGGTCGCCGGCCCCCCGGTCGGTTCTTGCTCGACCGCTGCTCGCGGGTCGCGTCTCGTCTCGTCTGGTGTGGCGTGGCCTGAGCGGAGCGTGGCCACGTGACGGGGGCCTGCGCGTCGACGGCTTCCGGGTGCCGGGGGGTCTCCTGGCGGAGCCCGGTGCGGTGGCCTGCGAATCGTCGGCGGGGGCACGCCGCCGCGCAGGCCACGGCCCCCCGCCCCGCGGCCGCGGGGGGGGGGGGGCGGGGGGGTCCCGGGGCGGCGCCGGGGGGGGTGGCCTGCCCCTGGGCGGCGGGCCCCCCCCGCCGCTCCGGCCACGGCCCACCGGCCCTGGGCCTAGTGATGGGATTCCAGCAGGACGACGTTTTCCGAGTCGCCTTCGCTCCACACCGTCGCCACGAAGCAAAATTCGCCGGGCTACTCCTCGAGTCGGAATCCCCGCTCGGCGGCATCCGGTTCGACGAGATGGTCTTTCACCTCTGCCTTCCAGAATCGATAGGTGTCATCGGAAGGGATCCATCTCAGCGGGTCGCCGCAGTTGGCGAGGACAAACCGCGCTCGTCCGCTCCGGAGCAGGTCGGTGACATGCTCACGTCCAACGGTCCGCCCGCGCTCCATGGGGAGCGTCCCGTGGGGGTCCCAAAGTTCGGTGAGCGGCAACCGGGTCACGACCCGTTGATCCGGTCGCATAGCCTGGCCTCCTCGGCCGTTTGCGGCCCTAGCGGCGGCGCTGGCCCTTGCGGGCGGGGGTGTCGCCGGAGGAAGAAGGGCCGTCGGGGCGGCAGTACTGGAGCAGGTCGAGGTCGATGAGCTCCTGCTCGACGGCCTCGGTGGTGGGGTCGGCCAGCGAGGAGCGGACCTCGTCGAGCAGGAAGGCGACGAACTTGTCGCGGGCCCGCATCAGGGCGATCCGCACGCCGCCGGCGGTGAGCGGGCGGCCCAGGCGCTCGGTGAGCAGGGCGGCCAGGGCGTCGGAGCGGGCGTCGGGGTGCTCGACGCGGCAGCGGAGCACGGTGAAGTAGGGCTGGCCGGTGCGGTCCTGGAGGTCCTCGAGCGCGTCCCAGGCGCGGGCCAGGAGCTCGCTGCGCCAGCTCCGCGCGAACTGGGCGTCGAAGTCGGCCTCGGCCCCGGGGTCGTCGTCGGCCGGGTCGAAGGCGGGGTCCAGCGAGGTCGGCCCCCGGCGCCGGGAGCGGTGGTGGTTGATCATGAGGTTCCGCAGCGCCCGCTTCACGAAGTCGCGGAACCGGCCGCGGGTCGGGTCGGCGTTGTGGAACTCGCCGCGGAGGAACTTGAGCGCGAACTCCTGGTCCAGGTCGGCCGCGGCGTCGGGGTCGCGCAGGCTCCCGAGCAGGTAGCGGTGCACGGCGCCGGCGTAGCGGTGCATCAGCGCCTGCTGGGCGGCGGTGACCTGCTCGGGCGGTCCGGTGTGGGCCTGGAAGACCAGGGTCCAGCGGGTGGCGATCTGGCTGAGCCGCGGGTCGAACTCGTTGGTTTCCACGGCCTTGGGCCTCCGCGCCGCCCGCCGCCACGGGCCGTCGGGCCGTGAGCCCGGCCCTGCTCGGGCGATCGTTGACCGGGATGGGTCATCTTGATGGTAATCGCTGCGGCCGGCCGTCGCCACGGCTTCGCCCGCCCGGTCGCCGCGGCGAATTCCCTGCCGACGGCCGTAACGATCCGCCCGGGGCGTCGTACTGGGGGGTGCCGGCGGGTCGGGAACGGCCACCGGCCCCGAGACGGTGGATCGGCCGGTGTGGCGGTGGCGGCGTCGTGGCCGATCGCTCGCCCGATCCCGACGGTTCGGGCCAGCCCTTCCCCCCGCCGGGCGCCTGGCGCCCGAACCCCGCGACCGCCCGGCCCCGCCGGGCGGGTCGTGGCTGCCCGACCGCGTCGGCCAGGCCTCCCCCCGGCCTGGTCGACGGCGGCAGACCGGTGACCCCCACGATCGCCCGCCCCGCTGTCGGGGCGGACCCGATCGGCACGACGCCGTGCGCCGGCCTGCCGTCGCCCAGCCCTGCCCTGCCCTACCCTCGTCCGATCCCGGGCCGATGCGGGCCCCACGGTCCGCTGGCGTCGTGGCCGGAACGCCTCCCGCCCCGACCGGGCGCCCCGGGACCACACACCCGGCTGAGCCCGGTCGGGCGGGACGCCGAACTCGCGATCGCCCACGCCCCGGCTCCCGGCCCCGGAACGCGACGGACCCGGGCCGGCCGCCGTGGCGCCGTCCCGGGTCCGCGAGTGGAGGCGTGGTGTCGGGCCGAACTCAGTAGGCGTCGGCCGAGACGATCTCGCCGCCGGCGACGGTGCCCAGGCCGCGCCAGGTCAGCGGGCTGATGGTCGACTTGATGAACCGCACCGAGCCGTCGGCGAACATCGCGTTCACGCCGCCGGGGTGGGCACTGCGGGCGCTGACGGCGGCATAGGTCGGGGCGCCGTCGTTCTCGTCGTTGCTGATCAGGTCGTAGTCGATGCCCGAGGGGCCGGCGGTGCTCTTGGGGTTCGGCGGCAGGGCGAAGGTCAGGCCGCTGTAGTAGCTGTTGGCGTTGGACCAGCGGGTCTTGCCCGGGTCCCGGTTCGGGTTGCACTGGCCGTAGGCCGAGGCGATCAGGGCCTTGATCTGGTTGGCGTCGGGGAACGACTGCGGGGTCATGCCGGCGATCACCCCCGAGCCGCAGCTCCGCAGGCTGGGCTGCCAGGTGCGGGCCTCGGCCGAGACGACCGTGCTCGAGGTGCCGTCGCTGAGCTCCGCGATCCGCCGGCTCATGTTCACCCCGAACATCCCGTTGTTGGGGACCGCGCCGTAGCCGCCCCAGACGTACCAGGTGCCCTGGTTCCAGCCGTAGTTGGTCAGGTTGTACTTGGCGTCGAAGACCTCGAGCTTGGTCTCGCTGGGGCACATCAGGAAGCTGACCCGCAGCATGTTGACGGTGAGGTTCTGGCGGTCGCTGTACTTGACCGAGAAGTTGGCGACATTGAACGCCTGGGCCTGCTCCATGTACGGCATCAGCCGCGCCGGCACGCTCCAGCCGTTCTCCAGGATCGCCGCGCCGGTGCCGACGCCGAACAGGGCGTTGCCGATCGGGAACGTGCCGTTGGTGCCCTCGTAGTTGTGCAGGCCGAGGCCGAGCTGCTTGAGGTTGTTCGTGCACTGCATCCGGCGGGCGGCCTCGCGGGCACTCTGCACGGCCGGCAGCAGCAGGCTGATCAGCACGCCGATGATCGCGATCACGACCAGCAGCTCGATCAGGGTGAAGCCGCGGCGGCGGGCCGGGCGGATGGCGACGCGGGACATGGGAGCACTCCGGGTTCGGGGTCGTGGGGGGGGCGTCGATCAGGTCCGGGCCGTCAGCGCCCGGGTCGGCTCAGGGAGAGCGTCTGGACCCGGCTGGGCTGCCGGGTCTTCGAGGCGTCGTTGTCGTAGGCCACAGCCAGGTCAACCCGGCCGTCGGCGGCGGTCGCCAGCACGGCCAGGCCCTCGGCCTTCATCGTCGGGGCGAACGTCCAGAGGGCCCGCGGCGCGGCGACCTGGCCGTCGGGCCCGATGGCGGCGTCGGGCACGAACCAGAGCACGTTGCCGTGGAAGCCGTTGGTGGCGTCCTCGGTGCTCGTCAGCACCAGATAGCCACCGCCCCAGGCCTCCAGGCGCTCCAGCGAGGTCAGGGTCAGCCGCTCGCCATCGCGGTGGCCGGCGTCGAACGAGAACAGGGGCGCGACCGCCAGCGTGGCGTCGGCGGCCGGCGGCTCGGCGATGTCGCCCTGATAGACCCGGACCCGGTCGTCGGGCTCGCGCAGGCCGACAACGAGCTGGCGGCCGGTCACGCGGCCCCCGGCGTCGCGGCGGGTGCGGACGGCCAGGCCCTCGATCTTCCGCTTCGCGATCGCGGCGGTCTCCAGCCCCTGGGCGTTCAGGGCGGCGACCAGGCCGGCGTCGACGTGCCAGCGGCGGGCGCTGCCCGGCTCGATGACGGGCGCCTCGGGCGAGCCACCGATCCGGAACCGGACCAGGAACGCGCGCTCGGCCCGCTCGGCGTCGGTGCCCGAGTGCGAGCCGATCACGTACAGGAAGCCCTGGTCGTCGCGGGCCATCGCCTCCCACTTCGGGCCGACCTTCAGGCCGCTCGGGAAGGCGTCGCCGGTCAGCGCCGGGTCGAGCACCCGGCCGGTGGCCGCCTCGACCACGACCAGCGGGGCCTGCTTGTCATGTGCCACCAGCCAGAGCCGGCCGTCGCCGATCGGCGCCACGGCCGAGGCCTCGATGGTGCGCTGCTCGGTCCCGGTGGCGTCGACCAGGGGCCGGGGCTCGGTCGCGGCCACGGGGGTCGTCGGGACGGGCGCGGGCTCCTGCGCCGCCAGGAGGGTCAGGGCCGCCAGGGCAGCGAGGGCCTTCGGGGCCGTCCGGTCGTGGAGCCGTGTCATCGCTCTCGCCATCCAGGGGGGCCGACCGGGCGCTGGGGCCGCGGTGGGGGGCCGGGGATAGCGAGATTCTAGGTGGGCCGTATGAAGGTTCGGTGAGGGTCCCGTGTGGTCTGAATAAAGTTTGCGCGTGGCAAGGATCGGGGCCGTCAGCCCACGATCACCCGGCCGGGGCGGTCCCCCTCGGGCTCCTCGACGCGGATCGGGCGGTCGAGGAAGGCGGCGATGGTGCGGGCGTTGGTGCGGAGGTGCTCGGTGACGGCCGCGACCGTGTACACGCTGCGGCCCTCGGCCAGCGCCAGCGGCAGCAGGAGCTGGTCGGCCGAGTGCTCGTCGACGGCCCCGGCGCCGGGGGCGTCGTGGTGGGCCAGCAGGGCATCGACGGCCTCGTCGGCGACGGCCTCGGCGGGCTTGCCGCGGGCCCCCAGGCCGACGAACGTCGCGAGCACGTCGGGCCCGCCGGCCGGGTCGGCGTAGCGGGCTGTCAGGGCGATCGCCGCGCCCGTGCTCCGGCCGGGCCAGTCGGCCGGCTCGATCGCCGCCTCGGCTGCCAGGTCGTGCTCGCCCAGGCGCTCCAGGGCCCGCGTGCGCATCCTGGCGGCGACCTCGCCCCGTTGCAGGTTCGAGACGCCCGCCACGCCGGTGATCGCCCGCAGCGGGCCGCGGGCGGTGAGCACCAGGGCGCGGGGCGTGCCCGGCTCGATCCAGGCCTCGAGCCGGCCGCCGCCCAGCGGGTAGAAGCCGGCCGCCGGCATGCCCAGGCCCACGCTCAGGCCCAGCCGCGCCAGGTGGGCCCGCCAGGTGGCGTCGAGGAACGGGAACGAGGGGGCCTTCTCGTTGAAGGTGCCGCCGACGAGTGTCAGCCGCACCGGCCCCTCGGCGCGGAGGGCCAGCGGCAGGTGCAGGGTCTGGAGCACCAGGGCCGTGGCGCCGGCGGTGCCGATGTCGATGGTGCGGTCGGCCGCGTCGATCGGGCCGGGCCGGAAGACGACCTCGCGGGCCCCGACCGCCGCCCCTCGCACCGTGCCCCCGAGCGCCGCCGCCGCCTCGACCGCCGCCAGGTGCTGCGGCCGCAGGCCGGGCCTGGCGCGGTTGGCGCGCAGGTGATCGATCCGGAACGGCCGGCCGGTCAGCAGCGCCAGGCTCAGCGCCGTGCGGAGGATCTGGCCGCCGCCCTCCCCCTCCGAGCCGTCGAGCGTGACCATCGCGTCGGCCATGGCGGCCCCCGAGCGCTGAGAACTCGCCCCGCCGGAGCCGGATCGCACACCGCGACGGCCGGGGCTCAGGCCGCTGTGGGGGCCGGTCGCGCCGTGGCGGGCGTGTCCGATCCAGCGCCGCGAGGGGCCGGGCTCCGACCGCCCCGGCCACCAACCGCCTGCCCAGGGTCCGTCCATGGTGGGGGCTCCGTCCCCTGGGATGCGGGCTCGGGCGGAGCGTCCCGCTCCCCCCGTGGCCCCGACCGGACTGGCGGTCAGGGCGCAATCAGCTTACCGTCCGCGGGGTCGGGCGACGAGCCCGGTTTGGCGGCCTCGGGCGTCGGCGACGGCTCGCCGAGGGCCAGCTCCTTCGGGTCGAGCGGCTGGAGGGCCGGCGGCGGCTCGGGCATGTTCGACTCCGAGCTGCCGCTGCCGGCGCGTCGGGCCCAGATCAGCACCAGGGTCTGGAGGATCCGGTCGCTGTGCGGCTCGGGCTTCTGGAGCAGCACGTCGCCCAGGCTCCCCTTGCGCTCCGGGCGCACGCCCAGCACGACGTACTGGCCCTCGTCCAGGTCGATCGACGCGGCCAGCTCGCGGAAGGTCTCCTCCTGCTGGCCGCTGGTGATCTTGAACTCCTGCGGACCCGGCAGGGCGCCCGAGTTACCGATCACGCCGTAGCCGCGCTTCACCGGGCCGTGGTGCAGCTCGGGCACGAGCCGCAGGGTCACGCCGTCGCCGGAGTCGAAGCTGGCGGTGAGCCGCACGAACGCCTTGGCGTCCTGGTACACCTTCCCCTTGATCTTGCCGTCGGGGTGGCTCAGCAGCAGATTCAGCGCCGGCAGGGGCTCGCCGCGGGTCGGGTCGATCAGCGTGCTGTCGCCGGTCGGGTTCACGATCGTGTGCACGTCGGGCTGGTTCGGCGGCCCCGAGCGCACCAGGGCCTCGAGCTCCGGCGGCAGGTCGCCGGTGATCCGGGCCACCCGCAGGCCGTTGGCCTGGAGGGCGCGCCGCAGCTCCGGCTCGACGATCTGCTCGTCGCCGCCGCTCCAGATGGCGCCGTCGAAGGCCGGGTCGCCCTGCGGCCGGGTCAGGATCACCACGTCGAGCACGCAGCGCCTGGGCTGGACCAGGCGGCCGCCGGCCCCGAGCGGCGGCAGGATCGGCTCCTTGCGCTGCGACGACTGGGTGAGCGAGCAGCCCACCAGGGCGACGACGAGCGTCGCCAGGCTTCCGAGCAGTCCCGCACGTCTGGCGTTCATCGGGCGGAATCCTTTCCGCGGCGACCGGGTCGGAGGCGTAAAGGTCGGGCCGGGCCCTGGGCCGTGGCCGAGCGACTCCCGTCCCTGGGAGACCCCTGGCCACGCGGCGGCAATCCCGCCGGCGGGCTGGTCGACTGGGCGATCGAAGGCAAGGGGGCGGGGTGCGGGCGCGGCGATGTGCGGCGAAGGGGGGGCCGATGGCGGCCGGACCATACGCCCGGGCCCCCTGGCTGTCAATGCGAGGTCGAACCCCCCTCCCCGGGCCCCGGCAAACCCGTTACGGTGGGGACCGCGCCGCGACGGCTGCCGGCGCGCCGTGCCCCGATCCGATCCCGACCTGGCCCGACTCCGACCCGCCGATGCCCGACCCGCTGGCGATCGCCCTGGTGTACGACCTGAACGCCTGCCGCGGCCCCACCGGCGTGACCCGGCACGCGCTGGCGCAGCTCGACGGCCTGGCCGGGCGCCCCGAGGTCGCGCTGCGGCTAGTCTCGGGCCGGATCCACGAGCCCGACGGCCGCGCCACCTGGGAGGCGCGCGAGGACCTGCCCCGGCACGAGCTGCCGCTGGCGATGAAGCACATGCTCCGCTACTGGCGGTATTCCGACTGGCCGCCGCTGGAGACCTGGACCGGGCCGATCGACTGGGCGTACAGCCCGGCCGAGTACGGCCTGAGCACCCGGGCCGCCCGCCGCGCCGTCACCAGCCACGACGTGCTCCAGGACCTCACGTACCTCGGCCCCCGCCGCCGCGTCGTGCTCGACCGCGTCTTCGGCCGCGCCGACCTGATCCTCTCCGTCTCGCAGTTCAACACCGACCGGCTCGTCGAGGCGTTTCCCGCCGGCCGCGACCGTGTGGCCCTGGTGCCCAACGGCGCCGAGGACCTGTTCTTCGAGCCGGTCTCCGAGTCCGAGCGCCGGGGTGCCGCCGCCGCGCTCGGCCTGCCGGCGGGCGTGCCGTACCTGCTCTCGGTGGCGAACTTCCAGCCCCGCAAGAACCTCGAACGCCTGGTGCAGGCTGCCGGCCGGCTGCCCGAGGTGACCGCCGGCGAGCTGGCCCTGGTCCTGATCGGCGAGGGCTCCGACGCCGCCACCGCCGCCTTGCAGGCCACGATCGACCGCCTCGGCCCCCGCGCCCTGGTGCGACGCCCCGGCTACCGCCAGGGCACCGACCTCCGCGCCGCCTACGCCGGGGCCACCGCCCTGGTGTTCCCCTCCACCTGCGAGAGCTTCGGCATCCCCGCCGTCGAGGCCATGGCCTGCGGCTGCCCCGTCGCCCTGGCCGACTCCACCGCCCTGCCCGAGATCGGCGGCGACGCCGGCTGGTACTTCGACCCGACCGACGTCGACGCCCTCACCGCCACCCTCCGCTCCCTCCTCGACGACTCCGACGCCCGCGCCCGCCGCGTCGCCCTCGGCCACACCCGGGCCGCCGCCTTCCGCTGGTCCCGCGCCACCGACCAGCTCCTCGCCGCCCTGCTCGCCCGCTCGGGCTGATCGCGGCGTGCTGTCGCCCCGAGCCGTACCGGGCACACGTCATCTTGCTGTGTTCGTAGGGCGGATCAGCGCAGCGTCATCCGCCGGGCCGGGACGGTGGCCTCCCTCCTGGTGGGGTGGATTGCGCCGCCGCCTGCGGCTGATCCACCCGACCAAACCACGCTGAAAGTCGGCTGGATCAGCGCCAGCGCGACCCACCGGGCCGGGTCGGATGCCAACCACCTGACCATCCCGAGGGGCCTATCGAGGGGCCTCCCCTGCGAGCCCGGCGGATGACACTGGCGCTGATCCGCCCTACAGCAGAGGGCCAGGGCGGGGGGCTGACGGCCGACCCGGGGCGGTCACTCGGCGCGGTGGAGGTCGACGGCCTCGACGCCGTCGAGGGCGGTCAGGCGGTTGACGATCTCGGCGGGGCTGGAGCCGGGCTTGAGGCGGACGCGGTAGGTCAGCTCCATGGCCTCGCCGCGGCGGGCGGTGCGGGCGCCGACGGCGATGCGGCGGCTGGTGACCTCGCCCAGCAGGGTCTCCAGGCCGGCGCGGGCGGCCTCATTCGGGGCCAGGCGGATGACGAGCTCCTCCTCGGGCCGGTGCCGGGGCGTGAGCGCGGCGTCGCGGCGGGGCCAGAGCACGAACGAGGCCAGGCCCAGGATCGCCAGCCCCACCAGCGCCACGGCCAGGTGGTTGGAGCCGGCGGCCATGCCCATGACCACGGCGAAGATGACGAAGGCGGTGTCCTGGGTGTCGCGCACCACGGTGCGGAACCGGACCACCGAGAGCGCCCCGACCAGGCTGAAGGCGCGGGCCACGTTGTCGCCGATGACCTGGGTGGCCATCGCGATCAGCGTCGCCAGCAGCACCAGGGTCGTCAGGAACGTCGGCGGCACCGCCTCGCCGCGGCGGGCGTGGCGGTAGAAGCCGGCCACGGCCAGGCCGAGCAGGAACGCGGCGCCGATCCGCCAGGCGAGCACCCCGATCGGGGGCGTGAGGCCGCCGGCCATCGAATCTCTCAACCACTCGGGCACCATCGGACGTCGATCCCTTTCTCGGGCGGACCGCTGGAACGCAGCCTCGGGCTCGGATCAATCCTCACGGCGGCGACGGTCCCGCCCGGTCCGGTCCGGCCCGGCTCTCCCCCTGACGAGGGG
>CAZUZD010000113.1:0-17283 GCA_964624465.1 uncultured Isosphaeraceae bacterium
AGCGCCGGCGGCACCGGGGCCAACGAGGAGCGCGACCAGACGCTCAACCAGCTGCTCGTGAGCCTCGACGGCTTCGATTCCAACCGCGGAATCATCGTGATGGCCGCCACCAACCGACCCGAGACCCTGGACGCGGCGCTGGTGCGTCCGGGCCGGTTTGACCGGACGATCGTCGTGGACCGGCCGAACATTGACGGCCGCGAGCAGATCCTCAAGGTCCACGCCCGGCAGATCCCGATGGGCTCGGACATCGACCTGCGCCACATCGCCGCCATGACCCCCGGATTCGTCGGCGCCGAGCTGGCGAACCTCGTGAACGAGGCCGCCCTGCTGGCAGCCCGCAAGGGCCAGACGGTCGTGGGCCGCCCCGATTTCGAGCAGGGCGTCGAGCGCCTCCTGGCCGGACCCGAGCGGAAGCAGAAGATCCTCAGGCCAGACGAGCAGCGCCGGATCGCTGTCCACGAGGCCGGCCACGCGATCGTCTCGCGGAGCCTGCCCGGCACCGACCCGGTCCACAAGATCTCGATCGTCGGCCGGGGCAATGGCATGGGCGGCTACACCCTGTACCGCCCCGAGGACGACCGGTTCCTCCACACCCATAGCTTCCTGCAATCCACCATCTGTGGACTCCTGGGGGGCACGGTGGCCGAGGAACTGTTCCTGGGCGAGATCTCCGACGGCGCCACCAGCGATCTGCAGCGGGCCACCCAGATCGCCCGCCGGATGGTCACCGACTTCGGCATGAGCCGGCTGGGCCGCGTGTGCTATCAGACCGAAGGCCGCAGCCCGTTCCTGCCCGGTGGCGGCGCCAGCGGTGACAACACCTGGAGCCCGGAGACGGCGCGCGAGATCGATCTGGAGGTCCGCCGCATCCTGGAAGAAGGGCTGGCTCTGACCCGGCAGATCCTCGAGCGTCGGCGCTCCGCCCTGGAAGCGGTCGTGGCCCGGCTGATCGAGCGCGAGACCATCGACGCCCAGGAACTTCACGACCTGCTCGCGGCGCACCCGGCGGCGGACTGACCCGTCGAGCGGGTCCTTGTGGACCCGGTCCACCGCATCCCAGGCCGGTCCCTGCGGTCCGGCCGCACGGTCCTTGCCGGTTCGGTCCCCGGGTGTCTACGCTAAGGGCGTCCGCGATCGGGCCGGGCGAGACCCGTTCGCCCACCGACCGCGGGGACGGCCGACCTGGCGTCGCCGTCCCGGGGTCGCACGATCCGGGTTCGCGGCGCGGGGCCTGAGGGCTTCACCCGCAGCTCGACCGTCCTGCGCCCACCCCCGAACCCGTTCCCACCGCTCCGGAGAATCGATCCATGGCCGAGACGCGCAAGGGTGAAGTGACGATGAAGGGCAACCCGGTCGAGCTGGCCGGCCCCCGGTTGCAGGTCGGGGCCACCGCGCCCGACTTCAAGGTCGTCAACGAGAGCCTCAACCCGGTCAGCCTGGGCGACACCGCCGGCAAGGCGCGGCTCTTCAGCGTGGTGCCGTCGCTCGACACCCCGGTCTGCAACCGGCAGACGAAGCACTTCGCCGACGCGATCAACGCCCTCGGCGATTCGGTGGCCGCTTACACCATCAGCCTCGACCTGCCGTTCGCGATGAAGCGCTTCTGCGCCGAGTCGAGCATCAGCAACCTGACGAACCTCTCCGACACGCACAACCACAGCTTCGGCGAGCACTACGGGGTTCTGATCACGAACCTGCCGATCCCGCTGCTGGCCCGCGCGATCTTCGTGATCGACCCCAGCAACACCCTGACGCACGTCGAGTACGTCAAGGAGATCGCCGAGGAGCCGAACTACGACGCCGCCCTCGCCGCCCTCAAGTCGGCCGCCGGCCTCTGAGTCTGGCCAGTGCTCGCCAGCGTCCAGCTCATCGCGTGCGAGGGGCGGGCCCGGGCCCGCCCCTCGGCGTTTCTCGAGCCTGCCAGGCAGGATCGGCCTCAGGCAAGTGCCAGCCGATGGTGGCTGAGCGTCTCGAAGCCGTCGGCCGTGATCCGGTAGTTTCGTTCGATCCGCAGGCCACCGAAGTCGAATCCGTACTGGCCTGGTTCGAGTGTGACGACGTCCCCCTCGGCCAGGGTCTCGACGCCGTGCCGGACCACGAACGGAGCCTCGGGATGGCCGAGCCCGATGCCGTGCCCCACGTGTGAAGGGTCATCGGGTTTCAGGCCCAGCTTGCGCAAGGCCGCTCGCACGGCGGCATCGAGCTCACGGCAGGGCGTCCCGGGCCGGAGCAGGGCCTCCCCCGCCGCCATTGCCGCCAGACACCCGGCCATCAGGTCGCTCTGCTGGCCGGTCGGCTGGCCACCGACGACCAGGGTGTTCGCCAGGTCGCCCCGGTAGCCGCCGACAATGACCGAGAAGTCGAGGATGTAGAGCGAGCTGGCCTCGATCGGGATCGCGCCCGGTGGCCCCAGCGCCGTCCGGCTGCGGGGCCCGCAGGCGAAGTCACCGTACACCAGCGCTCGCGATCCGAGGTTCGCCAGGCAGGCCGCCTCGACGACCTCGAACACCTCGAGTTCGGTCCGGCCCGGCTCCATCGCGCCGAAGGCCGCGGCGAGACCCGCCTCGATTGCGGCGATCGAGAGCTTCAGGAGTTCCAGCTCATCGGGATCCTTGGCCCGTCGGAGCTGCCCGATGGTCGAATCGAGCAGCGTCGGTGGCCGGTCACCCTGCACGTCCAGGTCGAGCCAGGCCAGGGGAACGGCGGCGTCGAGGCCCAGCCGGACCCGTCGCGGGCCGCCCCGGGATCGCACCACCTCGCGAACCGACGTCGCGAGCGCGGGTCGCCGGGCGGCTGCGGGGTGCGTCCCCTGGTACCACGTGCTGGCCACCACGCCCACGTCATGAGCGCCGGCGGCGAACGGCTCCACCAGGTTGTCAACCACCAGGGTCGCCTGATCGTGGGTCAGGACCAGGGCGGCTCCAGCCTCATTCCCGCGAAAGGTGAAGGGCTCGAGGTGGAAGCCGGTGAAGTAGGTCAGGTGCTCGGGGGCTGCGAGCACGACGACCTCGGGGGCGGGCGACTCGCCGGCCGCGAGCGCCTGCCACAGGCGCTCGCGACGGCTCCGGCAGCCTTCGACCGTCAGTCCGGCCGATCGGTGGCTCATCGCGGGCTCACTCCTCGTCCTCGTCGGGCACCGGGATCAGCCAGATGTTGCGGTACTGCACCGCGTCCCCGTGGTCCTGAAGCAGCAGCGGACCATTCTTGCCCGCCTCCAGCCCGATCCCACCAGGGGTGGGGTCGATCTCCTTGTTGTCGAGCACGTTCACGCCGTTCTGCACCACGGTCACCCGAGCCTTCTTGACCACCTTGCCGTCCTTCACCCGGGCCTTGGTGTAGGTGATATCGTAGCTTTGCCACTGGAGCGGCGGCTTGCAGGCGTTGACCCGGGGGGCGTGCTGCTGATAGACGGCGGCGCAGTCATTGGTCTGCGACTTCAGTCCATAAGAGTCCAGGACCTGCACCTCGTGAATGCCGCCGATATAAACACCGCTGTTGCCGCGAGCCTGGCCCTTGTCGTTGGGCTCGTAGGGGCAGGCGAATTCGAGGTGGAGCTTGTAATTGCCGAACTCCGCCTGGGTCCGGATGTCGCCCTTGCCCGCGCCCACCGTGAAGATGGGGCCGGTCACCGGCCAGGAGGCCTCCTTACCGTCGCGATGCTGCCACCCTTCGAGCGACCCATCGAAGAGGATCACCGAGCCCTCGGGGGCCTGGAGACCGAGCATCTTGTCGTTCGGGGTGTCATTCTGCGCCCGGGCCTGAGCGGCGGCCAGGGCACAGAGCGTGAATGATGCGGCCAGGGCGCGAAGCATGGACATGGGACGAGGTCCTCGGGCGGGTGTGCCGGGTCGTCCTGTCCGGATCGGACTGCGGATGCGGTCCGGCGGACGGGGGTCGGCCCCGGAGTCGATAGATGCTTGCCAGTGTACCGGCCGCCCGGCGCGGAGCAAGCGGCCCGCGATCCCCCGTCAGCGCGGGGCGGTGCCCAGGCGGTCGAGGCGGAGCTGGGACGCCCTGGTGAAGTAACGGCCGAGCCTCAGCCGCAGCAGAATCAAGGTGCTGGCTGTGACCGTGGTGGCGATCGCCAGGTAGATCAGCATCTGATATCGAAGCGCCACCTCGACCTGGGCCCCGGCGAGGAGCTGGCCGGTCATCATCCCCGGGATCGCAACAAGGCCCGCGATGCTCATGCCGTTGATCGTCGGTGTCAGGGCCGCCGCCACCGCGGCGCGGAGCGCCGGTTGCGCCGCCTGCGCAACGCTGGCCCCGAGAGCCAGCCGCAGCTCGACCTGATCCCGGCTGGATCGCAGCTCGCTCTCGAGCCGTTCGGCCGCCAGGGCAAGCCCGTTGACGCTGTTGCCCAGGATCATCCCGAGCAGGGGGATGACCACCTCCGGACGGTACCAGGGCTCGACCCCGAGCCCGAGCCGGACCGCGACGGCCAGCACCGCCACCGCCGCCACGGCCATGGCGAGGAGCGCCTGCGCCCTGAACCACCCGGTCCCTCCCCGCTGCCGACTTCCCACCGTCTGCGCCGATGCGGAGAGCATGACCAGAGCCGCGGCCGTGACGACCCAGGGACTCGGCCGCTCGAAAATCCAGCGCAGCACGAGACCGAGCAAGAGCAACTGACCGACCATCCGCGTCGCGGCAATCAGCATGGGCCGGATTTGACCGAGGCCTGCGAGCGCCAGCAGGGCCATTGCGCCAATCAGTGGCAGGGCCGTGAGCGCCAGCCCGTCCCAGCCCGGTCCAATCATGAGAGTCTCCGTTCACGAGTTCGACTCCGGTCGATCCGGCGCGTCAGACCAGACTCCGGCATCGAGCTGGCTCAGGACCTCGGTCACCGGCCCGACGGTCGCGATCCGACCGGCCTGCAGAACCACGGCGGTCTCGCCCAGCCACGGGGCCAGCTCGCGCTGATGGGTCACGATGACGGTGCGCAGGCCCGTTCGCCGCGATCGCTCGGCCAGGCGTTCGGCGATGTGAAACGCGGCCACCGGATCGAGGGCCGAGGTGGGCTCGTCGAGAACCAGGATCTCGGGCTCCGCCAGCAGCGCCGTCGCAATCGCCAGCCGCTGCCGCTCTCCGCCCGAGAGGCTACCCGCGTCGCGGTCGAGCGCGCCGGGGTCGAGACCGAATTCATCGAGCAGCTCCCGCAGAACGCCGGGCTCGGGTGAGCGACGACCGCGGACACTGGCCGGATATCCCAGGTTCTCGGCGACCGTTCCGGGCAGTGGCCCCGGCGTCTGGAAGACCAGCCCCACGCCCGCCCGCACCGCCCGGACCGGCAGGTCGCGCATCGGTGTCGCCCCGACGAAGACCTCGCCGGCGGCCGGGTCCTCGAGCCGGTTCAGCAGCCGCAGCAGCGTGCTCTTGCCGGACCCCGATGCCCCCACCAGCACATGACGCCCACCGGGATCCAGGACCAGATCGATCCCATCCAGGACGGCCCGCTCCCCCCTCAGAACGCGCACGCCGACCAGGCGAAGCGCACATCCCACCGGCCAGGAACTCTCGGACCGTGCCATCGTCACCCGCCTCCAGGTCGCACCATCGCACGGGCGGTCGTCGGGTTCGTGGTTCCGGGTCGTCGACGTGCCCTGGCGTCAACGCGAGGCAGGGGGCATGATCGGTCCGACCCTCGGGCCAGGCTCCGGAGCGCCGGAGTCCCGCGGCCCGACCTCCACCGCCCGGTCCGGGCGCGGGACCGAGGAGCCTCAGCAATGACCCCCGAACCGGATCGCTCCCAGTCCGACCAGGCGCTGGTCGAACGCCGTCCCGACAGCTCCGATGACCCGAGCCAGGCCCCAGTGGCGGAGCCGACCCCGCCAGCGGCGGCCACGGCAGATCCCTCCTCGACCGCCGACGGCGGACCGGACGATCGCACCGCTCGTCCTCTGGAGTCGGCTCTGACCGTACTCCAGCAGACCCTGGAGTGTCGACTGGAGGAACTGGCCGGTCGCCTCGATCGCCGATTCGACGGACTGCAATCGCAGTTCGATCGCGAGGTGCGAGCCGAGGCAACTCGCGAGAGGGTGGTCGACCGACTCCACACCGAACTCCAGGGTTACAAGCAGGATCTTCTCTACTCCCTGCTCCGCCCCCTGTTCCTCGACCTGATCCAGTGGCATGACGAACTCGCCCGGCGCGCGGAGAGCCTGGCCGCCGGCTCCGACCCCGACCAGCGTCAGGGCCGACTCCTGGCGGAGCTGAGCGAGGGACTCGAAGACCTGCTCTGCCGTCATGGGGTCGAGCCCTTCCGGCTCGAGAGTGATCAGTTTGATCCGTCGCAGCAGCGCTCCATCAAGACCGTCACGAGCCCCGACCCGTGCCAGCACCGGACCGTGGCCGCCCGGCTCCGACCGGGGTTCCGATCCGGTGAACGCCTGATCCGGCCCGAACTGGTTTCCGTCTACACCCCCGTCCGTCCGCCCGCGGATTGAGCAGCCGGCGGGCACGGGCACGGATTTCGGGCACTCCATTTGCGTTTGGCCCCTTCCCAGACCGCAGCGGGGTCGAATTGTGCGGCGAAACCGCCTCCCGACCGCGAGGATCGCCCAGAAATCGAGCAGTACCGCAAGCATTTCTGGCACAGGGTCGCCAGGCGGTGTTTACCGACCATGAGGGGTCGGATCGGCATGGGCCCGAGGCGGCCCGTCTCTCCTTGAGGGGAAGCGCGATGAAGGCGATTCCGATCGGCGCAAGCACCGCGACCTCGATCAAGTCGGCCGGGGCACCGGCGTCGGACGCCTCCCCGGGACCGGTCTCGTCCCCCTTTGCCAATTACGAGCTCAGCGGACCGTTCTACGACGAGATGTTCGCGGGCGAGGCCCAGCCGAGGCCCCCCTATGCCGTGATGCACCGCAGTGTGCTGAGCCTGTCCCCCGAGGAACTCCGTCGCCGACAGCAGGCCGCGGACCTCTCGTTCCTGCATCAGGGCATCACGTTCACCGTCTACGGGCGTGACGAGGGCACCGAACGCGTCTTCCCCTACGATCTGATGCCCAGGATCATCACCGGCTCCGAGTGGGCAACCATCGAGCGCGGCCTGACCCAGCGGATCATGGCGCTGAACCTGTTCCTCAAGGACCTGTATGGCCCGGGCAAGGTCCTGGCCGACGGGATCGTCCCCAAGCGGCTGATCCTGAGCTGCAAGCACTACCGACGGGAGACGCGGGGACTGTCGGTGCCGCGGGACGTCTACGTCTCGGTCGCCGGCACCGACCTGGTCCGCGTCGACGACGGCTCGTTCGCGGTCCTCGAGGACAACCTGCGCGTGCCCAGCGGTGTGTCCTACATGCTGGCCAATCGCGAGGTCATGAAGCGGGTCTTCCCCCAGATTTTCCGCGATATCGGCGTCCAGCCCATCGACCACTACGGCCAGGCGCTGCTGGCCACGCTGCGACACCTCGCACCCTCGCACCGGGCCGATCCCACCGTCGTGGTGCTCACGCCGGGAGTCTTCAACTCCGCCTACTACGAGCACACCTTCCTGGCGCGTCTGATGGGCGTCGAACTCGTCGAGGGCCGCGACCTGCTCGTGCACAACAACATGGTCTTCATGCGGACCACGGCCGGGCTGCGGCGGGTGGACGTGATTTACCGGCGGGTGGACGACGACTTCATCGACCCGCTGGCATTCCGGCCCGACTCGATGCTGGGCGTCGCCGGCCTGATGAACGCCTATCGCGCCGGCAATGTGGCGCTGGCCAATGCCGTGGGCACCGGCGTGGCCGACGATAAGGCAGTGTACGCGTACATCCCCCGCATCATCAAATACTACCTTGGTGAGGACCCGATCCTCCCGAACGTGGAGACCTTCCTGGCGTCGGAGGATTCGCAGCGATCCCATATCCTGGCGAACCTCGACCACCTGGTGGTGAAGGCGGTCGGCGAGAGTGGCGGCTACGGGATGCTGATCGGGCCCCACTCCACGGCCGAGCAGCGCGAGGAGTTTCGCCGCCGGATCGAGGCCGATCCGCGCAACTACATTGCACAGCCCACCCTCAACCTCTCCCGGGCTCCGTGCTTCATCGACGGTCGCGTGGAGCCACGCCATGTCGACCTCCGACCCTACATCCTGTGCGGCGAGAAGGTCACCATCGTGCCGGGCGGCCTGACCCGGGTGGCGTTGCAGAAGGGCTCGCTCGTCGTGAACTCCTCGCAGGGAGGCGGCAGCAAGGACACCTGGGTGCTCTCGGACTGAGCGAGCCCGAGCCCGGAGATCCAACCATCTGTCCACGATTCCGGCCGCGGTGGCCCGGATCGCAATGAACGCCACGGGGTGCGCGTGCCCCCTCTCCTCGCACGCCAGGACCCTTGCACCGCCATGCTCTCCCGAGTCGCCGACTGCCTGTACTGGCTCAGCCGCTACCTCGAGCGGGCCGAGCACACCTCCAGGCTGATCGATGTGAACCTGAACCTGATGCTCGACCAGTCTCCGGCCGTGAGTGGTCCGCGCTGGTTCCGACTCCAGGCATGCCTGGTTGCCGCTCCGACGGGAGTCGGCGGCCGGGACCCCTCGGGGACCGCCCGGGCCCTGGCGTTCGACCTGCTGCACCGCGCCTCCTTCGCAAGCTGCCTGGCAGCGGCCCGTGAGAACGCCCGCGCGATCGTCGCGTGCCTGGCCGCCTCGCGCGAGAACGCCCGTCAGGTCCGCGAGAGCATCTCCAGCGAGATGTGGGAGCAGATCAATCGACTCTACCTCGACCTTCGCAAGACGGATCTCGACGCGGCCTGGGATGCCCAGCCACACGAGTTCTTCCAGGCAGTCGATCGCGGGGCCCACCACTTCCGCGGTGTGACCGACGGCACCATGTGCCATGATGAGGGCTGGCACTTCCTCCGTGCCGGGCAGTTCATCGAGCGGGCCTGGGGGCTGGCGATCCTCCTCGATGTGATCTGCGTCGAGTTGCTGAACCCCACCCGCCCGGAGTCGCACCGCGAGGACCACCTCGAATGGCTCGGGCTGCTCCGTTCCTGCGTCGCAACCGAAGCGTACAGCCGCTCGCAATCGGCCGAGCTGCGACCCGAACGCATCGTGCAGTTCCTGCTGCTCGACCCGACCTTTCCCCACGCCCTGCGCTTCGCCGTGGACCGCGTGGGTGAGTCGCTCGCGGCCATCGCCGAGGCAACCCAACTCCGCAACGGCCGCGCCGAACGACTGGCGGGCCGGCTCCGCGCCACCCTGGCGTATGCCCAGATGGACGAGATCTTCGGGCCCGGTTTGCACCCGTTCCTCACTCACGTCTGCGCCCAGCTCACCGAGATCCAGCACGCGGTGCATCAGACGTACGTCGACACCGGCCTCGACGCCGTGCCCGCCGAGCGTCGCTGACCGCGACCTCGGCAGACCTCACTTCGCCCCTCTCCACTCTTCCCCGAACGACCGAGCCGAGCCCATGTATTATCAGGTGCGGCACGTCACGACGTATCTGTACAGCGATTCGATTCGCGAGAGCCAGATGGAGGTGCGGATGCACCCCCGATCCGAGGGGTTGCAGCGCTGCTGGAGCTTCCACATCAGCACCACCCCCCGCGCCGAGGTCTCCACTTACCGCGACGCGCTCGGCAACGCCGTCCACCACTTCAATGTCCCGAGCGCCCACCAACGTTTGACCATCACCGCGGAGTCGCTCGTGGAGGTCGAAGAGCACGAGCCGATCCCGGCGTCGCTCGGCTCCAGTTCGTGGGCGGAGCTGGAGTGCATGTCCGACGAGGACGAGGCGCTCGAGATGCTCCTTCCGAGCCAATTCGCCCGCCCTTCCGGGCTGCTGGCGACCTTCGCACGCGAGCACTCGCTGAGCCGTCAGGGTGATCCGCTCACAACCCTCCACGCACTGAACCGGATCGTCTACGAGGCATTCGCCTACACTCCACAGCACACCCGCGTCGATTCACCGATTGACCACGCCCTGGCCGCACGGAAGGGGGTGTGCCAGGATTTTGCGCACATCATGATCGCACTGGGCCGCGAGCTCGGGATCCCATGCCGGTATGTGAGCGGGTACCTCTTCCACCGGAACGAGGACCAGGACCGATCGGCCGAGGACGCCTCGCACGCCTGGATCGAGGCGCTGCTGCCGGAGCTGGGCTGGGTGGGGTTCGACCCCACCAATGACCTCGTCGCCGGTCCACGCCACATCCGGACCGCCATCGGACGGGATTACGCGGACGTCCCCCCGACCCGCGGCGTGTTCAAGGGCGACGCCAAGACCTCCGCCGAGCTCAAGGTCGCCGTGAGCGTGGCTCCGTCAGATGCCCCGCCGAGCGTCGACACCTCGGCGATCATCACCACCTACACGGTCCCAGGATTCGACAGCTCCACCGGATACGAACAACAGCAACAGCAGGGCCAGCAATGACCCAACCCGTCGACGTCGTGGCCTGGAACAGCGTGGGAACCTGGGATCGCAGTCCGATCCGGTGAGCCAATCGGCGGAGGCTTGAGTCTCGCGATGGCGGGATTTCCGCACGCATTCCGTGAGACCGATCGTGAGATGGGCCGATCGCAACGACCATTCAAGTGCATATCTGGTTTTCTAACAATCATAGGAAATCATCATTGCCGGCACCGCAGCGCTGTCGATCCGAAGCGCCCGTGGACCCGTCTAGATCCGGAACTTCGGGGCCTGCCCGCTGACCGAAGTGGTCGCGATCAGTCCTGCGAATCGGGCGCGTCTCGCCGCAATCGTACAGCGCTTCGCAGGGCTTCCAGGGGTCGGCTCGGTGGCTGATCTGACCGCACTCGGGCTCGATGCCCTGGCCATCGCGAATCCGGTCTCGAGACCTGCACCCACTGTCGGGTGACACAGCGCACGGTCCTGTTCTGGCTGGTCCACCCGGACAGCTGAAAGCTCGAGCATGACTACCACCGGCACGTCGCGGCCGCGAAGCGGCAGATCAGCAGGCCGGATCTCTCGAATGGCCGCAGCGGGGCGAGGAGCCCCCTGAGCAAAGTAACGCGGTCTCGCGGAGGAGCTGGGCGGGCGGTTCCAGCAACAGCCCCTGGATCGAGAGGGACGTGCTGGACTCTGGCACAGTCCCGACACGGTCGGGTGTCCTAATGAAAAAGGCTCGCAGCAAACCCCGAATTGATCGGGACTTGCTGCGAGCCTTGATTGTAGAGCGGAGAGGGGGGGATTCGAACCCCCGATACCGGTTTCCCAGTATAACGGTTTAGCAAACCGTCGCTTTCGACCACTCAGCCACCTCTCCGGGAGCGAGCACTCGGTCGGGATAGAAGATACCGCATCGGGTCGCGGGCCGTCAACGCGGCTCTGGGTTTGCGGGGGTCTCGAATGCCGTGCTCGGGGCGGGTGGCAGAGCGGCGGACGGCTCGGTGCCGAGGAGGGTGCGGGCAGTGAGCAGGCCGAGGACGACGGCAAGGAAGCCGATGAGCAGACTGCTGCCCAGATAGATCAGACTCGGGCCGGGTCCCTCACGCTCCCAGAGCCGGACCGATTCGAGCATCATCGCGGAGAAGGTGGTGTAGCCACCCAGGAAGCCGGTCAGGCAGAGCAGCCGCCAGCGCGGGTCGGGGAGCCATCGGGTCAGAAGCAGGGAGATGAAACCGGCCAAAAATGCCCCCGTGACGTTGATCACGAAGGTGGCCCAGGGGTAGCGGCCACCAGCCCAGCTCACGATCCAGAGCCCGAGCCCGTGCCGCACGTGCACGCCCAGGATCCCGCCCAGAGTCAGAAACCAGAGGTCGAGCCAGCGCAAGGGTCCGACTTTCAGAGGGCCATCAGGGCGTCGCAGGGTCCGGACGGGACCGTGGTGGGCGTTGCGAGCGTGCGGAGCCGTGGCCCGGATCGGTCCAGGTCGTCGAAGGCCCCGGGGCGGCGGCGGGGCTGGATCCGAGTGGCATTGACCGCTGGCCGACAACCGCTAAGTTGGCCGGGCCGTTTCCATTGCGAGGCCGGGAGGGAACGGCCGCGTCGATCACAGTCCCGGCGGCGGCAAGTAAGGATGCGCCCGGCGTGACGTACGATGCCACAACCGGGCCTGACCCGGCAAGAGTCGTGACCGCGGACCGCCAGAGCCGCCGGCGCCGCCGGCGCCGGACGATCCTCGGTGTGCTTGCGGTCGTGCTCACGGCCGCGGCGTGGTGGCTGCGGATGCCCCTGTTCGAGGGGAATTTCGCCGCCGTGGACCCCGGGCGGGTGTATCGGAGCGCACAGCCGGGCTCAAATTTTGCCGACACCGCCACCCGGCTGGGACTGGGGTCGGTTCTGAACCTTCGAGGCGGCTCGATCCGCGATCCGTTCTACCGGGAGGAGCTGGCGACCTCGGAACGGCTGGGTGTCGACTTTTACGACATCCCAATCAGCGCGACGAAGCGGCCGTCACCGCGTGAGTTGCTGACGCTCGTGGAACTGCTGGAGACCTGCCGCTATCCCCTGTTGATCCACTGCAAGTGGGGCAGCGATCGCACGGGGCTGGTGACGGCGTTGTATCAGCTCACCCGTCAGGGAGCGTCGCCTCGGGAGGCCCGAGGCGCCTTTGCACTGGCTCACGGTCACGTGCCGCTGTTTGGCCCGGAGCGACTGCATCAGCCGCTCGACGAATATGCCGACTGGCTCGACAGACTGCGGCTCGACCACACGCCCGAGCGGTTCAAGGAGTGGCTGGCTCAGGTCTACCGGGGCCCTGAGGGCGAGCTCGTGGGTGACATCCCGATCAAGCGACCCCGCCCTGGGTCCCGGTTCGTGCTGCGACAGCCAGCGGGGTCAGGCCCAGCAGTCAACCCGGCTCAGCAGGCGACGGCCGGTTCCCAGCACGCCGGCGATTCGACCACCGCGGCCTCGGCTTCAGACACCTCCAGGGTGTCGGCGACGATCGACGCCACCAGCCACTCCAGCGGCACATCGAGGCGCTGAGACTCCGAGCGGAGGTGCTGGAGCAGGTCGGCCGAAAGGGTGACGGACAGCTCGGTTGCGGTGTGCATTGGCTCGATTCCTTGAACCCAGGGACTCGGACGCACCGGGGCACGCTTCACTGCCAGGACCCTACGTCACGATTGCCGCTCTGGGGCAATCGGGTGGTCCGGATTCTCCCGCCGAGGCCGGATGGGTCGGCGAATGGCGGGACCAGTAGCAATCGCGGTGCCAAATCCTCGCCCCCGGTGCGTACTCGCCCGCAACGCCAGCGGCCCGCCCCCCACGCAGGACGTGGGGGGCGGGCCGGGCGTGGGTCTCAGCATGGAGCGACCGGGCGGTCTCAGGTCGCGGTCGGACGCTCGGTCAGGTCGATCTTGGGGAACAGCGGCGCGGGCTTACCGCCTTCCTGGGGGGCGGTGACCATGATCACATCGAGGTCGGGCCGGTCCAGGACGTCACCGTAGCCGACGTCGTCCCAGCCGCGAACGTCCTCGAAGTTGAACGCTCGGTAGAAGGTCTCGGCGGTGCGCGGCAGGAACGGCTTGATGAGGATGCCCGCAATGCGGAGGGCGTCGGCCAGGTTCACCAGCACGACGCGGGTGGCGTCGGGGTCGGTCTTGATCAGCTTGAACGGCTGACGGTCGGTGATGTACTTGTTGACCGGGTCGAGCACCTCGAGCCAGATCCGCTGCAGGGCGACGTTGTACTGGAAGGTACCGATCAGGCCGCGCAGGTCGTCCATCAGGGTGGGAAGGTCGAGGGCGCCTCGCCAGCCGGTGACGTCAATTGCACTGGCGCCTTCGAGCCGGCCCTCGAAGTACTTCAGGCACATGGAGAGCGTGCGGCTGTAGAGGTTGCCGAGCGTGTTGGCCAGGTCGGCGTTGTAGAGATCGGCGAACCGCTCCTCGGTGAAGTTGCCGTCGCCGCCGAAGGGGCACTCGCGGAGGAAGTAGTAGCGGAACGCCTCGGCGCCGTGCTCGGCGATGTAGTCCATCGGGTCGCGGGGACGCTCGGCGGCCGACTTGCTCGCCTTGGCCCCCTTGAAGTAGACGAACCCGTGGCCGAAGACCCGGCGAGGCAGGGGCAGGCCGGCGGCCATGAGCATCGCCGGCCAGAGGGCGCAGTGGAACCGCGTGATGTCCTTGCCGATCACGTGCACGTCGGCCGGCCAGAGCTGCTCGAAGCGGGCGTCATCGGTGCCGTACCCGATGGCGGTGATGTAGTTCAGCAGGGCGTCGAACCAGACGTAGATCGTCTGGTCCGGATCGAACGGGATCGGGATGCCCCAGGTGAAGCCCTTGCGGCTGATCGAGACGTCCTGCAGGCCCTGCTTGACCAGGCTCACGATCTCGTTGCGGCGGCTCTCGGGCTGGATGAAGTCGGGGTGGGCCTCGTAGTGCTCCAGCAGGCGATCGGTGAAGTTGGTGAGGCGGAAGAAGTAGTTCTCTTCCTCGACCTGCTTCAGCGGGGTGTTCGGATGGTTGGGACAGCGTCCCTCGACGAGGTCGCGGTCGGTCTTGAACTCCTCGCAGCCCACGCAGTACTGGCCGACGTAAGCCCGCTTCTCGATGAAGCCCGCGTCGTACACCGCCTGGATGAACTTCCGGCAGCCGACGTGGTGGCGTTCTTCACTCGTCTGGATGAAGTCGTTGCTGGAGATCTCGAGCGCGGCCCAGACCTCCTGGAACTGTCGCGCCATGTCGTCGACATAGGGCTTGGGCTCCAGTCCGAGTTGCTCGGCGCGCTGGGACACCTTGACGGTGTTCTCGTCGTTGCCCATCTGGAAATGGACGGACCGGCCCTCCATCCGCTGGAACCGGGCCTGGACGTCGGCGCCGATCTTCTCGAAGGCGGTGCCGATGTGAGGCCGGCTGTTCGGGTAGTCGATGGCGGTCGTGATGTAGAACCGGTTCGCGTCGCTCATGATCGCGCAGATCCCTCGGACCGAAATCGCGACGGCCCCGCGGCGCAGGGGGTGCTCCGCGGGGCGGCCGGGCTCGTCATGCTGGCATTCTAGCAGACCGACACGCCGGAGGACGCGGCGGCTCACCCCGCTTCCCGGGTCAGCCCGTGAGCCGGGTCGACCAGCGGGCCCGCCGGTGAGCTCCGATCCCGGCCACGGCCAGCACGGCGCCGAGCAGCCAGGTCGAGGGCTCGGGCACCTCGGGTTTGATCGGGGGCACGACCGGGGGATCGACGGTCACGCTCACATTCCCCTCCTCCAGCAGCGAGCCGAGGCCGGGGTGGTAATGGTCGAAGCGACTCGGATTCAGGCTCCGTCGCCACCGCAGATAGTCGACGAACGGGCTGTCGGGCAGGTTGCCGCTGAAGGCCGAGAGGATGCGGACCGCGTTCGGGCCCTGCACGGTCGTCGTGCGCTGGGCCAGGGCCCTGGCGAAGTAGCGATCCCAGTAGCCGCCGGTCCGGAGCGCGGCCGTCGCCGCCTTCACGGAGATGCCACGCCTGGCCAGGCTTGCGGCCGTGATCCGCCCCGCCGCCAGCGCCCGGGGGCTGGAGGCCGTGGCCTGAAGCAACCGCTGGGCCCGGCTCTGGGCCGCCGCGCGTTGCAGCAGGGCGTTGCGCCGGCTGGCGGATGCCTCCGCCGGAGTGGCCAGGCTCAGCACCAGGATCGCCAGCAAGGCGCCGAGCAGACCCGAGGTGGTCCGGACGCGAGCGAGTCGACTCCGGCCGGCACCATCGACGACGCCAGGGGCTCGCGAGCCTGGCGCAGCCCCGGCAGGCGTGGCGCCTGGCCCTGGCGCGGGCCGCTCAGTAGTCAGCTTGGGGGGCATGGATGGGTCCGTCTGTATCGGGCAATCCGGGCGGTCGGGGAGGCCGTCCGGGGAGATCCCAGTCCGTGGCAAGTCGGCGAGTGGGTCGAGAACGCCAGTCGGAACTCTCAACTCCGTCTCCGCTTCCGTCGCACGTCCGGTCGGGAAGGCCGGTCCGATCCGTCATCGATCGGGCCGCACAGCGTTCCCGGAGCCCGGGCGCGGGACTCCGGTCTCGCGGGAGTTGCTTGATCTATCGGACGTTCCCGAGCCACGGCTTGACCCGGATGTGCCGATTCAGCCATGCGTGCGGCTCGGTTGCGGGCTTCGCCCCGGAACCGGTATCGTGGGGCCTGGAGCCGAACAGCCGACGGGCCTGGGTCGGCGGGTGCTCGACCGGGTCGACGCCTGCCCCCGGCCGCATGGAACAACACTCATGGCCGCCAGCACTTCCGGCGCAATCCCGACCACCCGCATGTACCTCGACGGCCAGTGGGTCGACGCCCCCGGGGGTCGCACCCTGGCGGTGATCAATCCGGCCGACGAGTCGGCGATTGCCGAGGTGGCCTACGGGGGGCGTGCGGAGGCCGAGGCCGCGATCGACGCCGCCGCCCGCGCCTTTCCCGACTGGCGGGCCCGCACCGCCTATGACCGGGCAAAGTTCCTGAAGGCCACCGCCGACGCCGTCCGCGCCCGGGTCGATCGCATGGCGACGGCCCTGACCATGGAGCAGGGCAAGCCCCTGCCCGAGGCGAAGGCCGAGGTGCTGAGCGTCGCCGACACGTTCGAGTGGTTCGCCGAGGAGGCCAAGCGGGCCTACGGCCGGATCATCCCGCCCTCGAACGCCATGAAGCGGCACTACGCGATCAAGCACCCGATCGGCGTCGTGGGCACGATCACCCCCTGGAACTTCCCGGTCACCCTGGCCGCCCGCAAGATCGCCCCGGCTCTTGCCGTCGGCTGCACCGTCGTGAGCCGGCCCGCCGACCAGACCCCGCTGTCGCTGATCCACCTCTTCGAATGCCTCGTCGAGGCGGGCCTGCCAGCCGGGGTGGCGAACCTCGTCATCGGCAAGTCGCGCGAGGTGGCCGACGCCTACTTCGCTCGCGCCGAGGTGCGCAAGATCAGCTTCACGGGCAGCACCCAGGTCGGCAAGGAGCTGATCCGCCGCTCGGCTGATGGTGTCAAACGCCTGAGCCTGGAGCTCGGCGGCCATGCCCCGCTGATCGTCTTCCCCGACGCCGACGTGCAGCAGGTGGCCCAGGCGGCCGTCACGGGCAAGTTCCGCAACAACGGCCAGGTCTGCATCTGCCCCTCGCGCTTCTACATCCACGAGTCGATCCGCGAGCAGTTCACCGAGGTCGCCGTGGAGCTGACGAAGAAGCTCAAGCTCGGCAACGGCCTCGAGGACGGCGTGCAGGTCGGCCCGATGTTCGAGCACTCGGCGATCGAGAAGGCCCAGGCCCTGATCGACGACGCCAAGCAGCATGGCGCGGCGATCCTCGCCGGCGGTGGCCCCTCGACCCGGTTCGACCGCGGCTTCTTCTTCGAGCCGACTGTGATCTCGGGCGCCAACCGCTCGATGAAGATCCTGACCGAGGAGCCGTTCGCCCCGGTCATGCCGA
>CAZUZD010000114.1:0-17263 GCA_964624465.1 uncultured Isosphaeraceae bacterium
CTCCAGCTCGGTGTTGTGGAGCAGCGCCAGGGCCGAGCCCGCCTCGTCGACCTGCACGGAGTGGTCGATGACGAGGTCGACCGGCTGGAGCGGGTTGATCTTCGTGGCGTTGCCGCCCAGGCGGGTCATGGCGTCGCGCATGGCGGCCAGGTCGACGACGGCGGGCACGCCGGTGAAGTCCTGGAGCAGCACGCGGGCCGGGCGGAAGGCGATCTCATCGCTCGGCGTCGCGGTGGCGTTCCAGCGCCCCAGGGCGAGGATGTCGTCGCGGGTGACGGTGCGGCCGTCCTCGTTCCGCAGCAGGTTCTCGAGCAGGATCTTCAGCGAGTAGGGCAGCCGGGCCAGGTCCACGCCGGCGGACGCCAGCGAATCGAGCCGGTACAGCCGGTAGTGACGGTCACCCACCTGGAAAGCCTGGAGCGCCTGGAAACTGTTGGCCATGAGCGGCGGACCTCGGTCGGGGCTGCCCGGTCAGATTCAGGAAGGGAACTGCGGGCGGGATGGAGGAAGACGCGTTCGGTTCGATTCGACGGGCGGCGGCGAATCTCGTCAGACGCCGGGTCGATTGGGGTCGGTGGCGGTCCCGCCGGCTCAGCGCGGGGCGTCAGGAGCCGGGGGCGCCTGGTCATTGGCGCGGGCTGGCGGCGGGGACTGAGCCGTCGGATTGGGCCGCGGCTCGGGGACGATCTCGATGCGATAGGTCCCGGGGACGAGCCGACCGCCGGCGGGCAGTCCGGTGCCCGCGAGTCCCCGCTCCATGAGCGCCGACTGGATCCCGATCGGGGTGATGCCCAGCGAGAGATTGGCCTGGTTGTTCCAGCCCTCCCACCCGCCATAGGCACCGGCGCCGTTGGGCATCATCCCGAACCCGGGGCCAACGAACCCACCGGTCGTGTACCAGCCGCCGGTATTGAAGGGCTGGGGAATCCCCATCATCACGGGTCCACCCCAGCCCCATCCTCCATATCCCCAGCCGCCATAGCCCCATCCGCCGTAGCCACCCATGCCGAAGCCACCCAGGGGGTAGCCGAATCCGGTCCCCATCATCGGGTAGCCCGAGCCGAAGCCCATGCCCCCCATGACGAACTGGGCACGGGCCGGCTGGCCAGGGCCCAGGAGCGCAGCGGCGGCCAGACCCAGGCCGAGGGCGACGCGGGCGAGGCCGCGACGGGTCGCGGAGGCGACGTTCATGGGCTGAGGCTCCCCGGATTGGCGGCCGGCGGGGGAACGGGCCGCGACGCCCGTCATGATAATCGGCCGGGAGCCCACGTTGAAGATGGCCCCCGGCCGTGGGTTGCGACCGGAGGGTTTCAGCCCACGAACTCAATCTCGAGGCGCGGGACCAGGCCCTCGTCCGCTGCCCGGCCGAGCAGCGTGCGCACGGCCTGGCGGCCGCGCTCGCCGTAGTCGACCGTCCACTCGTTGACGTACATGCCCACGAACCGGTCGGCCAGGGCCGGATCGAGGCCCCGGGCGTAGGTCAGGGCGTACGCCAGGGCCTCCTCGCGGTGGTCCAGGGCGTACTGGATGCTCTCCTTGAGCAACCTGGCGAGCAGGTTCACCGTGTCGGTGCCGAGGTCCTTGCGGACGACATTGCCGCCCAGCGGCAGCGGCAGGCCGGTCTCGCCGAACCACCACTCGCCGAGGTCGGCGATCTGGTGCAGGCCGTGGTCGGGGTAGTAAAGCTGCCCTTCGTGGATGATCAGGCCGACTTCGACCGTCCCGTCCTTGACGGCCGGCAGGATCTGATCGAACGGCATCACGACCGTCTTGACGCCCTTGCCCAGGCAGAGCTGGAGAGTCATGTACGCGGTGGTGAGCGTGCCGGGGATGGCGATGGTCTTGCCGCTGGCGCGGAGCTCGTCGAGGGTCCAGGGCTGCCTGGCGATCAGCTTGGGGCCGTAGCGGTCGCCCATGCTGCAACCGGAGGCCAGCAAGGCGTACTTGTCGGCCAGGTGGCTGAAGGCGTGCAGGCTGATGGCGGAGACTTCGAGCTCGCCCTGGAGGGCCCGCCGGTTCAGGGTCTCGATGTCCTCGAGCTGGTGCACGAACCGCAGGCCCTGGGTGTCGAGCTTGTCGTGCGTCAGGGCGTAGAACATGAAGGCGTCGTCCGAGTCGGGGCTGTGCCCGACCCGGATGGTGCGGCCGGCGGTGCTCGTGCTGCTGCTCATGGTTCGCGTCCCGGGCCGGACGGCCGGCGCCGGTTCCGTATTCGAGGCTGTTGAAGGGCGGAACCGCCCGACATCGGGCGGACGGAGTCCGGGAAACGAGCGGGCCGCCGCCCGCCCCGGGAAGCTCCCGGAGGCAAGCGGCGGCCCCATGATCGTAGTCAATTCCTCGGCCCACGGCCACGGCCGCAGACCCTGATCAGCGTCTCAGCGTCCCGCAGGCGCCGCAGCGGCCGCCGGAGCCCGGCCCGTCGGGGCGGCATTCGCCCGGGGCTGAACCCGCATCATGTCGAGCTGGTCGAAGGGGTCGAGGTAGGTCTCATCCTTGACCATCTCGTACTGCTCCTTGAAGGGCAAATCGTCCGGGATCTCCAGGCCGGCCCCCTTCAGGGCGAAGACGTAGCGCTTGACCAGGTGACCCGTGTCCTTCTGGTTGAGCTGGTCATCGCGGAAGATCTTGTGCCGCTCGAGCAGCTCCTTCCAGAAGTCCAGGCCCTGCTTGTACTTCGTGATGGCCAGCCGATAGTCGCCGTTCTTGAGCGCCACCACGCCCTCGTAGAAGAGCTGGCGGGACTGGACGCCCTGCGGCTCCATCTCCGAGGAGGCTCGCTCCTTCCAGTAGGGGTAGTTCATCTGGTCGGCCCAGCGGCTGGACCAGTAGCGCTGGTTCTCGCCCAGCTTGGCGTACTCCTCCGGGTTGGTCGCGTCGTCGAGCCGGACCATCTGGTCGGGGTGGTTGAAGGCGGGGAACTCGTGGCGTCCGAAGTCGACCCAGTCCTTGAACGACCGCTCCCACTCGGTGCGGGCGACCTGGTCAAACTGGGGCTCGACGTCCTTGATGCTCTTCTTCTCGAGGGCCACTGCGTAGCGGGTCTGGGCGTGCGCCGGCATGGCCCGGAAGTTCAGGTCGCCGGGGCGTCCCTTGCGCTGGGGCTGCTTATCGACGTACTCGACCTCGCCGACCGTGCCGCCGCCGGCCCGCTCGTTGCCCTGGTCCACCAGCTCGACCGACCTGGTGAACCAGCCCTTGGCGACCTGGAAGTTGTCGAGGCGCGGCTCGCGGCTGATCGGGTCGACCTTGAACTCCTTGCCCTCGTCGTCCGGGTCCCGATAGAAGAGGCCGCGGAAGAGGATCGCCTCATCGGCGAAGCCGAGCTTGTGGTAGTAGGTCCAGGCGGTGTCCCAGAGCAGGTCCGGGGCCTTCTGGTTCTTGGCCACGCCGTCCTTGAGGAAGTTGATCCCCTTCTTGATCCAGGTGTACTTGTCCTCGGGCGCGTCCCACTCGACCGAGACGTTGTACGCCAGGTTCCAGCCCTGGAAGGTCCAGACCGAGAGGAAGTGAGGCTGGAGCTTGGTGATCAGGTCGACCGAGGCCATCAGCTGGTCCCACTCGTGCTGGCGCTGGAGCTCCTGCGCCTGCATCCAGAGCCAGTTGGCGACCAGGCCGCGGGCACCGCCGATCATGGCCAGCTTGACCATGAAACCAGCAGTGTCGATCTGGCCGATCGTGGCCTCACCGAGGTCGGTCCGGGTCTTGACCTTCTGGAGCCACTGGGAGTAGGGCCACATCGCGCCGAAGAGCACGACGATGCCCAGAGCGTAGACGATCTGGCGATTCCGGCCGGCGACGGCCGGGGCCGGGGTGGTGGCGAGAGTTTTCGTGCTCATGCGGCGACCTCCCGCTTCTTCAGGATGAGGTAGGCGGCGATGGTGAACGGCACGGCGTAGCCCAGGCCCATGAGCAGGTGGCCGAAGAGCACGCCGTTGTCGACGGCGTAGCCCAGGGCCACCTTGTTGCTGGTGTCGAGTGCCGAGAGGTTCGGGATCAGGTACGAGAGCCGGGACAGGATCGGCATGATGATCGAGTCGCCGGTCTTGGCCAGCACCACGCCCAGGGTCGGGTCGAGCTCGCTGACCTGGTTGTTGTGCGAGAGCAGGCGGATCAGCGACTCGAAGGGGCCACCGCCCGAGATCAGGCCGCCGACGTACTGCTGGAGGAACCCGATGGCCACCTGGCCGGCCAGGTAGAAGGCCAGCGTCAGCAGCAGCGCCACCGGCCAGCTCAGGAACGTGCCGGCGAACAGGCCGATCGAGATCAGCACCAGCGACTGGAGCCAGAGGCCCGTCAGGCCCCGGAGGAAGTTGGCCCAGAACGGCCCCTCGGCGGCCAGCACATAGAGGTCGTTCTCGGCCATGCCGAGGTACTGGGCCGGCGTGACGCACTGGACGTCGATGGCCAGCGCCCCCCGCGAGCCGACCAGCATGCGTGCCGGGAACGACTTGCGGATGGTGAAGTACTCGTGGATCTCGAAGAGCTGCCGGTTCTTCTCGACCTTGCCACTCGGGTTGCTCACCACGACCGACGCCCGCACCGCCTGGCCCAGCTCGCCCTTGGTCGTGCGGTAGATGTTGAAGGTCATCTCGATCGGGACGTTCGGCGAGTGCATGGCGTTGATCTGCTCGGTCAGCGCCGCGACCTTCTCCTTGTCCTTCACGCGATCGAGCCCGGCCAGCTCGGCGCGGAGCTTGCGCTCCTCCTGACGCTTGTTGCTGAGCTCGGTCTCGAGCTCCTTGAGCCGGTCCTCGGAGCGCCGGAGTTCCTCGTTGTTGCGTCGGACGTCCGACTGCTTCTGGCCGCCGGCGGCGCCGCCGGCCTGGAGGCGGGCGCGATCGTCCTGCAACAGGACCAGCTCGTTCTCGACAGCCTCGAGCGTGCCGGGCTGGAGCAGCCGGTCCACGGGCAGACGCCGGTCCAGGGTCACGCCGGGACGCACCGGGTCCTCGACGATGCCATAGCGCCAGCTGGCCATCGACGGCGTGGCGCCTTCGATGTGGCTCCGCGCGAGCTGTTCCATGCCCACGTCAATGCCCTTGGCCCGCTTCACGCCCTTGCTGTCGGTGAAGGTCAGCGAGCCGTAGAGCGGCACGCGGGCGGACATGCGGGTGGCGAGCTGGTTGGCCTGCTCCTCGAGCATCTTGGCCTCCTCGACCCGGCCGGCCTCGAGGGCCGCCGCCGCCCGGACGCGGCTGGTGCCGATCTGGCTCCGCACCACGCGCTCCAGGTACAGCAGGCTCAGGCCGCCGAAGAGCAGGAGCATGACCGTGACCAGGGCCATGTACCCGACCAGCCGACCCCAGATCAGCTCCAGCCGACGAACCGGCTTCGAGACGACCGTGTAGATCGTCTGCTGCCGGATGTCGTTCGGGATGCTGATGGGCGCCAGGATCAGGATCATGAGGGTCATCAGCAGCGAGAGCACGACGGCGAGCGTGCCGACGAAGACCTTCGCCAGCTCGGCCACGCGGGTGCCGCCCAGGAACCAGTGGGTGAAGGCCAGCACCACCAGGAACAGGACCAGCACCACCCACGGGGCCCACATCCGGCGGAACGACTCGATCACCGTGTGCCAGGCGATCGCGTAGATCCGGCGCCAGCGGAGCTTGGAGACTTCGAGCAGGATCTGGAACGTCGAATACACCAGGACGACCAGACCGGCGTAGGTCGAGCCGATGGTGAGTCCCTCGGTCAGGGCTCCTTGCCAGCCTGCCAGACCGCTGAGCGTCTGCGAGAGCTGGGCCGGCAGCAGGAAGCCAACCGCGAGCCCGGCCACGACGGCCAGATGCACGCCGATCAGCAGCGGGACTGCACCCTTTTCACCGGACGCGGTCGCGCCACGCCAGAGGACCCGTTCGGCCCAGCCGAGCAGGACCAGTCCCAGCAGGGCCGTCAGGGCACTGCTGATCGAGATGGTCCCGAGGTTTCCGAGCTTGAGGCGTCCGAGCTGTTCGAGCACCTGAACGAGCACGGCGACAACCAGCAGGCCAAGGATCGTGCCGACAAAGACCGCGTTGCGGCCCAGCGACTTGCCGCTGGCGCGTCGCAGAGCGCCAATGACTGAGTAGACGATCCAGGCCACCAGGGCGACGAGGCCGACGACCTTGGCCCAGGTGAGGAACGGGCCGACCCAGGTGCGGGCGTCGGTCAGGCGCGGATCGCCCCAGACGAGCAGCCACTGGAGCCAGTCCGCGAGCTGGACCGGAGCGGGGGCCGCCCCGGGAGCGGGGCCGGCCCCGGCCGCCGGGGCTTGTTGCGCCCAGAGTAGGAACGGAGACATGGCTGGCGGTATCCTCCTCGACGGCTCAAGCCAGGCACCGCGGGGCGAGAGCCCGAGGCTGGCGAACCGTCTGCGGCGCTCGATCTTCGGCCGGCGACTTCACCGGAGCGGGATGTGAGGGCCGCGGTCGTGAACCGGATGTGAGACGGGGTGGAACGCGGGTTGGCGATGTCGGCGAGCGGCGCGGCCGGCTGGATCAGCGGCCGTCGGTGCCGGCGGCCGGAGTGGTGCCGGCGACGGCGCCCGGGCGCTGGTCGGCGGCAATCCGGCGCCGGCCCGGGAACTGCTCGCTTTCCTGCACGATTCGCAGGAACAGCTCCTCGAGGGTCGTCGTCGGGTTCTCGACCGAGAGGAACTCGCCACCAGTGCGCTGAATCACCGCGCGGATCTCGGCCAGGGCCGACTCGGGCAGGTCGCGGACCCGGATCTGGGTCACGTCCTGGACGCGGAGCAACTCATTGACCTTGCCGATCTCCTTGAGCTCGCCGCGGTGCACGATCGCGATCCGGTCGCAGATGTCCTGCATGTCGGCCAGCAGGTGGCCGGACAGCAGGACGGTCTTGCCCTGCTCGCGGAGGCCGATGATCAGGTCCTTGATCTCCTTGGTGCCGATCGGGTCCAGGCCCGAGGTCGGCTCGTCGAGCAGCACGAGCTCCGGCTCGTTGATCAGCGCCTGGGCCAGGCCGATGCGGCGCTGCATGCCCTTGGAGTACTCGCGGAGCTGGCGGTGCTTGGCCCCCGACAGTCCGACCATGTCGATCAGCCGGTCGACGCGGCGGGCTCGCTCGCGGGACGGGATCTTGAACATCCGGCCGTAGAAGTGCAGGGTCTCTTCGGCGTTGAGGAACTTGTAGAGGTACGACTCCTCGGGGAGGTAGCCGATCCGCTCGTTCTTCTCGACGTTCGTCGTCGGCTCGCCGAAGATCAGGGCCTCGCCCTCGGTGGGGAAGAGCAGGCCCAGCAGCAGCTTGATCGTCGTCGTCTTGCCCGAGCCGTTGGGGCCCAGCAGCCCGAAGATTTCGCCGCGCTTCACCTCGAGGTCCAGCGCCTTGAGTGCCAGCACTTTCGGCCGGCCCCAGAAGTCGCGATAGACCTTGGTCAGATTGCGGGTCTCGATGATCGTGTCGGCACTCATCGTGCAGGGGCCTCGTCTCGGGGGTCAGCGTGGCAGGCGATCCGGGGCAGCGGCCAGGCCCGGCCGAAGAGCGTGTCGGTCACAGCGCGGAGTCGGCCCCGACGCATTGGTCGACGCAGGCCCCAGCCTCGGCGGTAGTTCGGTCGATCGGACGATGGGATAAGGGCGGAGGACAGACCGAGGTACGGAGCCGTCAGTCGCTCATCGGGAGACAGCCGGGCGGACCCGGTGCGGATCCGGATTCCGCCGGAGCCTGCCCCGGGCTACGAACGCCGACGGCCGGAAGTTCGCCCGCGTTCGCGATTTCGCCCGATCTTCACGACCCCCACGTCGTAGGGCGGGTCGTGCTGGCCGATTTGACCCAATCAGTTTAGCGCACGAACTCTACGCTGACAAGCATGCCCCAGGGGCTCTCGATCCGAGCGGAGCTCGGCCCGGGGACCAACGGGAACCCGGCGTCGAGCCGTCCGAGCAGGGCGGTCCGACACCGGGTCCAGGTCGTGTGCGTTCAGGCGGGATCCGACGATCAGGGGGTCCGGCCGAGGCCGCCTGAGGGGTCGAGCAAGCCTTCCGAACGGCCATTGAAGACCGGCGGGGTGATCATCGGCCCGCTGCGGGTCACATCCTCATACGGATTCATGGGCAGCGACGACGGACCCGGCGGCAGCCCCCCCACCGGGTGGACGGCCCCACCGCCGGCGAACGGCAGGTAGCGCTGGCCACGGGTGACATACGCGTTGTAGTACTGGGGCAGGAACATCTGGCCCCTCGGCATCGTGTACTGGCGCCGGAAGAAGTAATCCGGGGTGCGGTCAGCCCCGAGGGGGACGGTGGTGCCGTAGTCCACCCAGCCGTAGCCGTCGGGGTTGCCGTTTGCGAAGCCCAGGCCCAGGCCCAGCGCGGGCGGGGTCACCATGTAGTTGGGGCCGTTCTGGTGGCCGTGCAGGCGGGCCTGGCCGGCGATCCGCACCTGGTCGTTGTAGGTGCCGTGACCGGCAGGCACCCGGGCGACCTCGGTGCCACCGAACCCGAAGAGGCCGCCATTGACGCTGACGGCCAGTGCCAGCGTGGCGGTTGCGATCGTCCCCAGCATGGTCGAACCTCCGTGTCCCCGGCCTCGGCTCCGACCCCGCACCGCGGGTCCGGGCGGGCTCTCCACCGTTACCATCGGTCGAGCCCCGGCACCCGGCGCCGCCCGAACCCGAAAACCGCGCGGCTCCCTTCCGATCGACCCCTAGAATGGATACGATCCGAACCGACCCGACCTGCCCAATGCGCCGCTGAGGCCCGCATGATCGTCCTGATCGATAACTACGACTCCTTCACCTACAATCTGGTCCAGCGCCTCGGCGAGATCGATCCCCGACTCGACCTGAATGTCGTCCGCAACGACAAGATCACCGTCGACGAGATCGCGGCCCTGGCCCCGTCGCATCTGATCATCTCGCCGGGCCCCTGTACCCCGCGCGAGGCGGGCATCTCCAACGACGTGATCCGGCACTTCGCCCCCAGCATTCCCCTGCTCGGGGTGTGCCTGGGCCACCAGTGCATCGGTCACACCTTCGGCGCCGAGGTGGTCCGTGCCGATCGGATCATGCACGGCAAGACCTCGCTGATCCATCACGACAGTAAGGGCGTGTACACCGGGCTCCCGAACCCATTCGAGGCCACCCGCTACCACTCGCTGGTGATCCGCCCCGGCACCCTGCCGCCAGAGCTCGAGGTCGTCGCCTGGACCGACGACCAGGAGATCATGGGGATCCGGCACAAGACGTATCCCCTCGAGGGTGTGCAGTATCACCCCGAGAGCTTCTTGACGACCGCCGGCATCGACCTGCTGCGGAACTTCCTCGAGCAGAAGCGCTGAGGACCTCGCGATGCTCCCCGGCCCGCTGAGCGTCGAGGAGGCCCTGCGTCGCATCCTCGACGCCGCCACCCCCCTGCCCGCCGTCGATCTCGACGCCGCGGACGCCCTGGGCGGCATCCTGGCTGAGCCGGTGCATGCAGATCTGGACTCTCCCCCATTCGACAAGGCCCTCGTCGACGGCTTCGCGGTCCGCTCCACCGACCTGACCGGCGCCGGGGCTGTAACGCTTCAGATCACCTCCGAGGTCCTGGCCGGTCAGTGGCCGGCCACCCCGGTGCAGCCCGGCTCCTGCGCCTCCATCATGACCGGGGCCCCGATCCCGCCCGGGGCCGATGCCGTCGTCATGCACGAGCGGACCGAGCGGATCGACGCCACCACGGTGCGGCTCTCCGGCCCGGTGCCCGCCGGTCAGAACCGGTTCCCGCGCGGACGGGAGATGGCAGCCGGGGAACTGGTCCTCCCCGAGGGTCGGGCGCTGAACGCGGCGGCGATCGGCCTGCTGGCCGCCGTCGGGCGGACCCGGGTCCGGGTCGTGCGGCGACCGGTCGTGGCCCTGGTGCCGACCGGGGATGAGCTGGTCGAACCCGGCCAGGTGCCTGGCCTCGGCCAGATCCGCAACTCGAACGCGGCCACGCTCGCCGCCCTCGTCCGGTCCCTCGGTTACCCGGCACAGGCCGGTCCGATCGTCCGGGACGACGCCCAGGCCCTCCGGGATCGGTTCCGCAGCCTTCTCGATGGTTCCGATGCGGAAGGTCGACCGTCGGTCATTCTGATCAGCGGCGGGGTCTCGGCCGGCAAGCTTGATCTGGTGCCGGCGGCGCTCGAGGCTGTGGGAGTCGAACCCAGGTTCCATCGGGTGGCCATCAAGCCCGGCAAGCCGCTCTGGTTCGGCGTGGGGGCCCGGAGCGGGGGGGGCGGACGCACACTCGTCTTCGGCCTGCCGGGGAACCCCGTGAGTGGCGTGGTCAATGTGCTGCGGTTCGTGCAGCCTGCCCTGGCGATCCTGGCCGGCGGCCCACGACACATTCACGAGCTGCCGACGGGAATCCTGGCGGTGCCCGTGACCCATCGCGGCGATCGGCCAACGTACCACCCGGCCTGGATCGAGCGCGCGGAGGATGGCCGCTCGCTCCTGCGCCCCCTGCCCTGGGCCGGATCGCCCGACCTCCGCAGCCTGGCGCAGGCCGACGGCTTCATCGCCATCCCCGCCGGGGATGCCGAGTACCCGGCCGGCCACCCGCTCCCATTCCTGCCCTGGCCGGGCCGGGCGCCTTCGAGACGCTGACCTTGAACAAGACGCCGCGATCGGCTACCGAGACCCGATCTGGCATCCTCGCTCACGCCTCGATCTCGCGGCCCCCGAGTTGAGGGGTGGCGGGCAATGGGCTCCCGTCGCGAGCGAACTGCCCTCCAGGCGGATCGCGCCCGCACTCGCCGCTGTCGGGTCCTCTGGCCCCTCACGATCTGGATGCATTCATGACTGTTCCTCCCCCCGCCGTGGCCGACCCGAATCCCCCGTCCAGGCCGACCGTGATCGCGGGGGGCCGGGGGATCGGTGGTGCCCTGGCGGCGGGGATTGGCTCCGGGGCCCTGCTCTACCTGGCCCACCCCACCGTGGATCGCGGCTTCACCGCCTGGTTCGCGCTGGTGCCGTTGCTGAGCCTGGTCGGGAGTCAGCGGCCGAACTGGGTCCGGTATCTGGCCGCGTGGCTCGGGGGGCTCACCTTCTGGGTGCCCTCGCTGGTCTGGATCTGGGAGCTGCACCCCACGGCCTGGCTGCCCTGGCTGGCGCTGGCGACGTATCAGTCGCTGTTCTGGCCACTGTTCCTGGTACTGGCGCGGCTGATGACCGGGCGGTTCCGCCTGCCGCTGATGTTGGCGGCGCCCATCGCCTGGGTCGGCCTGGAGTACCTCCAGTCGTTCGCCCTGACCGGCTTCCCGTGGTACTACCTGGCCCACTCGCAATCCCGCTATCTGCCGATCATCCAGATTGCCGACCTGGGCGGCGCCTGGCTCGTGAGCCTGCTCGTCATGATGGCCAACGCGTTCCTGCTCGAGCTGCTCATCCGGCCGCTCTATCGCACGACACCCGCCGGGCCAAAGGTCGCCACCGGGTTCGCTCTCCGGGCCGGCGCGATGGCCCTGGCGCTCGGGGGTACCCTGCTCTACGGCGGCTACCGCCTGAATCAGGCCGTCTTCGTCGAGGGGCCTCGGGTGGCGATCCTGCAGTCGAGCATCCCCCAGGAATTGAAGGCCAGCTCCGATCCCGCGCAGATCATCGCCCGGTACGGGGCGCTGATCCGGCGAGCGGCGGCCACGGCCGAGACCGGGCCGCCGATCGCCCTGTACATCTGGCCCGAGACCTCCTTCGCCGGCGGCGCGGTGCGGATCGAGCCGGGGCTCAGCGAGGATCAGATCGACCGCGCCGGCAAGGCCCTGTATCCCGGGACCAAGGCCGCCGACTGGTCCGGGCGTGAGGCCGTCGTCACGCGCGACGTGACCGAGTGGGCCCGCGACCTGAAGTCGGCCATGCTGGTGGGCAGCCTGCTGCACGACCTGGGGCCCAGCGGTGGCGAGCGCTCCAATGCCGCCTTGCTCTTTGACCCCGAGTCGCCCACGCCGGGCCCGGCGGTCTACCGCAAGATTCACCTCGTCCCGTTCGGCGAGTACGTGCCGCTGGTCGAGCGGTTTCCCTGGATCACCCGGTTGACCCCCTACGAGAACGAGGCACTGCCGACGTTGCGGCCCGGCTCGGGCCCGGTGATGTTCGACGTCCGCGGGGTCCGCTACGCGCCGATCATCTGCTTCGAGGACACCGTGCCCGACCTCGCCCGCCTGGCCACCCACGCGATGGCCGGGGGGCCCCCGGCCGATGTCCTGGTCGCCATCTCCAACGACGGCTGGTTCCGGGGCTCGGCCGAGCACGACGTGCACCTGGCCAACAGCGTCTTCCGCGCCGTCGAGAACCGGATCCCGCTGGTCCGCTCGGTCAACTCCGGCATCTCGGCCGTGGTCAATGGCAACGGTCGGATCGTCGCGAGCCTGCCCAAGCTCCAGGAGGCGGCCCTGGTCGAGACGGTTCCCCTGGACCCCCGCTCGAGCCTGTACGGTCAGATTGGCGACAGCGTGGGCCAGGCCTGCTTCGCCGTGAGCCTGGGCCTGAGCCTGCTGGCCCTGACCGGCTACCGCCCCCGTTCGAGCCGTCCGACCGCCGGCCCGGCACCGATCGCCTGATCCGGACGACCCGGGCGATCCACAATGGCCAGGCAGCCTATTCTGCTTTGCTTGCCCGGTGCCCCAACGTGGTGTAGAGTTGGCTCAAGCCGGGCGGCCCGGCCGGCACCGTCTGGCTTGTTTGGCCGGACGGTCCTCGCAAATTGCCAGTGCGCGGCTTGCGGGACGGCGCAGTGCACCCCTAGGATGAATTGAGCCCTCCGGCCCGGACCGATCAACCGATCGGAACCCGGGGGGGCGTGGCCGTTCACATCTCATCGGTCCGAACGCCGCCGTCCTGCGTACGTCCACTCGCGACGACCGACCGGGGCGGGCCGCCGACCGACTTCACGCCGATTGGTAGGGTGGGACCATGACGTATGTCGGCAAGATCCTCGTCATTGCCATCATGGCCTTGTCCCTGATGTTCCTGGCCCTCTCCACCGTGGTCTTCACCACCGAGAGGAACTGGAAGGACAAGACCGCCGAGGTGCAGAAGAAGCTGAGCGAGACCAACGCCGAGAAGACCCGGCTCCTGGCCGAGCTTCAGGCGGCGGCCAACAACCGTGAGGCGGTCGAGAAGGACCGCGACGGCAAGGTCAAGGAGTACGAGTCCCAGATCAAGCGCCAGGACGACGAGGTCAAGGCCCGCCAGGCCGAGATCACCGCCCAGCGCAAGACGGTGGAAACGGCTCAGGAGGCCTCGCGCTCGGCCCAGCTGGAGGCCGAGGCCCGCCTGAAGGAGACGTCGCTGCTCCGCGAGCAGATCGCCGCCGTCCAGAAGCAGGCCAACGACTTCAAGCTCCAGCAGACCGAGCTCAACGACAAGATCCGCCTCCTGGAGCGCGAGCTCGAGGTCGCCAAGACCAACAACAAGAGCCTGCGGGACCGGGTGGTCACGCTCTCCAACGTGGTGCAGCAGAACGGGCTCGACCCCGATCCGGCCCGCTACCGGGCCATCGACTCGCTGCCGCCGGACGTCGAGGGTGAGGTCACCCGCCGCGATGAGCTGGGCAAGCGGTACGAGATCAGCATCGGCAGCGACGACGGCCTGACCGTCGGCCACGAGCTGGTCGTCTACCGGCTCCAGCCCAACCCCGAGTTTCTCGGCAAGGTCCGCGTGCAGACGGTTGCCGGCGACACCGCCGTGGTGTCGCTGCTCGGCAACACGCCCCAGGGCAAGCAGATCCGGGAGGGGGACATTGTCTCGACGAAAATCCGCACCCGCTAAGGCTCCGGCCAAGCCCGCCGCCCGCGCGGCCCGCGGCGCCTCGGCGTCCGCCGCCGCCGGACGGGGCGTCTTCGTCCAGAAGCCCAAAAACGACATCTTCGTGGTGATGCTCGGGATCGCCCTCGGCTCGATCCTGCTCGCCTGCCTGCTCCTGTTCCTGGTCTGGAACCGCTACGACCGGAACATCAAGGCCGCCGCCCTGGCCGGCCCGGTCCAGAGCCTCACCGCCCTGGCCTGATCCCCGAGCAGCCCGCCCCACACCCCGGTTCCGCCGACAGGCCCGTCCCCCCGGATGGGCCTGTCGGCGTTTGCTCCCTGGAGCCTCATCCGCCCCGGGCTGTCGGTCGGTGGACGAAATTTCCGTAGTGTACGCTTGACCTGTACTCGGTTCCCGTTAGAATCGGTGCATCTGGACGAACCTCACCTGGTGTTGAGGCGTACAGATGATGGGTGAGGACCCGGCTGCGAGGCGCGACGCCAGGGCCGACGGACTGTCCATCTGCACCCGGTGTTTGACAGGAATCGAGGGCGGCGCGACGGGTCGAGACCGACCACCGCGCCGGGTCCTCCGGGGGGCGAGACTCATGACCCAGTATCCCGACCTTTTCGCGGCCCTCGCCGCGCCCTTCGAGGCTCACGAGGTGAAGCTCCGTCAGGCCCCCGGCGGCCGGCAGCTCCACTACATCACCGCCCGCACGGCGATGAACCGACTCGACACGGTCCTCGGCCCCGAGAACTGGTGGGACGAGTACCTGCCGCTGGAGCACTCGGTGCTCTGCAAGCTGACCCTGCGCCTGCCCGACGGCACGACCATCACCAAGTGTGATGCTGGCGGCTACGCCGGCATGGCCGACCAGGGGGACGACGACAAGAGCGGCTTCTCCGACTCGTTCAAGCGTGCCGCCGCCAAGTTCGGCGTCGCCCGCTACCTCTACCGCGACGGCGTGCCGCAGTTCGTCCGCGAACGCGAGGGGAACCTCGACGTGCCGGCCCCGGCCGCCAGCGCCCCCGCCCCGGCCGTGATGGCTTCGGCCGCTGGCAACGGCAACGGTCCGGGCTCGGCCCGGACCTGGGACAACGCCCCGCGCTCCGGCAAGGCGCTCTTCGCCTGGGCCAAGGAGCAGGAGCAGCGGCACCAGGTCGGCATCCTCAAGTACCTGAACAACTGGGGCAAGCTCCAGGAGTACCCCGGCCGCATGATCGACTGGGATTCGGAGCAGGTCAGTCGCGCATACGGCGAGGCGATCCGCAAGATCCAGGCGATCCAGCCGGAACGCAACGAGGCCCTGGAAGAGGCCGTCTCGAACTGATCCGACCGGCCCGCCGGAGCGTACGGCTCCAGCAGTGGGGATCACCTCGCTCAGGGTGATCGCCACTGTCCGGGGCAAGCCGGATCGTCCAGGCCGCCACGCCCGGTGGGACCCGACCCTCACCGGAGTTCGTCGGGCACGGAAGGCCCCCCGACTCCTCGGATCAGGACTCGACCCCGAGCGTCGCCCCGGCGACCTCGGGGTTTTGGCATTCCTGTACACCGGACCCTGGCCGTCGCGCGAGGTGGACGACGATCAGCACCAGCACCCCGTAGGTGACGGCCACGAAGGCGGCCTCGTAGAGCGGAGCAAAGCGTCGCAGCGGCGCGGGATGGCTCGGCAAGATGAGCATCAGGCCGAACAGCCAGACCGCAGCCCGGGTCCGACGACCCCGAGGCCCGATCGCCCCCCGGGCCTGCTCGATCAGCCAGGCCAGGGCGGGCAGCAGCAGCACGAGGTCGTAGTGCCGGTGGTAGGCGAAGACTGCCCCCAGCAGGGCCCCCAAGGCCGCGAGTGCCCCGGCGTCGTGACGCGGCAGGCAGGCCATGAGCAGCAGGCCGGCCAGCAGGACCAGCAGGGTGATCGAGCTGGCCGAGAGCTCGATCCCGAGCGGGGTGTGGGCCAGCAGGCTCGGCAGGTCGACGGTCCCGGCCGCCTCCTGGGTCCGCGCGTTCGCCAGCCACTCCAACCCGAGCCGGACGGGACTCACCCCCAGCCAGACCGCCGCGCCGGCCCAGAGTGCCAGTTGAGCGAGTCCGGCCACCAGTAGCGCCGCCGGGCCCCAGCACAGCAGCCAGGCACCGAAAAAAGGCAGCACCATCGTCGGCTTGATCGCCGCCAGGGCCAGCAGTATCCCGGCAAACCCATCGCCGCGGCGGAAACAACCCGGCCCCACTCCCAGACGATTCGCGATTCCGCCAGCGGTGGCCGGCTCAGAATCGGTCTGCGAGGCGCCTCGGGTCCGTATCGCGATCACCCAGGCGCCGATCATGAGTGCGGTTGGCAGGGCGTGATACTGCCCGAGTGCCAGACCGGCCCGCACGGGCCGGCTGGCCGCGAGCGCCAGCAGGAACGCCAGCCGCAGCCAGCCCGGCCAGTCCCGACCGTACACGGCGATGAGGGTCCACCCCAGCGCCCCGACCGCGACCAGGTTGAGTGCGAGCCAGGACCGAGGCAGCTCGGGGCCGTCAACACCGGCCAGCAGTGCAGTGAAGACCGGCAGGGCGCTCGGGGGATAGGTCAAATCGGGGTCGCGGTACGGGTCGTCTCCGGCCTGAAACAGCCGGACTTCCTCCGCGCGACGCTCCAGGTCGGCACTGTCGACGATCGCCTGAGTGGTGCCCCAGTGCAGGCTCCAGAGCGCCAGCGGGATCAGTCCTGCGAGCAGCAGGCCCAGGCGGACAGATCGTCCCATGATGTTCGCTGCCATCGTCCGTGGTGCGGTTCCTGCGTCGGTGATCCCTCACCGGTTGGACCCGCAGTCTACGGTCTCGGCCGCGGCCCGAACAGGCCGGCTGAGCCTGGTCCGTCGGGCGGGGGTCTGGCCGTCGCCGGGGAGCAGCTCTAGACTCCAACTAGCACGGGAGTTGCGATCGGTGGTCCCTCGAAGGCCGGTCGGGTGGCTGGTGTGAGCGAGCGGACTACCAGGCGGAGTCCGCCTCAGGCCAGAGGGTCAGGGACGGCCCCGGACGACTGCCCTGGCCAGATTTGGGTGCGGGACGTTCAATACTCGTCGGTCTGCGACGAACGGACGAGTGTCGGGTCTGCGGCCCCTGTGCATCTTGAGGGAGAAGCCTTTCATGATCAGATTGATCGCATCCACGGCACTGACGCTCGCGGGCGTCGGTGTCGCCTCGGCAGCCTTGCCGCAAGAGCCTTCCGGCCACGAAGGCGAGATGGTGATCCGCAAGCTGGCCGAGCCGTTCGTGATCCAGCAGGGGAACGCTGGCGACGGTCAACCATTCATCATCATGCTCCAGCAGGATGGCGAGACGGCTGACGGCCAGGTCCAGATCATGGCTCCGGACGGGATCGAGGGGCAGGCTCGCGAGCGGGTTCGTGGCCTCGGTGGTCAACGGCCCGCACCGGGTCCGGGTCGCCGCCCCCTGCGTCCGGGTGCCAACCGGCCGGGTGGCCCCGCCGAGGGACCGGATTCCCGGATGTTCCATGAGGCGGCCACCCGTCTCTACGCCGAGGCGCTTCTTGCCGCGGAGGCCGGTCAGTT
>CAZUZD010000115.1:0-17262 GCA_964624465.1 uncultured Isosphaeraceae bacterium
CCGGCTGCCCCTGGCCGCCGCCCCCGACCGCGTCGCGCGCGCCGGACCGGCCCAGCGCCGGCGGGCCAGCGGGCCCACGCGCCGGGTCCTGGTTGTCGACGACAACCGCGACGCGGCGCTCTCGATGGCCAGGGTCCTGAAGCTGATGGGCCACACCGTCGAGACCGCCGCCGACGGCCTGGACGCGATCACCGCCGCCGAGCGGTTCCGGCCCGAACTGATCCTCATGGACGTCGGCATGCCCCGGCTCAACGGTTATGAGGCCACCCGGCAGATCCGCGCCACCGACTGGGGCGGATCGGTCACCGTGCTGGCGTTGACCGGCTGGGGCCAGCCCGGCGACCGCGCCCAGTCGGCCGAGGCCGGCTGCGACGGTCACCTCGTCAAGCCGATCGAGCTCTCGGACCTCGAGCCGTACCTGGCCGCCTGCGGGCCGGACCGGCCCCGGACCGGGCCGCCGAGCTGAGCGGGATCGGGCCAGCCCCCCGACCGCTGGCTCGCAGGGCGACGTTGCGACGCCCGCCGCGGTACGATGCCAGACCACGCACGAGGGGCCGGCCCGGTCCCCGGTGAGAGGCTCTCCGGAAGGTGGCCCCCAAATGGATCGAGACGTGAGGCCCGCGACGGTGGGGCGCCGGCCGCTCTGGCTGCTGGCCCTGTGGTTCGGCGCGTGCGGGATCGCGACGACGGCCGGTCCGTGGCAGACCTCGGCCTGCGCCCGGGACGACCGCGGCGGGGCCGTCGGGCGATTCGAGGGGCACGGCGATGTCGGGGCCCCCCGCCTGGCGGGCGATGCGGTCTTCGACCCGGCGGGCGGAACCTACACGTTGACCGGCGGTGGGACCAATCTCTGGGCCGCTCACGACGAGTTCCAGTTCGCGTGGCGGCGGGTCGAGGGGGATCTGGCGATCGAGGCCGATGTCGACTTCGAGGGCGCCGGGACCGACCCGCACCGCAAGGCCTGCCTCATGATTCGCCAGGGCCTCGAGCCCGATGCCGCCTATGTCGACGTGGCGCTGCACGGCGACGGGCTCACCTCGCTCCAGTTCCGCGCGGCCTGCGGCGAGGCCACCCACGAGGTGCAGGCGAACGTGCGGGCCCCCCGGCGGCTCCGGCTGGTCCGGCGCGGGGCCTATGCGACCCTGTTCGTGGCGGATGCCCTGGGCGCCTGGCGGTTCAGCGGCGCCGCGGTGCGGATCGACCTGGGCGGGCCGGTGTACGTCGGCCTGGGCGTCTGCTCGCACAACGCCGGGGTCACCGAGCGGGCCGTCTTTTCCCGGGTGGCGCTGACGGAGCACCTGCCGGCCGCGACGGGCCGGCCGGTGCTGTACAGCACGCTGGAGACCCAGGCCCTGGCGTCGACCGACCGTCGGGTGGTGCACGTCACGCCGACCCGGATCGAGGCGCCCAACTGGCTCGCCGACGGCCAGACGCTCCTCTACAACAGCGGCGGCCGGCTCTACCGGATTCCCGCCGCCGGCGGCCCGCCCGAGGTCGTCGACACCGGGTTCGCCATCAAGTGCAACAATGATCACGGCGTCTCGCCCGACGGCACCCGGATCGCCCTCAGCGATCAGTCGCAGGGGGACGGCAAGGCGCGGATCTACACCCTGCCGGTCGCCGGCGGCACGCCCATGCTCGTGACCCCGAATGCCCCCTCGTACTGGCACGGCTGGTCGCCCGACGGTCGCACGCTCGCCTACTGCGCCCAGCGCGACGGCGAGTTCGACATCTACACGATCCCCGTCGCCGGCGGCGCCGAGACCCGCCTGACCACGGCCGCCGGGCTCGATGACGGGCCCGAGTACGCGCCCGACGGCTCGGCGCTCTACTTCAACTCCGATCGCACCGGCCGGATGCAGATCTGGTGGATGCGGCCCGACGGCTCCGACCAGCGGCCGGTCACCGACGACAGCTTCAACAACTGGTTCGCCCACCCCTCGCCCGACGGCAAGACGCTCGTGTTCCTGTCGTACGAGGGGGACGTGAAGGGCCACCCCGAGAACAAGGATGTGACCCTGCGGCGGCTGAAGCTGGCCGACGGCTCGATCGACGTCCTGGGCCGGTTCTTCGGCGGCCAGGGCACGATCAACGTCCCCTGCTGGTCGCCCGACGGCAAACGGATCGCCTTCGTGACCTACCAGCTCGTCCCCGAGGCGCCGGCCCCGGATCGCTGACGATCGCCAGGGGCCCGCTCAGGGCCGCGCGGCGGGCTCAGCGGGCGCCGGCACGCGGTGGTCGTCCAGGACTCCGGTCCGGTGACGGCGGACCAGGCCATAATAGAGGCCGCCGACGGCCAGCATGGCCGCGGTGGCCAGGGGGACGCTGAGGCGGCCGAGGGCGTCGTCGCCGTACACCTCGGCGCGGGGCCAGCTCAGGTTCAGGATCATGACGACGCCCCAGGCCACCGCCAGGGCGTTGACCGGCAGGCCCCAGCGACCGAGGTCGAAGCCGGTCGTCGGGTGCGGCGGCGTCCGGCGCCGGAGCCGGCGCACGAGCATGGGGGCCGTCACGAGCAGGTACGCCAGGTTGGCCCACACGATGGCGACCGAGGCCATCACCTCGATGACCCTGGGGAAGTTCAGGTTCATGATCAGGAGCCCGGCCGCCGCCGCCCCCAGCGCCACGGCGGGGACGACCGGCGTCCGCCAGGCCTCGGAGATCCGGGCCAGGGCGTCGGAGAACGGCAGGTTGTTGTCGCGAGCCATGGCGAAGATCAGCCGCACGGCGGCGGCATGCACGGTCAGGGTGCAGACGGTCACCGCCAGCGCCAGGTCGCAGAGCAGGAGCGGGCCGAGCCGGTCGCCGAGCACCTGGCGGATGACGTACGGCATGCCGCCGCTGACCTGCCCGAGCTTCGGATCGGCGGGGTCCTCGACGGCGCAGAGGGCTGCGACGATGAGCAGGCCGCCGACCAGGCCGACGGCCGCCAGGGCGCCCAGGATCGCGCGGGGGGCACGCCGCCGGGGGTCGGCGGTCTCCTCGGCCAGCGATCCGGCGGTGTCGAAGCCGTACATCACGAAGGTCGCCGTCAGCGACGCCGCCAGGAACGGGCCCAGATAGCCCAGCGGCTGGCCGGCCCCCCGGCCCAGGGTCTCGAAGACGATCATCGGCCCCCGCCGCGCCGAGGCGGCCAGCAGCAGGATCAGGGCAATCACCCCGGTCAGCTCGGCGAACACGCCGACGTTGTTGATCCGGACCAGCCAGCGCACGCCCACGGCGTTGACCACCGTGCTGAAGCCGATCAGGCCGCAGCCCAGCAGCACCGCGTTCCGCGCGGCGTCGGCGGGTCGGTCGGCCGAGCCGACGAGCTGGAACCCGCCCCAGAGCTGCGGCAGCGTAACCTGGAGCGCCAGGGCCACGGCCACCAGCGTGATCACCGCGCAGGCCAGGTACACCCAGCCGGCCATCCAGCCGACGGCGTTCGAGCCGACCCGCCGCGACCACTGGTAGACCCCGCCCGAGAGCGGGTACCGCGCCGCCTGCTCGGCGAAGCAGAGGGCGACCAGGAACTGCCCGACGAAGACCGTCGGCCAGGTCCAGAAGAACGCCGGGCCGCCGGCGGCGTAGCCCAGATAGAAGAGCTGCGGCAGGCCGGTCAGGATCGAGAGGTACGAGAACCCGACCGCGAAGGAGGAGAAGCCCCCCAGCGTGCGATCGAGCTTCTGCCGATAGCCGAAGCCGGCCAGTTCCTCGGCGTCGCGGCCGGCAGCCGCCTGGCGGTCACCCACGTCCGGTTGCCTCTTGCTGCGGCGGAGGTCGTCGACGCCCCACGAGTGTACGGCCCGGCCACCACGGTGGGCCAGCACCGCCCGCGGTCCGGGCTCAGGCGCCGGTGAACAGCGGGGTGATCGGCCGGCCATCGCACAGGGCGATCGGGCGGTTGAGGCGGTCGCGCAGCTCGGTCGCGGGGTCGAGGCCCAGGGCGTGGTAGATCGTCGCCGCCAGGTCGGCCGGGCGGTAGGGCAGGCTGGCCGGATAGGCGCCGATGCGGTCGGACGAGCCGATCACCTGGCCGCCACGGACGCCGCCGCCGGCGAACGCCGCCGAGAAGCACCGCGACCAGTGGTCGCGGCCGTCCGGCGTGTTGTTGTTGCCGGTGCTGGCCCCGATCCTCGGCGTGCGGCCGAACTCGCCGCTGACGACGACCAGCGTCTCGTCCAGCAGCCCGCGCACGGAGAGGTCGTCCAGCAGCGCCGAGACGCCGCGGTCGGTCGGCGGCAGCAGGCGGTCCTTGAGGCTCTTGAAGTTCGCCGAGTGCGTGTCCCAGGTCTGGACCCGGCCCATGTTCACCTGCACGATCGGGACGCCGGCCTCGACCAGGCGGCGGGCGAGCAGCAGCGACTGGCCGTACATGTGGCGGCCGTAGCGGTCGCGGGTGCGGGGGTCCTCGGTGCCCAGGTCGAAGGCGCGGGCCACCTTGCCCGAGAGCAGCAGGTTGTACGCCAGGTCGCGCTGCTCGCTGAACGGGTCGCGGGCCGAGGCCGAGCGGTCGCCCCAGGCGTCGCGCTGGCGGCCGACTTCATCGAGCAGTTCCCGCCGGCGCTCCAGCCGCTCCACGCTGAAGCCCTCGGGCAGCGTGACGCTGTCGACCTTGAACCCGCGCTGGTTCGGGTCCTGCTTGATCTGCCAGGGGTCGTAGCGCGGCCCGAGGAACCCGGCGTGCTGGCCGGGCCAGGTCAGCGGCCCTTCCATCAGGTAGGTCGGCAGCATCACGCCCGAGGGGATGCCGTCGGCCCGGGGCCGGATGTACTCCATGGCCGCGGCGTAGCACGGGTAATCGTCCCGCGAGGCGATCTTGTCGAAGAACGCGCCCGGCTGCGGTCGGCCGGTGAGGAGCTGGTGGGTCGCGTTCAGGTGGTTCGTGTGCTCGTGCGACAGCGACCGCACGATGGCCAGCTGCTGCGCCCGGGCCGCCAGGCCGGGCAGGTGCTCGCAGATCGAGACGCCGGGCGCCGTCGTGTCGATCGGGTTGAACTCGCCCCGGATGCCCACGGGCGAGTCGGGCTTCATGTCGAAGCTGTCGAGGTGGCCCAGGCCTCCGGTGAGGAAGACCAGGATCATCGACTTCGCCGTGCCGGCCGGCGGCAGGGCATCGGGCGCGGCGGCCGCCGCCTGGCGGGCGCGGCCGGCGAGCACGCCGGCGGTGCTCATCCCCAGGAAGCCGGAGAAGCCGACCTGGAGGAACTCGCGGCGGATCACCCCGTAGGGATGGCTGTGGTCGGGCCGCATGGCAATCTCCCGGTCCGCCTCGGTCTCGTCCCGCACCGCGACCAGGGCCGCGCCGCCGTCCCAGATTCCTCAAAAGTTTAACCCGCGGGCCGGTCAGCGGCAAGCCGGCCCGGGCGCACGAGGGCCGCCCGGGGCCGACTCTGCGGGCTCACCGGATGGCGCCGTCGCCCGGGGTGTTCGGGATCGGGGTCTCGGCGATCGGGCCCAGCGGGCGCTCGATCAGGTGGGTGTCGAAGAACTGCTTGATCCGGACTCCGACCTCGGGGTTGCGGAACCCGCCGTGGCCGGCGTTGCTCACGGGGATGAACGTGACCGGCACCCCGACGTCCTTGAGCGCCCGGGCCAGCCGCTCCGACTGGTTGAACGGGACCAGCGGGTCGGCCGTGCCGTGCAGGATCAGGAACGGCGGGTCGTCCTTCGTGATGTACGTCGTGGTCGAGGCCGCCCGCGCCCGGTCCGGGTGGTCGGGCAGTGCCCCGCCGATCAGTTGCGACTCGGGCGAGCCGGCGTCGTTGGCCGTCCGCGGCCCCTTCTGGAATTCGGCCATCGCCAGCAGCTCGCTGGGTCCAAACTGGTCGACGACGCACGTCACCCGGCTGCTGTGAGTGCGGTTCGGGCCGACGGTCCCCTCCAGCTCGGGCACGCCGCCGCTGGTGCCGAGCATGGCCGCCAGGTGGCCGCCGGCCGAGGCCCCGATGACGCCGATGTGGTCGGTGTCGAAGTGGTACGTCCCGGCATTGGCCCGGATCCAGCGGATGGCGGCCTTGCAGTCGTGGATCTGAGCCGGCCACTGCGCCTGGCCGCTGAGGCGGTAGTTGATCGAGACGACGGCGTACGAGCCCTCGGTGACCAGGCCCATCACCTCGGCCATGCCCATGCCCTTGTCGCCCATCCGGAACGCGCCGCCGTGGATGTTCACGATCACCGGCAGGAGGCGCGACTTGCCGGACTTCGGCCGGTACACGTCGAGCGTCTGCCGGGGGTCGTCGGTGCCGGCGTAGTTCAGGTCGCGGTCGACCTGCACCGTGACCGGGATCACCAGCGGCCGCCCGGGTCCGGGCCCGGGGCGATCGCCCGGCGGCTGGGCCGCGGCGGTCGTCGCCAGCAGCAAGGCGAGCCCGCCGGCGCCCAGGGACTTCAGGATCGCACGGGCCGGGCGGCCGGCGCGACGGTCGTCGCAGGCGAGGGGTGCGGTCATCGTCACAGGAACTCCGGAGCGGGCCAGCCGAGCCGGACGGTCGCCGGTCGGCAACGGTCGGAACTGTCGCCCGAGTGTACCGCCGCACGGCCGGAGTCGGGGGGACAATTGCCACCGAATGAATTGCTCGTGTTATGGTGATCTCAGCCTGGCGACCGGGGCACGGTCGGGGGCCGGGCACGACAGCTCGGGCGTGCGGTCGAGGAAATCGAGGAACTGCGATGCCCATGCCTTCCCGTCTCGGCGTTCCGGCCCAGCGGATCGTCTGGCCCGCGCCGCCCCTCGGCGGGGGGGAGTCCGCGACGGCTCCGCTGCCGGCGACGATTCGCCTGGACGCAGCGGTTGGTTCCGGGAACCTCGGGCCCCGGGTCGTGCTCGATTTCGGCCGCGAGCGGTTCGGAGGCCTCCGGCTCCGGGTCCCGGGGACCGCCGAGGCCGGGACGTGTCGGGTGCGGGTGCGGCTGGGCGAGTCGGTCTCGGAGGCGACCACATCGACCCGGGCCGGGACCGTCGTCGAGATCATCCCCGGCGCGACCTGGACCTCGGGCGTGACCGGGTTCCGGTTCGCCTCGGTCGAGCTGGCCCCGGACTCACTCGCCGCCGGGCTGATGCTGCCCGAGGCCTACGACGCGGCACCCGAGCCCGAGCGGCTCGGGTCGTTCGCGTGCAGCGACGAGCGGCTGAACCGGATCTGGGAGGTGGGCGCCCGTACGGTCGGGCTCTGCATGCAGGGGCAGGTGTGGGACGGGATCAAGCGCGGGCAGACGGTGTGGGCCGGGGACCTGTACCCGGCGCTCGACGTGATCGCCGCCGCCTTCGGCCCGCATCCCGACCTGCCGGCCAGCCTCGACGAGCTCCGCGACCGGACCCCGCTGCTGGGCACCTGGCTGAGCTGGATGAACGGGATTCCCGGCTACTCGCTCTGGTGGATCCACTGTCAGGCCGCCTGGTTTGCCTACTCTGGCGACCGCCCGTACCTCGAAGCCCAGCGGCCTTACCTCGTCAAGCTGCTGGGCCTGATCGGCGCCGCGATCGACGCGCAGGGCTGCGAGCATTATGAAGGCTGGCGCTACCTCGACTGGACCACGACCGAGGACCCGGTGGCCGTGCACGTCGGCTACGAGGGGCTGACCGCCCTGGCCCTGCGGGCGGCCGACCCGCTGCTGGCGCTCCTCGGCGAGTCCGACGCGCAGGCCCGCTGCCTCGCGACACTCGACCGGCTGATGGCGTACCAGACGCCCTCCACGGCGTGCAAGCAGGCCCGGGCGCTGATGGTCCTGGGCGGCCTGGCGTCGGCTCGGCCTGCGAACCTCGAGTGCCTGGCCCCCGATCCGGCCGCCGGCCTAAGCCCGTACCTGGGCTACGCGGTGCTGGAGGCCCGGGCGCTGGCCGGCGACCACGCGGGGGCCCTCGACCTGATCGGCCGGTTCTGGGGCGCCATGCTCGACCTGGGCGCGACCACCTGGTGGGAGGAGTTCGCCCTCGACTGGGCCGCGCAATCGGATCCGATCGACGTGCCTGTCGGGGACCCCCGGCGCGACGTGCACGCCGGCCGCAGCGGCAACCGGCGCCGTGGTCATGGCCTGAGCCTCTGCCACGCCTGGTCGGCCGGGCCGACCGCCTGGCTCAGCCGGCACGTCCTGGGCGTGCAACCCGTCGAGCCCGGCTGCCAACGGGTCCGGGTCGAGCCCTGGCTCGGACCGCTCGACCACGCCGAGGGGGAATATCCGACCCCGCACGGACCGATCCACGTCCGCCACGAGCGCCGGCGTGACGGCTCGATTGCCTCTGACGTGGTCGCTCCCGAGGGTGTCACGGTGCTGGGCCCGGCGGGTGGTGGCATGAGCCGCTGATCCGGCGCACAATGCGACGCAGTCGGCCGTCCTCTCCCGGTCGCGGGGCCCGTTGGGTTCGTGTCCCGGCGCGCCGCGGTGACGGCCCAACCCCCCGAGGAATGCCCTCCATGACGACGCGACAGTTCGGCCTGGCGGCCGCCCTGGTCTGCGGCCTGGCCCTGCCCGCCGCGGCCTCCGACACGCCCAAGCCCGTGCGCATGGGCTGCGGCCTGATGACCTTCGACACCGTTCCCGGCTGGGGCCTGAACGCCGAGGGCCACTCGGCCATCGGCCCCTGCCACGGCAGCGTGGTCGTCGACAAGGACGGCCTGATCTACACCAGCGCCGCCGCCGGCGTATTCGTGTTCAGCCCCGACGGCAAGGTCGTCAAGAGCTTCCTCGGCGAGCCGTACACGAACCTCCACGACATGAAGATCCGCCAGGAGGGCGACGCCGAGTTCATCTACGGCGCCCGCAACGCCAACGCCGAGGGCATCAAGTTCCACGCGAAGTCCGGCGACGTGGCGCTCAAGCTGCCGTACCCGAAGGAGTCGGGCCTGGACCTGAAGCAGTTCAGCCCCACGGCCATCACCGTGGCCCCCGACGGCACGATCTTCCTCTCGGACGGCTACGCCAGCAACCACATCTTCGTCTTCGACAAGGACGGCAAGTACCTGCGGTACTTCGGCTCCAAGGGCAACGGGCTCAAGGAGTTCAACACCGCGCACGGCATGACGCTCGACACCCGCTACGACCCGCCCCGCCTCCTGATCTGCGACCGCAACCACCAGCCCAAGGGCCGGCTGGTGCACTACGGCCTCGACGGCGAGTTCCTCGGCGAGGTGGTCACCGGCCTGGGCATGCCGACCTCGGCGCAGGTGCAGGGCGACTACGTCTCGGTGCCCGACCTCCAGGGCCGGCTGGTCATCCTCGACAAGAACAACACGATCATGGCCGTGCTGGGCCACAACCCCGACCCCGCCCTGGGCGGCAACTACAACGTGCCCCAGGACAAGTGGATCGAGGGGATCTTCTCCGGCACCCACGGCTCGTCCTGGGACCAGGACGGCAACCTGTACGTGCAGGACTGGAACGTCGCCGGCCGGATCATGAAGCTGATCCGGGTGAAGTGACCCGGCCCCCGGCCCCGTGCCGCGGCGCAGGAACTGCCTGCTCCGTGGTCCGCGGGGGCGTTGGCACCCCGACGGGGCCCGGCACCGGCCGGGCGGTCGGACGTTGCTCCCGTCGCGGCGGGCGGTTATGACGGATGGCCCAGGCGGTCGTGCCCGGTCCTCGCGATCCTCCGAGGACTGACCGGGCCCGTTGACCCATCCGCCCGCAGACTTCCCCCGCGACGGAGCACTCGCACCATGAAACGGCACCTCGCCGCCGCGCTGCTGGCGCTGGCCCTCGGCGTCGTTGGCCCCGGCCGGACCCAGGCCCAGATCCTCGGCGGCCCCCGACCGATCCAGATCACCACCACGGCCCCGGTCGTCGGCTCCACCAGCCTCGTCCCGGCGGGCTACGCCAGCCCGGTCCCCGCCGGCGGGATCGTGTACCACTCCGGGTACGCCGGCGCCGTCGACATGAGCTACAGCGCCGGCACGATCAGTGCTCCGGTGGTGCTGCCGGCCGGCACGCCGTTCCCGTACAGCACGGCCTCGGCCACGCGGATGCAGCCGGCCCGCTGGTACGTCTCGTACGGCGGGGATGACCCGTATCCGTTCTACGGCACGCCGTACGGGCACGCCTACGACCGGTACACCTGGGGCGCCCTGTCGGGCGAGTCGAGCCTGAACCGGTACTTCTACCCGCCGGTCCGCTGACGGCACGGACCGGGCCGGCTCCGGGGGGCGAACCGCCCTTCGGTCCGGGTCTGGTCTGTGCGCTCGGCGGCGACTTCGTACAATGTTGAACATGGCGCCCGGACCCATCGTGCGGTCCGGGCGGCTCTTCGCCACGGCCGGGTTCCGCACAGCGAGGGACTCGACTCGGTCCGGCCGGCACCGCGGGGACCCGCCAGTCGCGGGACCTCGCGCCCCCTGAGAAGGAGTAGGGATGAAGCGTTCCCCGTTCGCGGCGGTCGGGCTCGGCCTGGTCGTCGGCACCTCGTTCGTGATGGCGCAGGATGCCCCGCCGGCCGCCAAGGGCGCCCCGGCGCAGGCCAAGGGCGCCGCGGCCCCGGCGGCCCCGCCGTCGGCCAACCTCACCGCGGATGCCAGCTACAGCATCGGCCTGGGCTTCGGCCAGAACATCAAGGACCAGGGCCTCGAGCTCGACCTGACCCAGGTCCTGGCCGGCCTCAAGGACGGCATGTCCGGCGCCAAGCCCCGGCTGACCGAGGCCCAGATGGAGCAGGTCATGACCGCCTTCCGCGACCAGTTCGTCGCGCAGCAGACGGCCAAGGCCAAGGCCGTCGGCGAGAAGAACAAGGCCGATGGCGCCAAGTTCCTCGCCGAGAACGCCACCAAGCCGGGCGTGAAGTCGACCAAGAGCGGCCTGCAGTACGTGATCTCCGCCGAGGGCACCGGCCCGGCGCCCAAGGCGACCGACATCGTCAAGGTGAACTACCGCGGCACGCTGCTCGACGGCACCGAGTTCGACAGCTCGTACAAGCGCAACGAGCCGATCGAGTTCCCGCTCAACCGGGTCATCCCCGGCTGGACCGAGGGCCTGCAGCTCATGAAGAAGGGCGGCAAGGCCCGGCTCTTCATCCCGTCGGAGCTGGCCTACGGCGAGAACCCTCCGGGCGCGACCATCGGCCCCAACGCCGTCCTCGTCTTCGACATCGAGCTGCTCGATGTCACCCCCGCCCCGGCCCCGACCGCCGCTCCCGGCGGTGCCCTGCCCAAGGGCCGCTGAGCCGCTGACCGTGGATCCGCTCTGATGCACGGGCCGGGCCCTCGGGTCCGGCCCGTTCGCATTCCCCGACCACCGCACCCGCCCGACCTCCCCGGAGGCTCCTCCCATGCGCGTGGCACTGACCGGCGCGACCGGATTCCTGGGCCGCTACCTCGCCCGCGAGCTGGCCGGCCGCGGCGATGCCCTGCGGTGCTGGTACCGCCCCACCAGCGATCGCTCGGGGTTCGAGCCACTGGCCCCGGCGATCGACTGGGTCGAGGGGGGCCTGACGCGACCCGGGTCGTACGCCCCGCTGGTCGAGGGCTGCGAGGCCGTCGTGCACGCCGCGTTCGACCGGCCGGGCGCCGGCTTCCGGGGCGCCGAGGGGGACCTGGTCGCGTTCGTCGAGGCGAACGTTGTCGGCACCATTCGCCTGATCGAGGCGGCCCGGACGGCCGGCGTGAGTCGGTTCGTGTTCCTCTCCACCTGCGCCGTCCACGAGATCATCCTGCACGACCGGCCGCTCGACGAGACGCACCCGACCTGGTCGACCAGCCACTACGGCGCCCACAAGGCGGCCATCGAGGCGTTCGTGACCAGCTACGGCAAGGGCCAGGGGTATCCCCTCTGCGCCCTGCGACCGACCGGCATCTACGGCCTGGCGCACCCGGCCCGGCACAGCAAGTGGTTCGACCTGGTTTCCCGCGTCGTGGCCGGCGAGTCGGTCGAGTGCTCTCGGGCCGGCAAGGAGGTGCACGCCGCCGACGTGGCGCGGGCCGTGGCCCTGTTGCTCGACGCCGGGGCCGACCGCATCACCGGCGAGGCGTTCCACTGCTACGACCGCTCGATCTCGGAGTTCGAGGTCGCGACGATCGCGCAGCGGATCTCGGGCGGCCACGCCGAGGTGCGCGGCGGAGCCAAAGAGCCGAAGCACCAGATCGAGACCGGCAAGCTGCGGGCGCTCGGCATGACCTTCGGCGGCACCGCGCTGCTGGAGCAGACGGTCGCCCAGCTCGTGGCGGCGGCCACCACCGCAGGAGCCTGAGGCGACCCATGGCCGACCGTCCCGACCCCCGCGTCTTCTTCGCCGCCGAACGGACCCTGCTGGCCTGGGTGCGCACCGGGCTGGCCATCATGGGGCTGGGCTTCGTGGTCGCCCGCTTCGGCCTGTTCCTGGCCATGATGCGCCGCGACGCCGACGGCATCCTGGCCTCGAACCTGACCTCCACGGTCATCGGGGTGGGCCTGGTGCTCTTCGGCGCCAGCGGGATCGCCATGTCCGCCTGGCAGCACGCCCGGTTCGCCCGGTCGCTGCCCGCCGACGAGCAGCCGCACCCGTACGACGCCCGCTGGTCGATCGCCTTCGCGGCGCTCCTGGCCGGCGGCGGCCTGGCGCTGGCGGCGCACCTGCTCGTCAACTCGCTGGGCGGCTGACGCCGGCGGCCTTTTGTCAGACGGCCGGGCCGTGCCGCAGGCGGTCGGCGGCGCGGGCCCAGAGGGCGAGCAGGATCAGGCCGGCGGCGATCAGGCCCGTCGTGAGGCCGACCCAGATCCCGAAGACGCCCCAGCCGGACCGGAACGCGAGCACGGCGCCCAGCGGCAGGCCGAAGAGCCAGTAGGCGGCCATGCCGACGTACATCGGCGAGTGGGTGTCGCCCTGGCCCCGCAGGCAGCCGATGGCCGTCACCTGGATGCCGTCGAAGATCTGGAACAGCGCCGCCGCCCAGAGCAGCGGCAGGCCGGCGGCCAGCACCGCGCGGTCGTTGGTGAACGTGCCCAGGATCTGCTGGGGCAGCAGCAGGAACAGCAGCGCCGAGACGGTCATGAAGCCGGTGCTGATCACCAGCGCCGACCAGCCCGCCCGCGCCGCGCCAGGCCGATCGCCGCGGCCGATCGCCTGGCCGACCCGCACCGAGCCTGCCGCCGACAGGCCCATCGGCACCATGAACGAGACGCAGGTCGCGTGCAGGACCACCTCGTGCGCCGCCAGCGGGATCGCCCCCAGCCGGCCCGCCAGCACGGCCGCCGCGCCGAAGACCCCGACCTCCAGCAGCGCCTGCCCGGCCGCCGGCAGCCCCAGGCCGATCAGCCGCCGCAGCTCCGAGCAGTCGGGCGCCCTCGGCGTCTGCCCGAGCCCGGTGCCGTGCCGGGCCGAGTGCCAGATCGCGTACCCGCCCAGGATCAGGGCCATCGCCGTGCGCGAGATCAGCGTGGCCCAGGCCGACCCGGTGAGCCCCAGCGCCGGCAGGCCGAGCCGGCCGTGGATCAGGGCCCAGTTGCCGACCAGGTTCAGCACGTTGGCGATCAGGAGCGTGGCCATCGCCACCCGCACCAGGTTCATCGCCTGCAAATACCGCCGCAGCGCGAAGTAGACGAGCAGCATGGGCAGGCTCAGCGCCTGCACGCCCAGGTACGGCCCGGCGCGGGCGACCACCGCCGGGTCGATGCCCCAGCGGCCCAGCCAGGGGACCGTCCCGAAGATCAGGGCCATGAGCAGCGGGGCGCACCCCAGGGCCAGGTACAGCCCCTGCACCAGCCAGCGATGGCACTCGCCCACCCGCCCCGCGCCGAAGGCCTGCGACACGAACGTGTCCAGGCCCGCCAGGATGCCGATGCCGAGCACCGTCACCGTGAAGAACACGACGTTGCCGATGCCCGCCGCGCCGATCGCCTCGGCCCCCAGCCGGCCGACCATGATCAGGTCGACCACGCTCATCGCCATCCAGCCCAGCTCGGCCAGGACAATGGGCGTCGCCAGCGCCAGCGTGGGCCGCAGCTCGGCGCCGAACGTGGCCGGCGGCTCGCGCCGGTCCGACGTCGCCGGGGCCTCCGGGCCCCTGACCGCCTCGACTTCCATGCCCGCGCCCATGCCCAGTCACTCCCTCTCGCCGGCCGGCGCCACGCCAACGCGTGACCGTCCGGCCCCCTGCCCCGTCCCACATCCATCGACACGCCACATCCGGCGGCGGTTCGCGATCCAGGGGGGACCTGATCATCTGCGGGACCCACGGCCGAGGTCAACCGGACTTGGCGATCACCACATACCTGCGGACCGGCTCTGGACTCCCGCCAAGGTGCACACCCTGCGGCGACGCGCCTCTGACAGGAAGCCAGCCATGATCGACTCCGCCGGAGTCTTGAGAACCTCGGTTCGGGACGGCACACTTCAGGAATCTGATTGAGTCTGCAGACTCCTGTACGTGTGACCGCACGCCAGTTCAGCGGCCGAATCCGTGTTCCGGGGGCTCGGGAGGCGTCGCCGATGTGGGCCATCCGGAGCGAGGAGTTCGCACGCGGCCAGGGCCAACGCTTCGTGGTCGACCTCGATGTGCGGCCGGCCACCTTCGCGGACGTCGTCCGGGGCTGGCAGGGAGACCCTGCGTTCCGCTCTCAATTCAATCAGGTCCTGGCGGAGTCGCCGTTTCAGGCGTTCCGCTGGGAGACACCGCTAGTGACCACCGGCACGGCGATGCGGCCTTTCGAATTCGTGCTGATCGATAGTCCCGGCCTCGCTCGGCAACCCGATCCGAAGGCGTTTGCCGAGCACTTCGGCGACGCATCGGACGCGATGGTGATGGCATTTCCCAATGTCGGCGGGGATGCGATCCTGGTCGTGCCATGCCCGGTTGTTGAAGCATCGGTCTACGGACACATCGCGGCATTCGCCCGGGGTGCACCCGATCGGCAGCGACACGCTCTCTGGCAGTCGGTCGGCGAGTGGATGAGTCGTCGTATCGGAAACAGACCCGTCTGGCTCAGCACGGCCGGGGCTGGAGTTTCCTGGCTGCATGTGCGGCTCGATGACCGGCCCAAGTACTACGGCTTCGGTCCGTACAAGCATGCCACCTGACCTCGAGCTGCCTTGGGCCCCACACCGCCGCAGCGCGTCCGGTGCGAAGATCGCTCTCTCGGTTGCGCGGCGGGTGGCTGTGGTCTCGTCCGCGAGACCACGGTGTTCTCCGGCCCGGCGACGGCCCTCGGCCGTAGTCCTGACTTCAGGACCACAGCCACCCTTTGCCGCTGAGCTTGGTCGTTCGGAGGCGATCCCGACGATGACCGACTGGGTGTTCGCTGAGAACCTGCGGCCGTTCCTCCAGTCGATCGGCTGGTTCGTCGGTTACGATCTCGACCCGGACGACTGGACGGCCATCTGCCACGGCATCGAGTCCACCGACCAGGAAGCCGATCGCTGGTTTGACTACGAGCTGGCGGGCCAGCAACGGGCGGCACTCTGGCTCGCGCTCGATCCCGGCACCTCGGTCGTCCACGTCCGGGTCGAAGTTCCTGCGGAGCTCGGCCCGAAGGTCGCAGCGGCCATCGCCATCTTCCAGGTGTTTCGCATCAAGGCCAACGCCTGACCTCGGGCGGCAGCGGACCCCGCACCACCGCGGAGCTCCGTGGCTTGCCCGGGGCCGATCGCCGGGATCGTGGCCGGTGCGGGTGCGGTCTGGGCCGTAGGCGCTCGGATCGCAGGCACTATAATGGCGGACCTGAGCCGGCGACGGGAAATCCGGGGTCTCCATGCGCCCAGCCCGCGACGACCGCCGTCGCGTCGCGCCCCGATCGCCGCGACCGAGCACCGTCCGTGACCCTCGCCGCCCGCTCGTGCCGGGCGCTGACAGGCCCACGGCCTCTTCTCCACCGACAGGGAATCCCATGTCCGCGACCGCGCCCGCCACGGCCTCGAACTGGACGGCCAGCGACATCGACCAGCTCTGCATCAACACCATCCGCACCCTGTCGATGGACGCCGTGCAGGCGGCCAACTCGGGACACCCCGGTACCCCGGTCGCGCTGGCGCCCGTCGCCTACACGCTCTGGCAGCGGTTCCTCCGCTACGACCCCAGCGACCCGATCTGGCCGAACCGCGACCGGTTCGTGCTCTCGGCCGGGCACGCCTCCATGCTCCTGTACTCGCTGCTGCACCTCTCGGGCACGAAGTCGGTCAAGGGGGACAGCGAGGTCGTCGACACCCCGGCCGTCTCGCTCGACGACATCAAGAAGTTCCGCCAGATCGACAGCAAGACCCCCGGCCACCCCGAGTACCACTGGACCAGCGGCGTCGAGACGACCACCGGCCCGCTCGGCCAGGGCGTTTCGAACAGCGTCGGCATGGCGATGGCCGGCAAGTGGCTGGGGGCCCGCTACAACAAACTGGGCTTCGACCTCTTCGACTTCAACGTCTACGCCATCTGCGGCGACGGCGACCTGATGGAAGGGGCCAGCTCCGAGACCGCCAGCCTGGCCGGCCACCTCAAGCTCGACAACCTCTGCTGGATCTACGACAACAACCGGATCACGATCGAGGGCTCGACCGACCTCGCCTTCAGCGAGGACGTCGCCACCCGCTTCCTCGCCGCCGGCTGGAACGTGACCCGCGTCGCCGACGCCAACGACACGGCCATGCTCGCCCGCGCCTTCGAGGTGTTCCTGAACGAGCGGCGCCGGCCCACGCTGATCATCGTCGACAGCCACATCGGCTACGGCACCAAGAAGCAGGACAGCCACACCGCGCACGGCGAGCCGCTGGGCGAGGACGTGATCGTCGACTTCAAGAAGCGGTTCCACCTCTCCCCTGAGAAGTTTGTCGTGCCCGCCGGCGTGTACGAGCAGTTCGCCGAGGGCATCGGCCGCCGCGGCGCCGAGCTGCACCAGACCTGGGCCGAGCGGTTCGCGGCCTACAAGGCCCAGTTCCCGCAGGAGGCCAAGGACCTGGAGCTGATGCAGCGCCGGGAGCTGCCGCAGGGCTGGGACCAGGGCCTGCCGACGTTCCCCGCCGACCCCAAGGGCCAGGCCGGCCGGGCGGCGTCGAGCACGGTGCAGCAGGTCATCGCGAAGAACGTGCCCTGGCTGATCGGCGGGGCGGCCGACCTGGCGCCCTCGACCAAGACGATCATCGAGGACAAGGCGGCCGGCCACTTCCAGGCCGACCACTACGAGGGCCGCAACTTCCACTTCGGCGTCCGCGAGATGGCGATGGCGTCGACCCTGAACGGGATGGCGCTGACGAAGGTCCGGCCGTATGGCGCGGGCTTCTTCATCTTCAGCGACTTCTCGCGGCCCGCGATCCGCCTGGCGGCGATCATGGAGCTGCCGGTCATCTACATCTTCACCCACGACTCGATCGGCGTCGGCGAGGACGGCCCGACGCACCAG